>DASQGE010000022.1:0-6965 GCA_035632775.1 Solirubrobacteraceae bacterium | reverse complement strand
GCGGGACATCCGCTGACGGCTCAGGCCGGAGCCCGGGTGCTGCGCGAAGGTGGCAACGCGGTTGACGCGGCGGTTGGCGCGATGCTGACCTCGTTCGCGGCCGAGCCGCTCCTTACCGGGCTGGGTGCGGGCGGGCACATGCTGGTCGCGGGCGGCGGCGAGGCGCCGACCCTGCTGGACTTCTTCGTACAGGCTCCTCCTCGCCCGGTGGACGGAAGCGCGGCCGAGCTGGAGGCCGTGGACGTGTCGTTCGGGGACGCGGTCCAGGTCTTCTACATCGGCCCGGCGTCGTGCGGGGTCTACGGCACGCCCGCGGGCGTGTGTGCGGCGATCGAGCGCTGGGGCACGTTTCCGCTGGCCGCGCTCGCGGCGCCGGCGGCGCGGCTCGCGCGCGAAGGGGTCGTTCTCAACGCCGGCCAAGCGTACGTGGCGGAGATCCTCGCCGACCTGCTCACCTCCACGCCCGAGTGCGCAGCGCTGTGGGCGCCCGAGGGCCGTGTGCTGCGCGAGGGCGAGCTGCTGCGCAACCCCGAGCTCGGGGACGCCCTGGATCGCCTCGGCGAGGACGGCGCCGAGCCGTTCTACCGCGGCGAGCTCGCGCACGCGGTGTGCGACTGGCTGGGCGAGCGCGGGGGCTCGCTGGGCGCGCACGAGCTGGCGTCCTACCGTGCGCTGGAGCGCGACCCGCTGAGCGTCGCCTACCGCGACCGCGTGGTGCTCACCAACCCGCCTCCGTCGGCGGGGGGCACGCTGCTCGCGTACTCGCTCGCGCTGCTCGACCGCGGCGCCCAGCCGCCGTCGCTCCAGGCCGTGGTCGCGGCGATGCAGGCGGCGCAGGGCGAGCGCACCCCCGAGTTCGTGGAGGGGCTGGCGGAGGAGGGCTTCCTGGAGCGGTTCCTGGCGGCGAAGCTGGGCTCGACGACGCACATCTCGGTGCTCGACACCGACGGGCGCGCGTGCAGCGTGACGTGCACGAACGGCGAGGGCTCGGGCGTGGTCGTGCCCGGCACGGGGATGCACATCAACAACGTGATGGGCGAGGAAGATCTCAATCCGCATGGCTTTCACCGCCATCCCGCGGGCAGGCGGATGCCGAGCATGGTGGCGCCGTCGATCGTCTTGTGCGACGACGAGGTCGAGCTGGTGCTCGGCAGCGCCGGCTCCAACCGCATCCGCTCGGCGATCCTGCAGACGATCGTCGGCGTGGTCGACCACGGACTCGGCGCGCGCGAGGCGGTACAGGCGCCGCGTGTGCACTTCGAGGACGGCGTCATCTATCACGAGCCCGGGATCGACGCGCAGCCGCTGCGCGAGCTCGACCCCGAGCAGGAGGTTGTGCGCTTTCATTCGCTCAACCTGTTCTTCGGGGGCGTCCAGGCGGTGCTCAGCTCCGGCGGGCGGCTGACGGGCGCGGGCGATCCCCGCCGGGGCGGCGTCGCGGTGAGCGTGTGAGGCGGCCGTCGTGCCCGCGACGCGCGCGCGTGGGGTGGGCGTTGCGTGCGAGACGGGCGTCGCGCATGGGGTGGGCGTCGCGCGTGGGGTGGGCGTCACGCTCAGGGCCGGCGTCGCTCCTCGTAGGCGCCTCGGCGGTCGCGGCTCTGATCGCGGGCTGCGGAGGGATCGAGGCGCCGGACCTGTTCATCGTGCAGCGCTCAGGCGGCGTGCCAGGCGCGCGTCTGACGCTGCTCGTCAACGAAGAAGGCGGAGTGCGCTGCAACGGCGGGCCCGAGCTGAAGCTGAGCGACCCCCAGATCGTGCAGGCGCGCGCGATCCAGGAAGAACTGAAGAGCCCCGCCTCCGAACGCCTGTCGCTGCCCGCAAAGCCGGGGTCGGTGCTCGAGTATCACCTGCGCGACGAAAACGGCTCGGTGAGCTTCGCCGACAACTCGGCCGGCCAGCCCAAGGTGCTTCGCAACCTGGCCCTGTTCGTGCTGCAGGTCGCCGAGGGCGTGTGCAAGCTGCCGCAGCAGGGGGCGTGAAGGTCAGCTGAAGCGGACCTTGCCGTTGGAGAGCGCTCGCACCTGCGCGCGGTCGACCAGCTCCAGGCGCTTGATCGCGGCGCGGAACAGGAGCGCGAGCAGGCGCATGCGCGCGTTCTCCGAGCGCAGCTCCAGCAGCTCCTGCTTGGCGTCGGTTCCGAACTCGACGGTCCCCGCCATCGTGTAGGCGTCGAGCCCGGCCAGCTCGTCCTCGGAGAGCTGCTTGTCGGTCGCCTGCTCGACCAGCTCGCTGTACAGCTCGCGGGCGGTCTGCGCCGCGTCCGCGTCGGGCTCCTCGTCGGCGTCGCGCAGCGGCTCGATCGTGCCGGCCGGGTAGGGGAGCTCGTCCTCGCGCTCGATCAACTGAAAGGGCCGGGTGCCGCGCACGACGATGTCCACGCTGCCGTCCTCGCCGCGCTCGAGCACGCGCTCGATCTCACACGCGCAGCCGACCGACTTGAGCTCCTCCTCCGAGAGCCACACGATGCCCAGCTCGCGCTCGTGCTCGAGACACTCCTCGATCATCCGCTTATAGCGGTCCTCGAAGATGTGCAGCGGCACGGTCTCCGTCGGCAGCGCGACGATCCCGAGGGGAAACAGCGGGAACCCTTCCTCGCGCAGAGCCGACATGGGGGCAGTTTATTGCCGTCAGCCGGCCGGCTTCCAGATGATGGAAATATGGGTCCGCAAACCCCAACTTCTCGCGCTAGCTGTTGTGCCCGGTGACGTCCCGAACGCGGGCGGTGATCATCAGGTTGTAGAAGATCGCCGGCGGCAACCGCGACTCGAGCAGGCGCCGGTCGAGGCCCTGCAGGAGCAGATAGCCGCGGTGGGCGTACTGGCGCCACGCCCACGGCACGTCGGCGGGCTCGGCGGTGGCCTCGAGCGTGCGGTTCGTCCAGCCGAACCAGTTTGCCAGCAGCTCCTCGCCGCTCACGCGCACGTCTTCAAAGCCCGCGCCGCGCGCCGCGCGCGAGAGCTCGGCGGGGGCGAACGCGTGCACGTCGACGACCCCCTCCAGAGCCGCGTCGGGGGCGCCGCCCTCCGCGGGCGGGGCGGGCCGCGCGCCGACCGCCCACCGCCACAGCGGCGCGACGGCGCCGGCGACGCCCTTGGGCACGCGCGCGAGGCGATCGCCGTAGCGGGACGGCTCGCCGGCGAACACGATCCTGCCGTCGGGCGCGAGCACGCGGGCGAACTCCGCGAACGCGCGCGAGAGGTCGGGGATGTGATGCAGCACCGCATGGCCGAACACGAGGTCGAAGCTGTCGTCCTCGAACGGCAGCCGCTCGGCGTCGGCGGGCTCGGTCTCGACCGTCAGGCCCAGGCGCCGGGCGTTCGCGCGCAGCTCGGCAAGCATCCCCGGCGAGATGTCGCTGCACGTCGCCTCGCCGATCATCCCGGCGCGGAGCAAGTTCAGCGTGAAGTATCCGGTCCCGGCGCCGATCTCGAGCGCCCGCGGAAAGCGCTCGGGCGCCGGGTCGCCGAGCGCCTTGCGCACCTTCGCGGTGACCTGTTCCAGGCCCAGATCGCCGAAGTCGATTCCCCACTTCGCGTCGTAATGGCCGGCGGCCACGTCGTGATAGCGCGTGTTGACGTCGCGGATCTCCTCGGCGCTCAGCATGGCGGAAGACCCTATCGGACCGGTGTGGACCTGCCGGACACGACGGGCGACCTCCAGGCGCGGGCGGACCTGCCGGGCATGGGAGACCTGCCGGTGCGGGCGGAGCTGCCGGACACGGGCGACCTCCAGGCGCGGGCGGACCTGCCGGGCATGGGGGACCTGCCGGCGCCGCGGCCCTTCCAGGACCGGGGAGCCCGGGCGGCGTGAGGCGCGACGAGTGTAAAGGAGCGACCGGGGGCGGGCGACACTTCGGCCCCACGGCCGCTCTCTACCCGGATGACCTGTCGGGCCACTCCGCCGGATGGCCGATTGGCCGTCCGGTGTTCCTTATCGACAATCCAGCCTGCGCGCTTGAGACCGCGCCGACGCTCTCGACCTTTCGCTGCATTTTCCGATGATTGTGGGTCGTCCTTGCGAAGATTGTGGCCTGTCATTGCGTTGCTAGAGTCGGCCTTGATGATCGCCAGCGAGCACCTAGAGGTCGATCTCTTCGATCCACAGGACATCCGGGCAAAGCTCCCGGAGGCGCGACGCATCTACAAGGCCAAGCGCGAGGAGCTGGCGCAGCTGTCCGAGCAGGTTCGCCGGCTGGGGGAGCTCGTCGAGCTGCTGGCGCGCGTCTCCGGCGAGACCGCTGCCGGGCCTTCCGCAGGCAAGGTCGGCGACGCGTCGGAGGCGAAGGTCGCTCCGGGCCAGGAACGTGCCGCGGCGGCGCTCGAAAGAGTCGGACGGCCGATGGGGCCGAGCGCTCTCTTCAAGTTCATGCAGGACGAGCAACTCGACGCGCCGGCGAACGCCAACGCGCTCGGGGCGAACCTGTGGGCGGCCGCCAAAGCGGGGCGGATAAAGAAGGTCGCCGGCCTCAGCGGCCTCTACGCGCCGCTCTCGTGGGAGCCGGACGCGCCGATCCGCGACGACGAGGTCGCTGCCGACGACGGGACAGCGGACGACGGGACAGCGGACGACGGGGTCGCGGACGACGGGACAGCGGACGACGGGGTCGCGGCCGAGCGTGCCAAACCGCCTGAAATTCCGCAATTTCCAGGAAAAAGCCGCGAATAGGCGTGCAAGGCGTGCAACCGTCCTTGCACTTTGCTAGGGTCCCGCCGCGAACGCCGAATCTCTGACCAGATGTCAGGGAACGGGGGACCCAAGTTGTTTGGGGCGAATCCCGCGGTCAATCCGTAGGAAGCGCAGGCTCTTTCAGCGCTAGCCCGTCAGCTAACCCCGCAGGCCGACGAAAGAGGTTGTTGTGCGGGTGCGAATCCTGAGCGCGGTGATTTGCTCGAGCTTGGCGGGACTGGCCTTCGCGGCTGCTCCGGCGCTGGCGGGCACGACCAGCGCCGCGTCGGTCGCGGGCGGCGCCTCCGCCGGACCCGTCAACACCTCCGCCAGCGGTGGCGCCGCCCCGGCCGCCAAGACCACGCCGAAGAAGCCGCCGCACCTCTCGCCTGTCACCGCCAAGACGCCCAGCGTCGCCTACAACGGCCCGGTGTACGAGAAGGCCGCGAGCGGCGCAATCGTCCCCTACGTCGCGGGCGCCGCGTCAGGCCGGGTGGGCGGCGCAACCGGCGGCAGCCCTGTCGGCGTGAGCGCTTCCACCAAGCCCGAGCTGCTCGTCCCAGGCTCGCTCGCCCGCTACGTGAACGGGCTCGCGGCGGCGCCGATGTCCGCGCCCGCGAGCGTCCAGCAGATGATCTGGGCGGGCAACCAGATCGTCGGCCGGCCGTACGTCTACGGCGGCGGCCACGCCTCGTTCGTCTCGTCCGGATACGACTGCTCGGGAACCGTCTCCTTCGCCCTGCATGGCGCCAACCTGCTGTCGAGCCCCGAGGACTCCTCGGAATTCATGGCTTGGGGCTCGCATGGGGTCGGACGCTGGGTCACGATCTTCTCCAACGCAGGCCACGCTTACATGACGGTCGCCGGTCTGCGCCTGGACACGAGCGCCGCCGACGATCCCTCAAACCAGCAGGGCCCACGCTGGCGTCCGTTGCGCCCAGGCAACGAAGGCTTCGCGGTCCGCCACCCGCTCGGTCTGTAGAGCGGGCGCACGCGACCACGCCTCCGGCCGCCGGGGATCGGATCGGAGGTCGGGCGGGCGCTTTCGGCTACGCTTGAGCGAATCCAACCGCGCGAGCAGGCACCGAAGCGCGCGAACTGCAATAGGAGGATCAGATGGCCGGCTTGACCGGGCGCATGTCAACTGTCGTCAAGGCAAAGGTCTCGAAGCTGCTGGACCGCGCGGAAGACCCCGCCGAGACGCTCGACTACAGCTACCAGAAGCAAGTCGAACAGCTGCAGAACGTCAAGAAGGGCATCGCCGACGTCGTCACGGCCAAGAAGCGCCTGCAGATGCAGGAGGCGTCCCTGCAGCAGAGCGTGGTCAAGCTCGACACCCAAGCCCGCCAGGCGCTCGCCTCCGGCCAGGAGGATCTCGCCCGCCAGGCCCTGGAGCGCAAGAACGTCGCCCAGACCGAGCTTCAGGGCCTCGACACGCAGGTCTCCGAACTGGAAGAGCAGCAGCAGAAGCTGACCGACTCCGAGCAGAAGCTGCGCGCGAAGATCGAGGCGTTTCGCACCAAGAAGGAGGTCATCAAGGCGCAGTACTCCGCCGCCGAGGCGCAGGTGCGCATCTCCGAGGCCGCCACGGGAGTCGGCGAGCAGATGGCCGACGTCGGCCTGGCGATGCAGCGCGCGGTGGACAAGACCGAAAACATGAAAGCGCGCGCCGACGCCGTGTCCGAGCTGGAAGCCGCCGGGACCTTCGAGGATCTCACAGCGCTCGGCTCGGGCGAAGACGACATCGACCGTCAGCTGAAGTCGCTCTCCAGCCAGTCGGCCGTCGATGACGATCTCGCCAAGATGAAAGCCGAACTTGGCCAGGGCGGCGCTCCCGCGGCGGCCGGCGAGATCGCCGCTCCCACCGCGGCGCCCGGCAGCGCCGGCGCGTCCGGTTCTCAGCCGGCCCAAGGCGGCCAGTGATGATCGTGCGCATCTCCGGCGAGGACCAATATCGCCTCGACGACAGCGCCGCTTCGCGCGTCAACGAGCTGGAGAACGCGGTCGTAAAGATCGTCGAGGGAGGACAGAAAGACGGCTTCGCCGACGCCTACCAGACGCTGCTGGACTACGTGCGCGCCCAAGGCCAGCGCCTCGGCGAGGACGAGCTGGAGACGTCGGATTTGATCCTGCCCCCCGCCGACCTGACCTTCGCCGAGGCCGGGCGCGAGTTCACGGGCGAGGGCCTGATCCCGGACTGAAGAGTTCGCGCCGCGCGGCTCAGATCGGGGCGGGCGTCAGATCGGGCGGGGTTCAGATCGGGGCGGGCGTCAGATCGGGCGCGGCTCAGATCGGGCGGG
>DASQGE010000021.1:0-17107 GCA_035632775.1 Solirubrobacteraceae bacterium | reverse complement strand
AGGCGGTGCTGGCCGATCTTCGATCGGTGGGGCGTTCATGGACCAAGCTGGGCGACGCGGGGCGGCGAAGCGCATGCTGCCGATCGTCCGGGATCGGCCAGCACGTGCGAGCCGTCACGTGGCTGGCCGATCTTCGATCGGTCAGCGCCGTGTCCAGGGACGCATTCCGGGCGTGCCGATCTTTTTGAAAGCGGTTCTGAGCCCGGAGCGCAGGCGAGCCGGCCGCAGCCCGCCTGCGCTCTACGCCCTGCGCCCCCTCCCACCGCTCGCCGACCGTCTGCGGGGCCGCGGCTGGCAGGTCTCGCACACGTAGGTGCCGCGACCGGCCACGACCATCTTGACGATCTCCGTGCCGCAGCGGACGCACGGCTCGCCCGCGCGGCGGTGCACGAGGAAGCGGTCCTGGAAGGAGCCCCGGACGCCGTCGACGTGCCGGAAGTCGTCGATGCTCGCGCCGCGCGCGTCGATGCCTTCGCAAAGCGCCTCGATCACGGCCTCGCGCAGGCGCGTGCGCTGCTCGCGCGACAGGCGCCCGGCCGGGCGCAGCGGGTGAATGCCCGCGCGGAAGAGCGCCTCGTCGGCATAGATGTTGCCGACGCCCGCTATCCGCCGCTGGTCGAGCAGAAGCGCCTTGATCGGAGCTGTCCGCCCGCGCGCGATGGCGCCGAGGTGCTCGGGCGTGAAGCGCTCGTCGAACGGCTCGAGCCCGAGGCGCTGCGCGAAGAACCGCTCGAGCGCCGGCTCGCCCAGCAGCAGCTCGCCCGTGCCGAAGCGCCGCGGATCGACGATCGCAAGCCTCCTGCGCCCGCGGCCGCGTCCGTCCGTCCGCGCGGGCGTCCCGACAGCGCGGCCGCCGCCGCGGGTTCCGGGCCTCGGCCCGCCCGCCCGCGCGCTCGAAGGCCCGAGCTCAATGCGCACGCGCACATGCGCGGGCTCGGGGTCCGGCTCACACAGGACCGAGCCTGTCATGCGCAGGTGCTGCGCGAGGCTGACCTCGCCGGAGAGACGCCACAGCAGGTACTTGCCGCGGCGCTCCAGCCGCTGTACGCGGCGTCCGGTGAGCGCGTCGGCCAGCTCCTGTGGAGCTAGCGGACGCGACCAGCGCGGGTCGAGGATCTCGATGCTCCTGAGCTTGCGACCCTCCACGAGCGGCGCGAGCTGGCGTCTGATCGTCTCGACCTCGGGCAGCTCGGGCATCGCTGCCGACCAGCTTACGGGGCCAGGAACGGCCGCCCCGGGAGATCGTCCGCGTCGCGGCCGGTCAGCCGGCGCAGGACGCTCGCGCCGACGTCTCCTCAGCGCGGCCCGGGCGGCGGCGCAGGACGCACGCGCCGACGTCTCCTCAGCGCGGCCCGGGCGGCGGCGCAGGACGCTCGCGCCGACGTCTCTCCAGCGCGGCCCGGGCGGCGGCGCGCGCCTTATCCCCCGCGCTTGGCGCGGGGATGCGCGTCGAAGTAGACGTCCTTGAGGCGCTCGGCCGAGAGGTGCGTGTAGACCTGGGTGGTGGCGAGGTCGGCGTGGCCGAGCATCTCCTGCAGCGAGCGCAGGTCACAGCCACCCGCGAGCAGATGGGTGGCGAACGTGTGGCGGAGCGTGTGCGGGCTCATCTTGCCGTGAAGGCCCGCGGTGCGCGCGTGGCCCTGGACGATCTTGTACAGGCCCTGGCGCGTGAGACCGCCGCCGCGACTGTTGACGAACAGCTTCGACTGGACCCGGATGCCGACCAGCTGCGGGCGTCCGCGCTGGAGGTAGGCGCGCAGCGCGGCGATTGCGCGCGCCCCGACCGGCACGATCCGCTCCTTGGCGCCCTTGCCGCGCGCGCGCAACAGACCCTCGTCGAGGTCGACGTCGCGCAGCTCCAGGCCGACCGTCTCCGACGCGCGCAGGCCGCACGCGTACATCAGCTCCAGCAGAGCGCGGTCGCGCAGCGCGAGGGGCTCGGTCCCGCGGGGCTCGTTCAGCAGCTTGGTGACCTCGCCGCGCGTGAGCGCCTTGGGGAGCCGCTGGGTGCGACGCGGCCCGCGCAGCTCGGCGGTCGGATCGTGCGCGATCGTGCCCTCGCGGCGAAGGTGCCGGTAGAACGAGCGCAGGCACGCCGCCTTGCGCTGCAGGGTCGCGGCCGCCGCCGGCGCCCCAGGCTCCGCGGCGCCCTCGGCGTCGGGCAGGTCGGCCCGCGCGGCCCTGCGTGCGATTGGGGTCCCGGACCCTTTGCGCGCGCCGGCTGGGCTCATCCCGGCCGCCCGCTTCGCCGCCGGCGCCCCGGCCAGCTCGGACAGGAACGCGGCGAGATCGCCGTGCTGCGCCTCCAGCGGGTCGACGTCGCGCCGGCGCAGGAACTCGCCGAGCTGGAGCAGATCCGAGCGGTAGGCCTCGAGGGTGTTGCGCGACAAGCCCCGCTCGAGCTCGAGGTAGGCGAGGAAGTCGAGCACGAGCGGCTCGATCTGCCTGCTCGGAACGGACGAGGTCTCGGTCGAAGTCACCCTCGGAGCTTCGCCCCGGCCCGCTGCGCTCCTTCCCGCTGCGAGTCCGCGTGCTCGCCGGAATGACCGCCGGGATGGTCGTCGGGACGGGCGCCCGCACGATCGCCCCCGGGGGCCTGCGCGAGGAGCTCTGTGAGCGCGACGCCTCCGGCGAGGGCGGCTCCGAAGAACAGGGGATCCTCGGCCAGGCTGCGACCCATCGTATGCGCGGGAAGACTCGATGCGGCGTAGGCAGGCAGGTCGACCGTCGCGCGGCGCCAGTCGTGGCGGGTGATGCGCGCCGGACGCTCGACGTCCAGCTCGAGCCCGGGCCGGCTCGGCAGCGCCCCGCCGAACACGGCCCCCAGACCTGCGCGCAGATCCGCGCCGACGGGCGAGCGCATCCCCGCGGGCAGGGCGACGGTGACGGGCGCGAGCAGCAGGTCGAGCACGGTCAGCGTGTGATGGGAGATGCCCCGATGGCGCGCGCGCGGATCGCCCGAGGACATGCGCGCGACGAGCAGCGCCGGACAGCCGAGCGCGAGCGCCGCATGGGCGGAGTCGAGCGCCGACAGGCCGCCGTGGCCGAGCGGGGAGCTCGAGCCGACGATGCCGGGGCCGGGTCCGCAGACGGCGGCGTCCCAACCGAGCGACGCCAGCCCGTGATGGAGCGCGCCGGCGATCGTGATCGCCTCGCCCTCGCCCCCGAACGCCGCACCGGCGGTCAGGTGGCCGGCCAGCAGACCGCGCTCGCGCAGCGTGCGAACGGTGCGCGAGTGCCCGCCGGGCAGCGCGCCGCCCACGGTCTGCACGTAGCCGAGGCTCCTGCCGGGAGCGGCCTGCGCGAACGCCCAGACGACCGGCGCGAGCTGGCCGTGCAGGGCGAGCACCGCGACCGGGCGCCCCAGGGGCAGGCTCAGCCGCTCGTCCTCGACCGGTCGGACGGCGTGCTGAAGGCTCGTGTAGTTGAGCTTCATCACGCTCGCGCCCGGCGCCCCGTCGCCGGCCAGCCCGCGCGTGAGGTTGACGTGCACGATGTCGAACCCGCCGGAGCCGAGACCGAGGTCGAGCGCCTGCGCGTTGACGATCACCTCGTCCCCGACCCGGGCGCCGCCGACGAGCGCGACGTCGGCGATCGCCGCCCGCGGACGTCCCGTTCCGCCACCACCGCCGGCTGCGGTCAGCTCGATCACGAGATCCTGCTCGGGGCCGTCCGGTGGACCGGCGTCGAGGACAGTGGCGCGGCGCAGCTTCAGCATTGCGCTCTCAAGCTACAGGGCGGCGCTCGGACGAGCGCCATCGTCCTCGGGCAGAGCCACCTGGACGCTGACGTCGACATCGCACTCGCGTTCCGGCTGATTGGCGAGCTCGTGAGCACGCGTGATCATCTCGGCCGCGATCGCGTGCGCCTGCTGCTCATCGACGTCCCGGAAGACGGCCTCCACGCGAAGCGTCGCGAGGGCCGTCGACGGATCTTCTCGGGCCTGCCCGTTCGCGGAGAGGCTCGTGCTCACGACCGGCCGGCGGGAGTCGGATCGGCGTTGGCACGCGCGGGCTCGGCGTGCTCGGCGTGCGCAGGCTCGGCGCGCTCGGCGCCCGCGCGTCTGAGCGCCGCGGCGACGAACTCGCGGAACAACGGCGCGGGGCGCTCCGGGCGCGACTTGAACTCGGGGTGGAACTGGGAGGCGAGGAAGAAGGGATGGTCCTCGAGCTCGATCGTCTCCACCAGGCGCTCGTCGGGAGAAGTGCCGGAGACGATCAGGCCCGCGCTCTGCAAGCGCTTGCGCAGCAGGTTGTTGACCTCATAGCGGTGGCGGTGGCGCTCGTAGACGACGGCCTCGCCGTAGATATCGCGTGCGCGGGTGCCGTCGTGCAGCTTGATCGGGTCGGCGCCGAGGCGCATCGTGCCGCCGAGATCTGCGACCTCCTTCTGCTCCGGCAAGAGGTCGATCACGGGATAGGGCGTCTCGAGGTCGAACTCGGTGGAGTTCGCGCCCTCCATGCCGGCCACGTGACGAGCGAACTCGCAGACCGCGACCTGCATGCCCAGGCAGATGCCGAGGTAGGGCACCTGGCGCTCGCGCGCGATCTGGGCGGCGACGATCTTGCCCTCGATCCCGCGCCCGCCGAATCCGCCGGGGATCAGGATGCCGTCGGCGGCGGCGAGCGCCTGCGCGGCGCCGGTGCTCGGGTCCTCGAGCTTCTCGGAGTCGATCCACTCGATCTCGACCCGCCCCCCCTGCGACGCGGCGGCGTGACGGAGCGCCTCGGAGACCGACAGGTAGGCGTCCGCGAGCTGCACGTACTTGCCGACGAGCGCGATCTTGACGACGCCGCTCGCGCATTCGGCGCGTTCGATCGACTCCCGCCAACCCGACAGGTCGGGCGGGGGCGCGTCAAGGGCGAAGTGCTCGAGGATGAACTCGTCGACCCCCTGCTCACGGAACACGAGCGGGACCTTGTAGATGTCGTCGACGTCGCGCGCGGAGACGACGGCGTCGACCGGCAGGCTCGCGAACAGCGCGATCTTCTTGCGGATGTCCGGGGAGAGCGCGCTCTCGGAACGGCACATCAGCATGTCGGGCGCGATGCCGATGCGCCTGAGCTCGTTGACGGAGTGCTGGGTCGGCTTGGTCTTCAGCTCGCCCGCGTGGCCGATATAGGGGACGAGCGTCAGGTGGATGAACATGCAGCGCCGCCTGCCGACGTCGACGGGGAACTGGCGGATCGCCTCCAGGAACGGCAGCGACTCGATGTCGCCGACGGTGCCGCCGACCTCGGTGATGACGAAGTCCACGTCGCTGGACTCGGCGATCAGCGCGATGCGCTGCTTGATCTCGTCGGTGATGTGCGGAACCACCTGGACGGTGCCGCCGAGATAGTCGCCGCGGCGCTCCCGGCGGATCACGGTGTCGTAGACGCCGCCGGCCGTGACATTGGAGGCGCGGCTCGTGTTGGCGTCGGTGAACCGCTCGTAGTGGCCGAGGTCGAGGTCGGTCTCGGCGCCGTCCTCGGTGACGAACACCTCGCCGTGCTGATACGGCGACATCGTGCCGGGATCGACGTTGATGTAGGGGTCGAACTTCTGCATCGCCACGGACATCCCGCGCGCGACCAACAGGCGGCCGAGCGAGGCCGCGGCGATGCCCTTGCCGAGCGAGGAGACGACGCCGCCGGTGACGAAGATGAACCGGGTCTTGGAGTTGCCGTCCACGCGGCGGTCGGAAACGTGCGAAGTCATGAAGGCCTGCCCCAGGAGTCTAGCCCGCGCAGCAGCGGCACCCGTTCGAAGAGCGCCGAGATCGAGCGCAGCTCGCCGTAGACGGTGAGCGCGAGCAGGAGCGCGAGCGCGATCAGCTGGCCCGTGTCGGACAGGATCGCCACCAGCCACAGCCCGGCGAGCCCGCCGAGCAGGTTCGCGCCCGTGTCGCCCAGCATCGCCCGTTCGCGCAGGTCGTACAGGCCGGCGACGAGCGCGGGCGCGACGAACAGCCCGAGCGTCCACAGCGGGCGCAGCTCCCGCGCCCCGATCGTCAGCCCCGCACCGAGCAGGACGAACGCCTTGACGGCGCGGCCGGGGCGCAGGTCGAGCAGGTTGAACATGTTGGTGGCGAGCACGAGCACGGCGGCCGCCAGCAGCCAGCGACCGGTCGACAGGCGCGCGAAATCGGTCACGAGCAGGGCCAAGCCGAGCGAGCCGGTGGCCTTCAGCGCGCCCGTCGAGGGCTCGCCGCGCAACACCGCGGCGCCGTGCCCGCGCCAGCCGCGAGGACCGCGCGGCGCGCCGGCGCGCTCGGCGCCGAGCGTGTCGTCGATCAGACCGAGGAGCGCGACTCCCAGCACGTACACGGACGCGGGGAGCAGATCCGGATAGAGGATTCCGGTGCTGGTCAGGCGTTCCAGAAGCGTGAGCGGAACGAGCGCGAGCACGGCGGCCGCCGGGACGAGCACGCCGAACGGAACCGCGAGCGCCCGCGCGCGGTAGTTGGGCCGCGTGTGCCCGCCGGCGCGCAGCGCCCGCAGGATCGGCGGCGCCAGGATCGCGGCGAGCGCGAACGCGATCAGCAGGGGCAGGGCGCGCATGCGAGGAAGCTAGCGGCGAGCGCGGATGAGACCGACTCATATGGTCGATGATGTTCCGGTCGGCGCATGCGCCGACCGGCGGACCCGCACATGTGCGGGTCCGAGCAGGGCCGCATGCGGCCCTGCCGACAGCGCCGCATGCGGCACTGTCATCCCCCGCATGATCAGGCCTCCGGGCCGCTCGTTCGGTTACGACACCCCGCTCGGCGTTACGGCACCGCGCTCGGCAGCAGCGAGTCCGCGGTGGGCTTCACGCCGAACGTGCCGTGCGCGCCGGCGAGCGCGTAGACGAGCGCGGCCCGGCCCGCCGGCGCGTCGAGATCGTCGACGCTCGACATGCGCTTGCTCCTGTACCACGGCACCTGGGAGGGTTCGGTGTCGGTCAGCTCGACCCCTGTCGCGGGCACGCCGGCCGCAGCTGCGCCCGCGAGCAGCCCGGACTCGAACGCGGCGGCGACTTCGCTCTGTTCGGGGGTCATGGAGGCCGGGTCGGCGCGCATCACGACCAGCCCTTCGAGCTTGACGAGCTGCCCGTCGAAGGCGCTCAACAGGCTCGGGCGCACACGGCTGAGCAGCTCGCGGGCGACGAGCTGCCCGCCGCTGACCAGCTGCCGCCCGGCGAGTTCGCCGAAGCGTCCGACCAGCGCAGACGAGCCGGCGAGGGCGGCATAGTGGGTTCCAGCCGCGTCGCGGGCGATCCCCTGCAGGTCGAGCGGCTCGCGCACCGCGGCCACGGTCGCGACGGCGCCGCCGGCCTGCGTGACCGCGGAGCGCACGAGGCCGTTGACCCGATCCGAAGAGCCGCCGAGGAACACGAGCCCGACGTTGCGGGCGCCCAGCAGGTTGTGGGTGGCGAGCGGGTAGAGCCCGTTCGCGAACGCTTCCTCTTCGGCGAGCTTGTTCTGGAGCTGGCCCACCTGGCGGCGGGCTTCGTTCACTTCGGTATTGAGATTGTGGACGATGCCGCTCTTGGCCGAGGAGACGAGGTTGGAGTCGCCGATCGCCACGCCGATCAGCACGCCGACGGCCAGAGCCAGCAGCACGGCGGCGAGGGAGAGCGCGTGATAGCGGTAGTCGAACATCGCTTCCGGGGAAGTGCGGGGCGGCCGCTCAGCCGCCGCCGAACAGCAGCTGGAGCTTCAGCCACAGCAGGTCGGCGACGTCGCGCAGCGCCGGCGTCATCCAGATGACGGCGACCATCGCAATCAGGCCGGCGGCGATCACGACCAGCAGCGGGGTGACGCCCGGACGGGGATGGTAGAGGCGGCTCACGCCCTTGGCGTCGACCAGGATCTCGCCGATGCGCAGACGGGTGAGGAACGTCGAGGACATGCCTTTGCGGTTGCGGTCGAGAAACTCGACGAGGTTGAACTGCGAGCCGACCGAGACGATCAGCCGGGCGCCCTTCTCGGCGGCGATCAGCATCGCCACGTCCTGGCTGGTGCCGGGCGCCGGGACGAGCTTGAAGGGCAGCTCGAGCTTCTCCAGGCGCGCGCGGCCGGGAGCGCGACCGTCCGCGTAGGAGTGCAGCACCAGCTCGGCGCCCCCGCGGACAGCTCTCAGCAGAGAGGCCTCGCCGGCGGAGTCCATGTCGCCGACGATCATGTCCGGGCAGAGCCCGGCCTCGAGCAGCGCCTCGGCGCCGCCGTCGACGGCCACGAGCACGGGGCGCATGTCGCGGATGAACGGCCGCAGCGCGCGCAGGTCGCGCCTGCAGCCGACGCCGCGCACGACCACCAGCGCGGAGCGGTCGCGGAAGTCGGTGGCGAAGCGCGGCAGCTCGATCCGGCCGGCGAGCAGCTCGCGCTCCTCACGCATGTGCTCGATCGTGTTGTGGGCGAAGCGCTCGAGCGCCTCGCCGACCTCGCGCCGGCGAGCCTCCGTCTCCGCGCGCACGCGCGCCCGGTCGAGCACCTGCCCGCGCGCCAGCGACTCGCCGTCGCCGCGCAACACCTCGCCGCCGCGGACGACGATCTCCTCCCTGTCCGAGAGGAGCCCGAACAGCGAGTCGTCGGGCAGGTCGACGAGGTGCACGCCGGCCTCGACCAAGAGCTGGGGTCCGAGGTTCGGGTAGGACCCGCTGGAGGAGGGCCTGCAGTTGAGGACCGCCCCCACGCCGGCTGCGATCAGCTCCTCGGCGGAGACGCGATCGATGTTGAGATGGTCGATGATCGCTATGTCTCCACGCTGCAGGTGCCTCACCAGCAGCTTCGTCCGCCGTCCCGGCCGGGCAGGACCGCCGAGGGCGCGAGCCTGCTCGCGCGCGTTCGGCTGGACGGGTACGCTCGGTGGCTGCCTGGTCGCGGCCATTGCAGCCGAGAGTAACTGCTCAGGCTGCCCTGCGCAGGTCCCTGGCGTGCCGACGGGCGGCCGTGTCGCCGTCCTCGGCGCCGAGCATGCGGACCAGCTCGGAGACGACCTCGCCCTCGCCGAGCTCAACGACGGTGGCGAGCGTGAGATCGGCGGAGGTGTCCTTCACGACCGAGAAGTGCCGCGCTCCGAGCGAGGCGATCTGGGGCAGATGGGTGATGCACAGGACCTGTCTGGTCTCGCCCAGCTTGCGCAGACGCTCGCCGACCGCGCGCGCCGCATGCCCGCCGATGCCGGCGTCGATCTCGTCGAACACGAGAGTCGCCCGCTCCGCGGCGGCGTCCGCGTCCTCGGCCGGCCCGTCGCCGGCGGACGCGGCGATCACGGCGAGCATCGTGCGCGAAAGCTCTCCGCCGGAGGCGATCTCGCGCAGCGGACCGGCGGGCACGCCCGGGTTGGGCGCGATCAGCAGCTCGACGCAGTCGCCGCCGCTGGGGCCGGGCGGGCAGCTGGAGAGGGACACCTCGAAGTCGGCCTCGGCCATCGCGAGCGCGGTGAGCTGCTCGCGCACGGCGCGCGCCAGACGCGGAGCGGCCCGCTCGCGCGCACGGCGCAGGGCGACTGTGTGCTCTTGCAGCTCGGCGCGCCCGGCGGCCAGGCGCTCGGCGGTCTGCGCGAGCGCGACCTCGGCGCCGGCGAGCTCCTCCCGGCGGGCGCGGGCACGCGCGGCGTAGTCGAGCACGGCGGCGATCGAGCCGCCGTGCTTGCGGATCAGCCGCTCGGTCGCGGCCAGGCGCTCTTCGACGTCCTGCAGCGAGCCGTCCTCGCCCGCGAGACCTTCGCCGTAGTCGCGCAGCTCGCCGGCGAGATCGTGAGACTCTACGACGAGCGCGTGCAGACGCCCGGCGAGCGCATCCAGGCGAGCGTCCACGCCGGCCACCCCGTCCAGGCGCGAGGCGGCGCCGGCGAGCAGCGCGACCGCGCCCGGGTCCTCGGCGGAGTCCGGCGCGAGCGCCTGGACCGTGCAGCCGGTCGCGGAGCACAGCGCGTCCAGGCGACGCAGGCGCTCGCGCGCCGCCAGCAGGCGACCGTGCTCGGACTCGTCCGGCGCAGCCCCGTCGATCTCGCCGAGCTCGTGATCGAGCAGGTCGAGCTCCCGCTCGCGTGCGCCGGCCAACTCGCGCAGGTCCTCCAGCTCGGCGCTCAGGCGGACGGTCCGGCGATACGCCTCGGCGCATGCGCGCCGGCGCGCTGCATGGTCAGCACCGCAGAGGTCGTCGAGGATCTGAAGCTGGGCGCCGGCGAGGGTCAGCTTGCGGTGCTCGTGCTGGCCGTAGAAGGAGACGAGCCGCGCGCCGAGGTCGCGCAGCTCGGCGACCGTCGCCGAGCGCCCACACAGGTACGCCCGCGTGCGGCCGTCCGCGCCGACGCGGCGCGCGAGCACGATCTCGTCCGCCCCGGCCGGCAGGCGCTCGGCGAGCTCGGCGCGCAGAGGATCGGAGAGCCGAAAAATGCCCTCCACATACGCCTCGGATGCCCCAGGACGCACGATGCCGGGCCGACCACGCCGTCCGGGCGCGGTGCCCCGGCCCCCCAGGAGCAGGTCGAGCGCGTGCGCGAGCACGGTCTTGCCGGCGCCGGTCTCGCCCGTGAGCACGTTCAAGCCGGGGCTGAGCCGCAGCCGGGCGCGCTCGATCAGGAGCAGGTTCTCGACGTTCAGCTCGAGCAGCATCGGCCCATGTCTAGCAACGAACGGGGACGGATCTGCCGGGGACGGCACGGATCTGGGGCGGGGACCGAGTCGGAGCCGCGGCGCAGACCGTCAGAGCACGCCTATAATTCTTGGAAAGACGGCATGGGATGGATCCCGTGAAGAGACCGTCCTGCGCGTACACTCGTCCGCCCGAAGGCATGGCTGCCAGCGACCCCAATCAGCGCTCCGAAGAGCCCTCCCCCAAGGGCCTGTCGCGGCAGGGCTCGAGCGAGCAGATCGACTGCCTGTCGGCGAGCGCGCTGGAAGACCGGCTGCAGGAGGAGATCAACCGGGCGGGACGGCACGGGACGTCGCTGAGCTGCCTGCTGGTCGCGATCGAGGACCTGGACGAGCTCGCGCGGCGGCACGGGGAGCAGCTGCCCGAGCAGGCGCTCGCATACGCGGGACCGGCGCTGCGCCGCGAGCTGCGGGGCTTCGACCGGGTGGGACGCCCCAGCGAGAGCGAGCTGCTGGTGGTGCTGCCGGGCGCGGACGGCCCGCGCGGCGAGATCGTCGCCAGACGCCTGATCGACAGGCTGCGCGCGATCAAGGTCGAAGTCGGCGGGGTCCGGCGGCCGCTGCGCGTATCGGTCGGGCTGGCGGCGTGGCGCGAGGATCTGACCGGCGAGCAGTTGGTGGAGCAGGCGCGCGCGGCGACGCGGCGGGAACGCAACGGGCCCGCCGACCCCAACCCCATCGCCGGCGGAATCGCGCCGACGTAGGGCGGCGGCCTCCCGCGGGCCGGCGATCTCGGAGGGCGCGAGCGTTGGAGACGATCGGGGCGCCGGTGCGTAGGAGATAATCTCGCGTCACCGTGCTTTCCGGGTCCGAGTTGTGGCTGCTGCGCCTGATGGCCGATCGCGGCTTGGCGCTGCTGGACGCGAGCACGCTGCTGATGGTGATCGAGGAGCGCGGCGAGCTGCGGGTGGCGGCCGCCAGCGGCGAAGGCACGCCGCGGCTGCGGATCGTGCCCGTCGAGGGCAGCGCGCTCGGGGCGCTCTATCGCGCGGGCAAGCCGGTGGCGCTCGACCGCCCGCGCGGGCAGGACGCGGCGCTGCTGCACGAACTGGGGGTCGAGGCGCGCGCGGTGCTGGTGGAGCCGCTGAGCATGGAGGGTCACGGGGGCGGCCTGGTGATCGCGCTGCGCCGCGACGGCGGATTCAAGGGCCCCGACAGGCAGGCTTTGAGCGCGTTCGCGGCGAGCGTCGCGCAGAGGCTGGCGGCGGAGCGCTCGGTGGAGATCGAGCGGCTGCGGTATGGCATGGAGGCGCGCGAGCGGGAGCGCACGCGCTGGGCACGGGAGATCCACGACGAGACGGTGCAAGGGTTGGGCGCGCTGCGGCTGAAGCTGGCGAACGCGCGCGACCTCGACGACCGGCAAGCGCTGAGCACGGCGGTGGGCGCGGTGCTGGAGGGCCTGGGCGAGGAGATCGACGGGTTGCGCCACCTGATCACGGAGCTCCGGCCGGCGGCGCTCGACGACCTCGGCCTGGCGGCCGCGCTGGAGGCGCTCGCCAGGCGCGCGCAGGCGATCGACGGGCTGGAGGTGCAGACCGCGATCGACCTCGGCCCGGAGCACGACGGCCGGCGGCTGGACCCCGAGCTCGAGAGCACGATCTACAGGGTCGTGCAGGAGGCGCTCACGAACGTCAGCAGGCACGCCCAAGCGAGCAGGGCGGTCGTGAGCGTGACCGAGCGCGACGGCGTGGTGAGGGCGTCGGTGACCGACGACGGCAGGGGCCTACCCGAAGCGGACCGGCTCGGGCCGCGCGGCGACGGCCTGGAGGGCGGCTTCGGGATGTCCGGGATGCGCGAGCGCGCGGAGCTGGTCGGCGGCGAGCTGGAGCTCGTGCAAGCCCCGGAGAAAGGGACGACGATGCGCCTGACGGTTCCGCTGGCGGGACGCCCCACCGTCGATCCACAAGCTGAGCGGGCGCGCGTCTAGAAGCGCGGCCACGCCGCGCGAGGGCCGACGGCGCCGGAGCGCGGCGCGACGGCACCCGTGCTCAGCTTCTCCGGCCCGTCGTTCTCGTCATCGCTTCCGTCTGCGCAACGGCCGGCGAGCGGGTGGACGCCATGAAGCACAGCCTGGCGCGCCCGTTTGCGAACGGCCGGCGCGAGCGAGCGAGAGCGAGTGGGAGACAGTTTTTTTTCGGGAGACCCGCAAGCCAGCCCCACCGCGGGCGCAGCCGGCGCCGGTCACCGCACCTGCTGGCGCCGCGAGAGCAGGGAGAGAGCGCCGCGGGGCGACCCGGTAGAGCGCCACCGAGCGAGCCCAGCCCCAGCGGGGACATGACGCGGTCTGGCAGGATGTCGCCGTGATCCGCAAGGCGGCAGCAATCTCGGCGGTGACGCTCGCTGGAGCGCTCTTCGGCGCTTGCGGAACCGGATCTTCCACGACGCCCAACAGCTCCTCGAGTGGCGGAGGATCGCACGCGAACAAGGTGCTCACGAAGTCTCAGGCGATCGCGTTCGCCCGCGCGGTGAACCTCCGGCCCGCAGACGTGCCCGGGTTTCGAGTCGCCGTGTCAGAACACCAGCGAAGCGCCGGAGAAGGACGTCTCGAACGCGAGATACTGCGATGCGTTGGAGTGCTGAGCGGCCATGGCGAACTCGCCGAAGCGGACTCGAAGGAATTCGAACTCGCAGACAGAAGGGGGGACCTCGGCGTGAGCTCGAGCGTCTCGGTCGCGCGCACTCCCGCGATCGCCGCCAAAGGACTCTCCGCGAGACGCGATGCACACGCGCAGAGCTGCCTGTCGCACTACCTCTCCCGGGCGGTCGCAGCCCCCGGCAGCGGCGTGAGCATGCGAGGTCTGTCGGTCTCCTCCGAAAAGGCGAAGCTGCCCGGCACGAGCGGGGGCATCGTGCTGCGGACCACCGCGAACGTCGCCCAGGGCGGCAAGCCGCTCCCGATCAGCCTCGACGTGTACGGCTTCGTGTGCGGGCAGGCGCAGATCGGACTGTTCACGACGAGCCTGCCCGTATCCTTCCCGCCCAAGGCCCGGCAGCGGCTGCTCGCTATGCTGCTGGCTCGGGCGAAGGCTCACGGCGAGTGCTGAGGGTGATCCGCGCGGCAGCAGCGATCTCGGCGGTGACGCTCGCTGGAGCGTCGTTGGGCGCTTGCGGCGAAGGCCATTCCACGACGCCGCGCACGAGCTCCTCGAGCCCGAGCGCGACCTCCTCGAACCCGAGCGCGACATCTCCGACAGGCACGACACCTTCGACCCCGAGCGCGACCCCGTCGACCCCAAGCACGACACCCTCGACCGGGAGTCGGCCGCCCAAGACCGGCGAAGGGCCGCGCGCGGGCCGGCTCCTCACGAGATCTCAGGCGGTCGCGTTCGCCCAGGCGGTGAACCTCCAGCCCAAGGACGTGCCCGGGTTCGTGGTCGCCTCCTCGGAACGTCAGCAGGGCGCGGGAGAAGGGCGTCTCGAACGCGAGATGCTGCGGTGCACGGGAGTGCTGAGCGGCCACAGCGAACTCGCCGAAGCGGACTCCAAAGAATACGAACACACCGACCGCACGGGGACCTTCGGCGTGAGCTCGAGCGTCTCGGTCGCGCGCACGCCCGCGATCGCCGCCGAAGGACTCTCGGCGACGCGCAGCGAACACGCGCAGGGCTGTCTGTCACACGCCCTCTCCCCGTATGTCGGACGCGGAGCGAGGATCACGGGGCTGTCGGTCCACTCCGAAGCGGCGTCGGCGCCCGGCGCGAGCGGAGGCGTCGTGCTGCGGATCACCGCGAACGTCGCCCAGGGCGCCAGGCCGCTCCCGATCAACCTCGACCTGTTCGGCTTCGTGTGCGGGCAGGCGCAGATCGGACTGTTCACGACGAGCCTGCCCGGATCCTTCCCACCCAAGGCCCGGCAGCGGCTGCTCGCCGTGCTGCTCGCTCGGGCGAAGGCTCACGGCGAGTGCGCCGCGGCCCACCCTTCGGGCGCGTCCACGGCACTCGCGCAGTAGACACGCGCCACCGCCTCGAAACGCGCGGCGGGATTCACCCACGCGAGGCGGATCGAGCGCCGCGCGCGTCTCGCCGCACCGTCCCTCACTTCCGCACCTGCCCCTCATTCCCGCACCGTCCCCTCACTCCCGCACCTGCCCCTCACTCCAGGAGTGGCCGGCCGACCCGGCGCCGATCAGGGCGCCTATTCGACCAAGCCGAGCTTGCGCGCGTAGGTGGTGATCTCGGCGCGCGAGGAGAATCCGAGCTTCTCGATTGCGCGGGCGCGGTAGGTCTTCACCGTGCGCTCGGCGACGTGAAGCTGGTCGGCGATCTGGGGGTTGGTGTAGCCGTTGGCGATCAGCCTGACCACCTCGCGCTCGCGCTCGCTGAGGGAGACGCCGTCGGTGGGAGCGTCCTCGCCGGCGGCCATCTGCGCGCCGAGGCGGGGGTGCAGGTAGTTGCCGCCGGCGACCGCGAGCCGGAAGGCCTGCAACAGCTCGGCGGGCTCGGCCTCCTTGAGCACGTAGCTGCGGGCGCCCGCGCGCAGGGCCTGCCTCGCGTACTCGGGATCCTCGCGCATCGTCAGTATCGCCACGGCAAGCGTCGGATGGGCGAGGAAGCAGGAGGGCAGGGCCGCCAGGCTCGACCCGCCGGGCATCGTCAAGTCGAGCGTCAGCAGGTCGGGCTTGTGCTCGCGCACTTCCCGGATCGTGGAAGGGACGTCGGCGGCTTCGGCGACGATCTCGAACTCTCCGGCCTCGCGCTCGAGCACGGTCCTGACGCCGTCGCGCACGACCGAGTGATCGTCGGCGATGACGACCCTGATCGGCCGGTCGACCACTGGTGTGCCAGCGTCCATACGCGCACACCGTAGCGCCTTCGTCGGCGGCTTCGCGCCGGCCTGGAGACAGCCTGTGCGCGAGCGCGCGCCGCCGGATCGGAGGGGCTCGACGCGCTCCTCCGGCGTGGCGATCGGGACCGCAGACGGGGACTCGGCGCGGCGACGCCCGAGAGGCGACAGGACGAAGGGAGGGCAGATCGCCGCGGCCGTCGCGAATCGCTCCGCCGCCCGCGGACACAGTTGCCAGCCACGCTGAAAAGCAAGCAGTAGAGCCAAAAATCAGGCACTCCCGCCCCCGAAGGACGACACGATTCGTCCCGTGTGGACGACACAGATCGGCACGTTTGGGACGACACGATCGGCACCTTCCGCCCGACAGACAAACGGCCCGCAAGGGCGCATCATGTCGTCTATGACGCACATACCCTCGACAGCAAGTCGCAGGACCGTAAAGGAGGCCGCAAGATGATCGCCTTCAGCATCGCAACCACCTGGTTGATCCTGACAGCCGCCGGCTTCGCCGGACTGTCCGCGCTCGGCCGCGCCGAGGCGCACAAGGACGTCGAGGCCGACCGCACAGCCCTGAAGAGCTGGCCGGCCGGTGACCGGTCGGGCTCCGATCAATCACTCGTGCTCGCCGACGCGCGCTCCCTGATCGCAAGGGCGTTGCTGGGATGAGCCCGATCGTCTCACCGGCGCGACCGCGCGAGCGCTCCCACAGACTGCGCCTGCTGCGCGGACACGACGAGCCGCACGTGGACGGCCTCGTCCCAACCGAGCTCCGGCGGCCGAGGCTGCGGGTCGTGGACGACGAGCCCACCGCGGCGCCTGGAGTCCTGCTCGCCGGCGCCGACCCCTCCCGGCGCGCGGCCCTGCGCGCGGAGCTCGGCGCGACGCTGACGCGACGCACCGCGTTCGCGGAGGCGGACGCCGCCTTCGAAGTGCTCGAGCAAGCTCCCGCGAGCCGTCTCGTGGTCCTCGCCGGGAATCTCGACGACACGTCCGCCGAGTCGATGATGCACCTGCTCGCCCGGCGCCACCCGCAGCTCCCCGTGATCAGCATCGAGGCCGCCATGCCTCTCCCCGCCGCCGCCGAGCACGGCTGAGAGCGGCCTGCGGGGCACGGCTGACCGCCGCTGCGCGCACAGCTGAGCAGCCGCCCGCGCACGGACGCCGCGCGGGATTCGACTTGCAGCGGGCCGTGCCGTCACGGACAGCATGTAGCGTGGCGGCGCGCATGCCAACCATGACGCCCCTGCGCTCCCCCAGGCTGCGACGGATCGTCGCCGCGTACACCATCAACCGGCTGGGCACATGGTTCGGCTTCATCGCCCTGTCGGTCGCGGTCTTCGATCACACCCACAGCGCAATCGCCGTCGCCGCGCTGCTGCTCGCCGGCCAAGTCCTTCCGGCCTTCCTGGTGCCGCCGCTGGTTGCCCACGTCGAGGCCTCCGCGCGCCAGGGCGAGCTCAGCCGGCTGTACCTGTTCGAGGCGGCCGCGACCACCGCGCTCGCGGCCGTGCTGCTGTGGCACTTCCTGCTGGGAGCGATCCTGCTGCTGGTCGCGCTCGACGGGACCGCGGCGCTCGCGGCGAGCGCCCTGCTGCGCGCGGCGGCCGCGCGCGGCGCGCGCGAGTGGGCATATGCCCGCCACGAGCGGACGCAGCCGCTCGAGGAGAGCCTGCCCGCGCACACCTATGCAGGGCGTGCG
>DASQGE010000020.1:0-15909 GCA_035632775.1 Solirubrobacteraceae bacterium | reverse complement strand
CGACGAGGCTGGCGTAGCCGTAGACGCGTGCCAGACGTCCGGAGAGCTCGATCGACTCTCCCCGCCGCGGCGGGGAGATCGGGGGCAGGCCGTGGCCGTCGATCAATGCGGCCATCGTGCCGCCGAGCACGCCCCTGGTGGCCGCGTCGTCGAGACCCGCCTGCGACGCCACTCGCAGGGCCATGTAGAGGGAGGTGGCGGGCAGGCCGTAGGGGGGGTCGGAGGCGAACACGATCCGCTCGGCCGGGACGCGGGCGAACAGCTCGATCACGTCCAGCGGGAAGAAGCAGGAGATGTCGTACAGAACGCCCGGATGGTCGGCCAGGCGGGAGGTGAGGATCCCCTGGTCGCAGATGGCGCCGTGGGCGAGGATCAGGACCGCGTGCGGATGGCGCAGGGCGAGGTCGACGAGACCCTCGGCCAGCGGCGGCAGCCCGCGTCCGGCGTGGATCATGATCGGCACGCCCGCGGCTTCGGCGAGGGCGAAGACGCCGTTCAGCTCATCGCTGTCGAACACGAAGTCCTGGGCCCGCGGATGCAGCTTGATGCCACGCGCCCCGGCCGTCAGGCAGCGTTCGCTCTCCGCCACCGGGTCTTCGGCGGGGTCGAGCCGGCAGAACGGCACGAGCCGGCCCTCGCTCTCGCCGGCCCAGGCGAGCACGCGATCGTTGGGCAGGCTGTAGGCCGGCAGGCGCTCGGGGTCGTGCAGCGGGAACACGCACGCCCGGCGCGCCTGGGCGTCGTCGAGCTGTGCGAGCAGCTGGGGGAGGGTGAGCGAGCGCCCGTCCTCGTCCAGGCCGAGGTGGGTGTGGGCGTCGATCACTTCGGCGCCGGCGGGACGCAGGCGGTCGACTTCGGCGAGGAACGGCACGAGGGCGTTGGCATAGAGAGACTCGTTCATCGGGCGCCACCCTATTGGCTCGACACTGAGCTCGTGTCATTGGCCTCTTCCGAGAGCTCGGGATCGCGGGATGGACACATGAAATGCCCGGCGACGGCGTATCCTGAGCGAAGATGGCGATACTCGACGATGTCAAAGCCGACCTGAATGGCGCGATGCGCGCGGGCGAGAAGCAGCGCGTGGGCGCCCTGCGGCTGCTGCTCTCGGAGCTGCAGAAGGCCGCGAAGGAGGGCGCCGGCGACGAGCTGGCGGTGCTCCGGCGCGAGCGCAAGCGACGCCTGGAGGCGGCGAACGCCTATCGCGAGGGCGGGCGGGCGGATCTCGCCGAGGGCGAGGAGGCCGAAGCGGAGCTCATTTCGGGCTACCTGCCCGCGGAGCTGTCCGACGAGGAGCTGAAGGAGATCGTGGAGCGGGCGGTGCGCGAGAGCGGAGCGGAGTCCGCCAAGGACATGGGACGGGCGATGGGCAGGGCGATGGCGGCGGTGGACGGGCGTGCCGCCGGGGGGCGCGTGTCGGGGCTTGTGAAGGCGGCGCTCGGCGGATGAGCGGCGCGGTCTTGCGGACGTGCGGCGTCCGGAACGGCGGATGAGGACCCAGCTCGAGCTGCCCAACGATGTAGCCGCCGAGCTGGCGGGCAGTCAGGACGCGGTGCTGCGCGCGCTGGAGGCGCACCTGGAGTGCAAGGTGTTCTTGCGCGGGAACCTCGTCACGTTCGACGGCGGGGAAGGCGAGACTAGAACCGGCGAGCGGGTCGTGCGCGAGCTCTCGGAGCTGATCTCCCGCGGCCATGAGATCGGACCGGGCACGATCGCTGCGGTGACAGGCGCGCTGGACGCGCACGAGTCGCCCGCGCGGGTGCTCGAGGATGTCGTGTGGCGCCATCGCAGCCGTCAGGTCGCGCCGAAGACCGTCAACCAGAAGCGCTACGTGGACTCGATCCGGGAGAACACGGTCACGTTCGGGGTCGGACCGGCGGGGACGGGCAAGACGTTCCTCGCGGTCGCGATGGCGGCCGCGGCGCTGTCGAGGCACGAGGTGAACCGCATCATCCTGACGCGCCCCGCCGTCGAGGCGGGCGAGCGGTTGGGCTTCCTGCCGGGCGATCTGATGGCGAAGGTCGATCCCTACCTGCGACCGCTGTTCGACGCGCTGCATGACATGCTCGACCCCGAGAAGGTATCTCAGCATCTGGAGCGCGGAGTGATCGAGATCGCGCCGCTGGCGTTCATGCGCGGACGGACCCTGAACGACTCGTTCGTGATCCTGGACGAGGCGCAGAACACGACGCCGGAGCAGATGAAGATGTTCCTGACCAGGCTGGGGTTCGGCTCGAAGATGGTGGTCACGGGGGACGTCACGCAGGTGGATCTGCCGCGTGAGCAGCGGTCGGGCCTGATCGTGGTGGGCGAGGTGCTCGACGCGGTCGAGGGCATCGAGTTCGTGCGGTTCGGCGGCGAGGACGTGGTCAGGCACAAGCTCGTGCAGCGGATCGTCGAGGCGTACGACGAGCATGCCCAGCGCGATCATCCCGATCGCGCTGGGGCACACAGCCTGGAGGGCTGGGTCGGCCAGCGCCGTGCCGACCGCCGCCGCGCCTGAGGCGGCGCGCATGATCGAGGTCGAGGTGTTGGGCTCAGGACTCCTTTCCGGCGACCCGGCGACGGAGGAGGTGCGGCGCCTGTGCGTGCTGGCGGCGGGAGCTGTCGGGGTGCGGGACGGCCATCTCGCGGTCGAGTTCATCGAGCCTGAGCGCATGGCGAGGCTGAACGGAGAGCACCGCGGCAAGCTGGAGCCGACGGATGTGCTGTCGTTCCCGATCGACGGCATCGTGGAGCCCGACGCTTCGCTGGACACCGAATCGGAGGGTGGCCGAGCCGCGCGGGCGGAGACCGTTCCGCGCGAGCTGGGCGACGTGCTGATCTGTCCCGAGCATGCGACAGACGTGCGCGAGGCGGTCGTGCACGGCGTTCTGCACCTGGTTGGCATGGATCACGAGACCGACGACGGCGAGATGCTCGCGCTGCAGGCCGAGCTGCTGAGGAGCGACGGCGCTTGACACGCAGCGGCTTCGTCGCCCTCGCCGGCCGTCCGAACGTGGGCAAGTCGACGCTCGTGAACACCATAGTGGGAGACAAGGTCGCGATCGTCTCCGACCGTCCGCAGACCACGCGCCGTGCGATTCGGGGCGTCTGGACTCACGGCGAGAGTCAGCTCGTGCTGGTAGACCTCCCGGGCGTGCAGCGCCCGCGCGACGCCCTGACCGCGCGGATGGCCAAGCGGGTGCAGCAGGAGCTTCAGAGCGCGGACGCCGCGCTGCTGATGCTCAACGGCGAGCAGGGAGTAGGCCCGGGCGACCGGTTCATCGCGGTGACCCTCGCGAATGCCGGCCTGCCGGCGACGGTCGCTGTGAACAAGGTCGACAGGCTGGGCCGGGCGGCGACGGCCGCGGCGCTCGAAGCGGCAGCGGAGCTGGGGCTGGGCGGCGAGATCTTCCCGATCTCGGCGCGGACGGGCGCGGGCGTGCAGGAGCTGGTCGAGCACCTCGCGGGGCTGATGCCGGAGGGGCCGCCCATGTTCGCGCCAGATCAGCGCTCCGATCAGCCGCGCGAGCTGCTGCTGGGCGAGCTGGTGCGCGAGGCGGTTGTGAGGCGCACGTTCCACGAGGTTCCCCACGCCGTCGAGGTCGTAGTCGAGGAGCTCGAGCGCCCGCGCGAGGGGCTGGCGCTGGTGCGAGCGCTGATCTGGGTGGAGAGCGGCTCGCAGAAGGGGATCGTGGTCGGCGCGGGCGGGCGCATGATCAAGGCGATCGGGACCGCGGCGCGGCGGGAGCTGGAACGCGAGCTGGGCTGCCAGGTGCACCTCGAGCTGTCGGTGCGCGTGCGCCGCGACTGGCGCACGGACGAAGCGTTGCTCGACCGCCTGGGCATCGTGTGATGGCTCGCACAGGCGTCGCGCGCAGCACGGTGCGGCTCAGTCGCCGCCCCAGTGGCTTCAAGAGACAAATCCCGATAGATCTTTCGAGGGCATTCAGAGGAATTACGGGTCATTTGACTTATTCCATTTTTGGGATGCATTGCGTGGCGTAATCGGGTACCTTCTGCGGTGATGTAGGTCCGCAGGGAAGGTGAGGCATGTCCGCGAAGCACGCGGTGCTGGGTCTCGTGATCGAGCGCCCAGGCTATGGATACCAGTTGGCGCAGCGTCTGGAGGAGCGCTTCGGCGTGTCCGGGTTCGCGCCGTCGGGAGTCTACTCGGCGCTCGATCAGCTCGAACGCGACGACTATGTGCGCAGCGCCGGCGAGCTGGGGCGGGGACCGGCCAGGCGGGCGGCGCCGCGCACCATCTACGAGGCTACGCCAGCGGGGGAAGATCACTTCGAGAGCTGGATGCTCGCGTCCTCGCCGACGCCGCCGCTGCGTGACGATCTGCACATGAAGATCGCTCTCTGCCGGCCCCGCAACGTGCCGCGTCTGATCGACATGGTCTACGGCCAGGAACTCGCCTGCCTCGGCCGTCTGCGGGATCTGAACGGGCAGGTCGAGGAGGATCGCGCAGGCGGCTCGCGGGAGTGGTCGGGGCTGATGAGGGCGTTGGCCCGCGATGCGGAGGTTGCATTCTGGCACGCGCGAATCGAATGGCTGCAGGGCGCTCGGGAGCTGCTGGAACAGTTGCGCGAAGAGGCTGACCCGTCGGAGAGCGCGCTGCGCTGTTCTCGATACTGCCTCGCCGGCGCGACGTGAGTCTGTTGCGGGTGCTCGTCGCCCGCGAGACCGCTCGGGATCTCCTCGATTACTCACACGAGCATGAGCGCGAAGCGGTCCAGGCGATTGCCCGCGGACTGGGCTCGCGGCTCCGATTTTGGCCGGAGGGAACCGACCGCGTGGGGGGCCGATCACCGGGACGAAGACGGGTCGTGAGCAGCGAGACATGATTTAGCTATTCAGAACTGAATATTCAGACGTGTCTTTGCGTGGCGGGCACGTTTCGACATCCTCACGTGTACGCGATGTTGGATGCAGGCAACAGCCGGGTCTCACCAACCAGGCGAGAGAAGCAGCGCCTGAGCGGGCATGCCGGGGCGGGGGTTGGCGCGTCCGGCGCCGCGTCGCCTCGCCAGTGGCAGCGGGTCGGGCGACCCGGCCGGCGCCCGACTCGCGGCAGAGACCTCGCGCCCGACGACGGCAAGGTGATGATCGAGCTGTCCAAGTCGCAGATCGACCAGGTCGTGCGCAGCGCCGGCCGGGGAGGGACGATGTCCATCCTCCTGACGGCTCTGCGCGCCCCGGACTGGACGCTGTCGATCGACTCCGAGGACTGGGGCTATCCCGAGCAGCTCGAGGATCGGCGCCTGTCGCGCTCGCTGCTGTCCGGTCTGCTCGTGCTCTCCTGCTTCCCACCGGACGGGGGCTACCTGGGGATCGCGGAGCTGGCGCGCATGCTCGGCATGAACACCAGCACGACCCATCGCTACGTGACGACGCTGCTCGCGGTCGGGCTGATCGAACGCGACCCGGCTACGCGCAGGTATCGGGTCGCCTCGGCGTAGTCGCGCACGTGAAGTCCTCCTACGCCGGGCGCCTCGTGTCGATTGCGCCAGGCGCGTCGCGCCAATGGTCCCGGCGCCTCGCGTAGAGGGGTCTGAGGTGCCTCACGTCGATGGCCAAGGCGGCTCACGCGTCACGGACGTCGTGTGGAGGCCCGCATGCTGCGAGGTCGGCTTGCATCCTCACAACCCCCTGATCAGGCGCTCGCCGATCCGCCGCACCGCCTGCAGGTCGAGCTCGCCCGCGAACACGAACGGCACGCTGAGCACGGTCGAGCAGTGGCGGCGCAGGTGGGCGATCTGGTTCTGCTGGACGCGCGCGCGCTCGTGCACGGTCTGCGCCGCGCGCACGGCCGAGCGCCGTACGGGGCTTCCGCCGTCCAGGCGCGCTATCCGTGTGAGCTCGCTTGCCTGGAACCTCCGCGGGAGGGTTGCGTTGACGATCACGGCGTCCAGCTCGCACCCGAGCTGTGAGCGCAGTCCGGCGCTCAGGTCGAGCGTCTCGCCGACCGCCATCTCGGTCGGGTGCGTGACCGCGAGATATCCGGTTCGAGTGGCGTCCTGGAGCAGCTCGCGCACCTTCTCGGCCTGGCCGAAGATCGGACCGACGCGTGCGATCGCCCCGAACGTGTGCGGCGAGCGCAGCAGCCCCAGCGCGTGTCCGGTCGCGGGGGCGTCGAGCACGACCAGGTCATATCCTCCCGCGCGCCTGCGCCAGCGCGCGGCCTGGGTCAGCTCCCAGATCTTGACCATGCTCACCAGCTCCTTGGCGCCGGGTGCGGCGGCCGTGAAGTACTGGAACGTGCCGCTCGTGGCCAGCACGCGCCCGGGAACCCGCCCCCCGAGCTTCTGAAGCCACTCGAGCAGCGCCCTGTCGGGGTCGATCGTGACGCTCCAGAGGTTCTCGGCGAGGGAGATCTCCGCGCCCGCAGGCGCCTCGCGGTCCGTGTCGCGCGTCGCGGGCTCCGCTCCGCGTGCCTCCTCGACGCCACCCACGCGAGACTCTGCCGTCGCATGGAGATCGGCGTCGTCCCGGCCTGTGCCTGCCGCGAACAGCGCGGGCAGCCGGCGCTGGTCGCCGAGCTCGACCACGATCGTGCGCAGACCCCGTCGCGCCGCGGCCAGGCCGAGCGCGGCGGCGACGGTCGTCTTGCCGACGCCGCCCTTGCCGGTGACGACCAGCAGCTTGCGTTCCAGCGCCGATGACATCCTGGCCATGCAACCTACAATCACACGGGTGAACGCTTCAGCCCCCGGCCCGATCGACGCGCAGGTCGTCTACGACGAGCGCGGCCTCGTGCCATGCGTGGTGCAGGATTGGCGGACCGGCGAGGTGCTGATGCTCGCCTACATGAACGCCGACGCGCTCGCGCGCACGCGCGAGACCGGCGAGCTGCATCTGTACAGCCGCTCGCGGGGGCGGGCGTGGCACAAGGGCGAAACGAGCGGCAACGTCCAGACGGTCAGGGCGCTGCGCCTGGACTGCGACGGAGACACACTGCTCGCGCTGGTCGAGCCCGCGGGTCCCGCCTGCCACACCGGCGAGCGCACCTGCTTTCACCGCGGCGAGCGCGAGCCCGCCGCGCCGCACGAGGCGCTGCCGGCGCTCGAGCGGACGCTGCGCGCCCGTGCGGCCGAGCGCCCCGAGGGCTCTTACACCGTGGCGCTGCTGGACGATCCGCAGCGGACCGGCGCGAAGGTGCGCGAGGAGGCCGAGGAGCTCGTGCGCGCCGCGCGCGAGGAGTCCGACGAGCGCGTCGACGAAGAGGCGGCCGACCTGCTCTACCACCTGCTGGTGCTCGTGTACGGCCGTGGACGGGAGCTCGCCGACGCCGAGCGGATTCTCGATGGCCGCCGCCGCTGAGACGCTCCCGGGGCGGGCCGCCGCCCCCGGTTCCCTGGCGATCGAGCCGAGCCTGCAGCAGGCGCGCGTACTCGCGCGCGGACCCGCCGCCGGCGCGCACGACGGCCAGCCGTGCAACCTGATTCCGCTGCGCCACAGCTTCATCGAGGACTGCGAGACGCCTGTGTCGGCATTCCTGAAGCTGCGCGCGCTCGCGCCCGGCGAGCCGGCGTTCCTGCTGGAGTCCGCCGACCAGGGCCAGCGCGTCGGGCGCTGGTCGTTCATCGGCTTTCGTCCGCGCGCGGTCCTGCGCTGGTCGCTGAAGGACGGAGGCGACCCGTACGCGCTCGCGGCCGAGCGTGTCGCGCGCTTCCGCCAGGCGCCGATGCCCGATGCGCCGCCGTTCACGGGCGGTGCTGTCGGCTTCTTTGGCTACGACCTGGTGCGAACCGTGGAGCCGCTCGGCGAGCCCGGGCCCGACCCGCTCGGCCTGCCCGACATGGCGCTGATGTTGTCCGACGCGCTGGTCGTGTTCGACCATCTCAAGCACACGGTCACGGTGCTCGCCAACGCCGACCTCCAGGCCGAGCCGGACATCGAGCGGGCGTACGCGAGCGCCGCGTTCACGATCGGCGAGATCCGCTGCGCGCTGGCGGGTCCCGTTCCGCGCGGCGAGCCCGAGACGACGGGCGCGCGAGCGATGCCGAAGTTCGAGTCGAACATGTCCGGCGCTCAGTTCGAAGGGATGGTCGAGCGGATCATCGAGTACATCTATGCCGGCGACGCCTTTCAGGTCGTGCCCTCACAGCGCTGGTCGGCGCCGACGCCGGTGCAGGCGTTCTCGATCTATCGCGGGCTGCGAGCGGTGAATCCGAGCCCCTACATGTACTTCCTCGACTTCGGCGACTTCCAGGTCGCGGGAGCCAGCCCTGAGCCGTTGCTGACCGTCACCACCAGCGAACGGCCCGACGGGCGCGCGCGGGTGACCACGAGGCCGATCGCGGGCACGCGCCCGCGCGGGGCGAACGTGGCGGAGGACGAGCAGATCGCCAGGGAGCTCTTGGAAGACGAGAAGGAGCGCGCCGAGCACGTGATGCTCGTCGATCTCGGCCGCAACGATCTTGGTCGCGTGTGTGAGCCGGGGACGGTCGAAGTCGAGACGTTCATGGCCGTCGAGATCTATTCGCACGTGATGCACATCGTCTCCTCGGTCGCGGGTGAGATGCGCGACGGCGTCAGCGCGATGGACGCGCTGCGCTCGGTGTTGCCGGCGGGGACGCTCTCGGGCGCGCCGAAGGTGCGCGCGATGCAGATCGTCGACGAGCTCGAGCCGGTCAAGCGCGGCGGCTACGGCGGCGCGATCGGCTACCTGTCATACGCGGGCGACATGGACACGTGCATTCACATCCGCACGGTCGTCGTCAAGGACGGTGTGGCGCACATCCAGGCGGGGGGCGGGACCGTCGCCGACGCCAAGCCGGCGTACGAGCTGGCGGAGTCGGAAGCCAAGGCGAAGGCCGTGCTGCGCGCGATCGAGCTGGCCGTCGGACAGCCCGACTGGCCCTAGAGTTACGTGGGCTCTTAGCGGGGATTCCAGCATGCGCGTTCTGGTCATCGACAACTACGACTCGTTCACGTACAACCTCGTCCAGTATCTCGGCGAGCTTGGCGCCGACGTGCGCACCGTCCGCAACGATCGCGCGACGGTCGACGAGCTGTTGGCGGAGGGCTACGCGCGCTGCGTGATCTCGCCCGGCCCGTGCACGCCGGATGACGCGGGCATCTCCCTGGAGGCGGCGCGGCGGCTGCCGGAGGCCGGCGTGCCGACGCTGGGCGTCTGCCTCGGCCACCAGGCGCTCGCGCAGGCGTTCGGTGCGCAGGTCAGGCTGCATCCGCCGGTGCACGGCAAGGCGACGACCATCGAGCACGACGGCCGCACGATCTTCACCGGCCTGTCGTGTCCGCTGACGGTCGGCCGCTACCACTCGCTCGTGGTCGCCCCCGAGCTGCCGAGCTGTCTCGAAGAGTCCGCGCGCGGCGGGGGCGTGCTGATGGGGGTGCGCCACCGCGAGCTGCCGGCCGAGGGCGTCCAGTTTCACCCCGAGTCGGTGCTTACCGACGAAGGCAGGGAGCTGCTGCGAAACTTCCTCGACGGGCGCGTCGCGGGCTCCGAGTCCCAGCGCATGAAGTCGCGGAACCCCGAGTCGACGGGTGTGAACGCGGAGTCGAGCGCCGCCGCGAGCGCCGCGAGCGCGGCCGGTCAAGGGCGACTGGAAGTCGCCCCTCGACGTCAAAACGTGGGGTTGGACGCCCCACGGGGGTAGACACATGTCCAACCCGATTCTCACCCGCGCGATCGACGCGCTTGCGCAGCGACAGGATCTGAGTGCGGACGAAGCCGCGGAGGTGCTCGCCGAGATCATGCACGGCGAAGCGTCCGAGACGCAGATTGCGGGCTTTCTGATCGGGCTGCGCACGAAGGGCGAGACGGTCGAGGAGCTCACCGGGCTCGCGCGCACGATGCGCGAGCTTGCGGCGCACGTGGCGGTCGAGCGCCCGGACCTGCTCGACACCGCCGGCACGGGCGGCGGACGGAGCACCTTTAACGTGTCCACCACGGCCGCCTTGATCGCCGCCGGCGCGGGCTGTGCGGTGGCCAAGCACGGCAACCGCTCCGCCACGAGTCGCTCGGGGTCGGCCGATGTGCTGGAGGCGCTCGGCGCGCGCATCGACCTGACCCCGGAGGGCGTCGCGGCGTGCATCGAGGAGGCTGGCTTCGGCTTCATGTTCGCGCCCGCCCACCATCAGGCCACGCGTTTCGTCGTGCCGGTCAGGCGCGAGCTGGCGGTGCGCACGATCTTCAACTTCCTCGGCCCCCTCACCAATCCGGCCGGCGCGCGCCGCCAGCTGATCGGGGTGTCGGACATGGCATTCCAGGAGACGATCGCCGGCGCGCTCGCGCGGCTGGGGGTCGATCGCGCGCTGGTCGTCTCCAGCGAGGATGGCCTCGACGAGATCTCGATCGATGCGCCCACGAAGGTCGTCGAGGTCAACGGCGAGGAGATCACTCGGTATGTCCTCTCGCCGGAGGACGTCGGCGTAGCGACGTCGAGCTCGGCGCTCGACGGGCGGGCGACCGTGGGAGGAAGTCCACCGGAGAACGCCGACGTGACGCGGGCGATCCTCGCGGGGGAGCCGGGGGCGCACGCGGAGCTCGCGGCGATCAACGCGGGCGCGGCGATCTATGCGGCCGGCGGGGAGGCGTCGATCGCGGACGGCGTGGCGGCCGCGCGCGCCGCGCTGGCGAGCGGGCAAGGGGCGGCCGCGCTCGAGCGTTTCGTGCAGGCGAGCGTGAGGAACGCGCCTGCGCAGGCGGTGGCGCGATGACCGTGCTGGAGGGGATCTTGGAGAGCACGCGCGCGGAGGTGAGACGGCGCAAGCGGGAGCGTTCGGAAGCCGAGCTGCAAGACCGCGCGCTCGCCGCCAGTGGCGCCGAGCGCAGCTTCCGCGACGCGCTGAAGGGGCCGGAGATCGGCGTGATCGCCGAGTTCAAGCGGCGCTCGCCCTCGGCGGGCGTGCTGCGCGAGGGGGCGGACGTCGCGGAGATCGCGCGCGCGTACGAGCGTGGCGGCGCGTGCGCGCTGTCGGTGCTGACGGAGGGCCCCAACTTCGAAGGCTCGCTCGAGGACCTGCGTGGCGCGCGTGCGGCATGCGCGCTGCCGGTGTTGCGCAAGGACTTCATCCTCGACCGCTATCAGCTGTATGAGGCGAAGGTCGCCGGCGCGGACGCGGTGCTGCTGATCGTCGCCGCGCTGAGCCCGCTCGAGCTGAGGGCGCTGCGCGAGCAGGCACGAGGGCTCGACCTGGACGTGCTCGTGGAGGCGCACGACGCGGCGGAGCTGCGCGTCGCGCTGGATGCGGGGTCCGATCTGATCGGCATCAACAATCGCGATCTGCGCGACTTCAGCGTCGACGTCGAGCGCACGTACGCGCTGCTGGACGAGATCCCGGCGGGGGTGGCGGTCGTCTCGGAGTCGGGGATCGCCGATGGGGGCCAGCTTGCGCGTCTGGAAGAGGCTGGCGTGGCGGCGGTGCTGGTGGGCGAGTCGCTGATGCGGGCGTCCCGGCCCGAGGAGGCGTTGCGGACCCTGAGGGCCTATCCTGCCGAAGTCGCTGATTCCGGTCGAGTCGGGCGTTGAAGTTTTAGTCGAGCGGATGTTTCGCTTTAGTTCAGCTTCATGGCTGCCGATCATCCTGTCCAGCAGATGAAGCGCGCGATCGCCATTTCCGTGCTCTCGGCCCTGATCGGCGGCGCTGTGGTCGCCGGCGTGATCGCGGCGGCCGGCGGGCTCGGCTCGTCCACGAACACCGTCACCACCGTGCAGTCCGCCGTGCCCGCGACGGCGAATGCCGCGCAGGTGAGCGCGGGCCTGACTCCGCACCAGGTCTACGTGCGCGACGCGCCGGGGGTGGTGTTCGTCACCTCGACGATCGTGCAGCAGGGAGAATCGCCGTTCAACCTGTTCGGCGGCGGTGAAACGCAGCGTCAGGGCAGGGCGACCGGCTCGGGGATCGTGATCGACGGCAACGGCACGATCCTGACGAACTATCACGTGGTCGAGAACGCGGTGAAGGTCCAGGTGAGCATCGAAAAGGGCCAGAACGTCGACGCCCAGGTCGTCGGCAAGGATCCCTCCAACGACCTCGCGGTGCTGCGCATCCCGACCGACGGCCTGACGCTGCACCCGCTCACGCTCGGCGACTCCAGCAAGGTGCAGGTGGGCGATCCGGTCTACGCGATCGGCAACCCGTTCGACCTGGAACGGACGCTGACGACGGGCGTGATCTCCGCCCTGCAGCGCCAGATCACGGCGCCCAACGGCTTCGCGATCGACAATGTGCTGCAGACCGACGCGCCGATCAACCCGGGCAACTCCGGGGGCCCGCTGCTCGACGCGACGGGCAAGGTGATCGGCATCAACTCGCAGATCGAGACGGGTGGCAACAGCAACGGCAGCGTCGGCATCGGCTTCGCCGTGCCGATCAACACCGCCAAGGCCGAGATCGCCCAGCTCGAGAAGGGCGGGACGGTGCGCGGCGCCTACTTGGGGCTGGTGTCGCGCACGATCGACCCGTCGCTCAAGGCGCTGAACCTCCCGGTCAAAAGCGGAGCGCTCGTGGAAACCGTCCAGCACGGAACTCCCGCCGAAAAGTCAGGCATCCGCGGCGGCACGGTCAGCGGCAGCACCGAAAACGGCAGTGTGGCGCTGGGCGGCGACATCATCGTCTCGTTTGACGGCAAGGCCGTGACGAGCTCGGAAGACCTGGCCAACGACGTCGCGTCGAAGAAACCCGGCGATACGGTCACGGTTGGCCTGCTGCGCGCGAACGGCAAGGGAAGCTACGAACCCAAGACCGTGTCCGTGAAGCTCGGCAGCCGCCCCAACTCGGTGCCGAACCCGAACACGCCCGGAGGGTAGGCGAGGCCCGCGAGCGGGCTGTCCGAGAGTTCCGTCCTAGACCGCCCGCTACCTTTGGGGTATGTCCGAGTCACCCCAGCGCACGACCGAGACGCCGCCGCGCGTGAAGATCTGCGGGATCACCGATCCGCGCGACGCCGAGCTGGCGGTCGCGCTCGGCGCATGGGCTGTGGGCATGGTCTTCCACGAGCCGAGCCCGCGGCGGTGCTCGACCGAGCGGGCGCTCGAGATCACGACCGCGCTGCGCCGCAAGGCGGAGCTGTGCGGGGTGTTCGTGAACGCGACGCTGCAGGAGCTCGCGCAGCGGACCGAAGAGCTGGGCTTGACCATGTTGCAGCTGCACGGCGACGAGGGCCCCGCGTTCTGCGCGGAGGCCGCACGGCGCACCGGGGCGAAGGTGATCAAGGCGGCCCAGGTGTCTGGTCCCGGCGACGTCCGCGATCTCGAGCGCTTTCATGTGGACTTCCATCTGCTCGACGCGCGCGCGAAGGCGCCGGGCGGGAAGGAGCTGCGAGGCGGGACGGGGGAGACGTTCGACTGGTCGCTGCTCGCGGGGCGGCGGTCCCAGACGCCGCTGATCCTCAGCGGAGGACTGAGGCCGGACAACGTCGCCACGGCGGTGGCCCGGGTGAGGCCCTACGCCGTGGACACGGCCAGCGGCACCGAGCGCGCGCCCGGGCACAAGGACGAGGCGAAGCTGAGAGCGTTCTTCGCGGCCGCGCACGCGGCCTCGGCGGTGGTTTCGGCGTGAGCACGGCCGCGGCGACGATCGAGCACCGGTTCGGCCGCTACGGCGGCCAGTACGTCCCGGAGACGCTGATGCCGGCGCTCGCGGAGCTGGAGCAGGCGTGGATCGCCGCGCGCGAGGATCCCTCCTATCGGGGCGAGCTTCAGGAGCTGCTGCGCGACTTCGGCGGGCGCCCGACTCCGCTGTATCGGGCGAGTCGGCTCTCGGAGAAGCTGGGCCGGACGGTGTATCTCAAGCGCGAGGACCTCAACCACACGGGCTCGCACAAGCTCAACAACGCGCTCGGCCAGGCGCTGCTGGCGAAGCGGATGGGCAAGGAGCGGATCATCGCCGAGACGGGCGCGGGCCAGCATGGCGTGGCGACCGCGACCGTGTGCGCGCTGCTGGGGCTCGAGTGTGTCGTGTACATGGGCGTCGAGGACACGCGCCGGCAGCGGTCGAACGTGCAGCGGATGCGACTGCTGGGCGCGACCGTCAAGCCCGTGGACGCGGGTGCGAGGACGCTGAAGGAGGCGACCTCGGCGGCGATCCGCGACTGGGTGGAGAACGTGCAGAGCACCCACTACGTGATCGGCTCCGCAGTCGGCCCGGCCCCGTACCCGGCGCTGGTCAGGGACCTGCAGAGCGTGATCGGCTCCGAGGCGCGCAAGCAGATCTCCGAGCGCGAGGGGCGCCTGCCGGAGCGCGTGATCGCGTGCGTGGGCGGCGGCTCGAACGCGATCGGCATCTTCAGCGCGTTCCTCGCCGACGAGAGCGTCAGGCTGATCGGCGTGGAGGCGGGGGGCGAGGGCATCGACACGCCGAGGCACGGCGCGCCGCTGACGGTCGGCGGGCGAGCGGGGGTGCTGCACGGGGCGCTGTCGGCGGTGATGCAGGACGAGGAGGGTCAGATCGTGCAGGCGCACTCGATTTCTGCCGGCCTCGACTACCCGGGCACGGGGCCCCAGCACGCGCACCTGCGCGACAGCGGGCGCGCCATATACGCGGCCGTGACAGACGAGCAGGCGCTGGACGCGTTCAAGGCGCTGGCGCGCCTGGAGGGGATCATCCCGGCGCTCGAGACCGCGCACGCGCTCGCCTGGACGCTCGCGCAGACCGACGGCGAGCTCGACCTCGTGTGCCTGTCCGGGCGGGGCGACAAGGACCTGGCGGAGGTGCTGGGCGATGGGTGATTGGTTTTTTGGTGGGATGCTCGGGAGCGCGCGCTTCGATTTACACGAAGTGAAACCGGCCACCACACCTGCGCCGTCGCGAGCGGGGCTGGCCCGAGCGCGATGAGCACGGCGGCGGCCGAGAGCACCGGGGTGGCGCGCATCGCCGCCGCGTTCGCCCACGCGCGGGGCAGGGCGGCGCTGATGCCCTACCTGATGGGCGGCTATCCGAGCCTTCAAGAGTCGCTGCGAATCGGCGAGGCGTGCGTGCGGGCGGGCGCGGACCTGCTCGAGCTCGGGATGCCCTACTCGGATCCGCTGGCCGACGGTCCGGTGATCCACGCCGCGGCGACCCGGGCGCTCGCGGCGGGGGCGAGCGTCTCGGGTGTGCTGGAGGTCGCGCGCGGACTGGCCGAAAGCGTGCCGGTGGTGCTGATGTGCTACGCCAACATGGTGCTCGCGCCCGGCGCGGGCGCGTTCGTCGAAAGGCTGGCGCGGACGGGGACGTGCGGACTGATCGTGCCGGACCTGCCGCTGGAGGAGTCCGACGAGATCCGCGCCGCGTGTGACGCGCACGGGATCGCGCTCGTGCCGCTGGTGGCGCCGACGACCACGCCCGAGCGCATGGCGGCGATCGGCGCGCAGGCGCAGGGGTTTTTGTACACGGTCTCGGTCGTCGGCACGACCGGCGAACGGGATGCGCTGTCCGAGCGCTTCGCGGAGATCGTCGCGCGGGCGAAGGCCAGCACGCGGGTCCCGGTGGCGCTCGGCTTCGGCATCAGCACGCCCGAGCAGGCGCGGCTGGCCGCGGAAGCGGGCGCGGACGGCGTGATCGTGGGCACGCGGCTGGTGCGGGCCGCCGGCGACGCGCCCGAGGACCCGGCGGGCGCGGTCGGGGCGCTCGTCGCGGAGCTGGCGGCGGGACTCGCGCGATGAGTACGAACCGTTGAGGACTGTGCGCGGTCGGCGCGGTGGTCGCGGAGCTGGCGGCGGCCCTCGCGCGATGAGCACCGGTCGTCAAAGGACCGTGCGGTCGGCGCGATCGCGGCGGAGCTGGGCGCGGGACTCGCGCGGCGATCGTCGATCCTCGCGGCGCGAGGTATGCGTTCTTCGGGCAACGGCGACCATCGGCGCGGACCTCCGGTAGGATGCGCGGCGCATGGGACTGGTCCTCACCGCAACCGCCGGCCTGGTCGTCTGGATCATGCTCTGGGCTCTCGGCGCAAAGGGCTTCGCCGCGTTC
>DASQGE010000019.1:0-1894 GCA_035632775.1 Solirubrobacteraceae bacterium | reverse complement strand
GGCCATCTGCGGGCGGCCAGTGCCCGAGATCGTGCCCGGTCCGCGCGCCCCTCTCTCGGTGAGCCTGCTTAACTGTCTCGGTTTAATACGCTTCGCGCTCTTCTCTGGCCGGCACGTCGCCGCGCTCAAGCGACTCATCGCTTCGATCGACCTCGCACCGGGCGAGGACGCGAACGCGACCTACGCGAGCATCGATCGCGAGTTACCGAAGCTGAGTGAAGCGTGGTATCTACACATCTCAGCCTCAACGCTCGCCGGAGCGCTTGCAAGCGCGCTGCCACGGATACTCGCGAGGGGTAAGGGCCTGACCGAACAGCACAATGCCGAGACTGCAAAGCTGCTTGCGGGCGCCAAGGGGATAGAGAGCTACGACATCGCCGCCGGCATCGATCGCATCGTCTCCGCGCTCGTCGCACACGACGAACCGCAGCTCGATCATTTGCTTGCGCTCGACGCGCACGAAGCGGACCGCTTTCTCCGGCACGAGGCGAGCTCTCCTACGCGTCGTGTGTACAGCGCGTACCTCAAATGCCACGGCCATCGCTGCGTGCGCGAGATCGAGATGCGTGAGAAGGAGTGGGCCGAGGATCCGACGCTGATCGTTGAAGCAGTGCTCTCCGGCGTCCGTGCTGTGCGCGGGGGACACGTGGGGCCGTCCAAGGCCGAGCGATCCTCTGCGCCGTTGACACTCGCGCCGATCGTTAGGATCGCGCAGCATGGCGTCCGTCTCCGCGAGAAGTCCAAATCGCAGAGCGTCCTAATCACCACGTTTTTCAAGCGTGCCTACCGTACGCTTGCGCGCCAGATGGTCGACGAGGGCCTGCTGCCCGACGACGATTCTGTGTTCTTCCTGCAGCACGCCGAGCTCGGCAAGCTCCTGCGCGACCGCGATCCTGAGCTCGTCGAGAGAGCGCTCGCGCGGCGCAAGGTGCTGCCGTTCCAGATGAAGCTGAGCTTCCCCACGATCTTCCGCGGCAAGGCCGAGCCGGTCGACCCGACGGTTCCGGACGGCGAGGGCGTCCTCCATGGCAAGACGGTGAGCATCGGCGTCGTCCGAGGACGGGCGCGCGTCGCGCTGACACTCGCCGAAGCGGGCGAGGTTCAGCCGGGTGAGATCCTGATCGCGTCGACCATTGACGTCGGCTGGACGCCTAGTTTCGCGACAATCGCCGGGGTCGCGAGCGATATCGGCTCTACCGTCTCGCACGGCGCGGTCGTGGCCCGCGAGTACGGCCTTCCCGGGGTGACCAATTTAGGCACAGCTACCACAATGTTCCGCACAGGCGACCTGATCGAGCTCGACGCGGACCACGGCGTGCTGCGGCGCATTCAGGAGGACTGAACGTCCGCGCTCAACAGCGGCTTCCGCCAGCGGAGAGTTAAAGCGCCTACACTGCCTTTTTTACCGTCAGAGCAGACGAATCGCCTGGCCTTTCATCACGGCAGAAACGCGCCTACCAGCAAGGAGATGGGCAAACAGACCCATACCACCGTCCTCATTATCTGCTCCGTTTTGCTCGCATTGGCAGGGTCCGACCTCGCGAGCAGGGGCTGAACTATGATGACCAACAAGACAAATGTGATAGTTACGACGATCGCATAGGCGATGCCGGCGATCCCTAGGATAAATGGGATGTACGCGAAAATGACTGGCGCGGTGACGAGGATGAGAGTGGCAGTTGCTATCGCAGCGTGCGTGCCCCGCGTGGCGGCGAGCGTCGTGTATCCGGCCTTGGTGTCCCCTTCAACAGTTGTTACGTCAAGGAGCGTGTTATAGCCCATGCTACCCGCCAAGAGCTCGGGAGCAAATGAGAGCAAGAGGTAACTGATTTGTCCGAGGAGGAGGACTTCACCGAAGACGGCGATGAGGGATTCCACGAATGCTATAACAGCA
>DASQGE010000018.1:0-2185 GCA_035632775.1 Solirubrobacteraceae bacterium | reverse complement strand
GCGCGGTCGAGCAGCTCGATCGCGCGCGGCTTGGAGGGATCCCGCCGCAGAAGGCCGATCTTCTCCAGGTTCGCCAGATGAGCGTGCACCGTCGAGGACGAGGCCAGTCCTACCGCCTTGCCGATGTCGCGCACCGTAGGCGGGTAGCCGTACTTGGCCGAGTGCTTGCGGATGAAGTCGAATATCTCCTGCTGGCGCTTGGTCAGATCCATGTCTGCTCTGCTCCCTGCTCGGATGGACTCGGGACTTCGACGAACATGTGTTCGCAGCCTAGCGCTCGGAGTGGACCGATGCAAGGGCTGAGCCCTCCCGGTCGGCCCGGCGCGGCTTCGAGGCGTCTCTCGGCCGCTCTCCCCCGATCACCGGCGGATCGGCCCACGGCTATACTCGCCCCCTCTGCGCCTGTGGCGGAATTGGTAGACGCGCAAGGTTGAGGGCCTTGTGGGGAGTTTTCCCCGTGGTGGTTCGAGTCCACTCGGGCGCATTTTTTGGCTCTGCAAAGCCGAAGTTTGCCGTTGCCTACCGGCATAGCCACACTTGCGCCTGCTGCTTGACGCAAACCTCTCTCCGCGCCGTGTCGCGGCTCAACTGCGCGAGACAGGTCACGACGTGCTGGCGCTCGCCGAAGACGCGGCCTACGAGGGGCCCTCCGACCCGCAGGCGCTCGAGCTGGCCGCGTCCGAAGGGCGCGTGTTGATTACACACAACAGTCGCGACTTCGCACCGATCGCGCGCGAGTGGGCCGAAGCACGACGATCGCACGCCGGTCTGATCCTCATCTGGACGCTCGACCACAGCCAGTTCTCCGAGATCGTCACCGGCATCGAGCGCCAGCTCGGCCTTTGGCCATCCCAAGAGCAATGGCGCGACCTGACCGTCGCGTTCTGATGAAACCCGACCAGCCCATCCCCGCCTACCAGCCGAGCGCGCGCGAGGCGGAGAGGGTGGAGGCGGCGTTCCGCCAGGACAGCGCGATCGTCGACGCCGACGCGGTCGCGGGAGCCGAGACGTGATGTGGCGGCGGGGTGAGTGTCGAGCTAGCGAGGGACCAGGTGAACGATCGGGATGACCCGTCCAGCCTTCCCGGCCCGCTCACGGTAGTCGGCGTACTCAGGGAAGACGCGGTCAGCAAGATCCCACAGTCGTTGCCGCTCGGCTTCGTCCTCCACGATTTCGGCACGGAATGGTAGGCGGCCGAAGACGACGTCGGGATGCTTGCGGAGGTTGTGGTACCAGGCTGGGTTCTTCGGCGCCCCCCGCTTCGACGCGATGATTATCACCCGATTGCCGTCGTGGAAGTAGAGCGCGGCATTCCGACGCCGCCGACCTGTCCGCGCGCCTCGCGACTCGAGCAGCGCTGTGGCAAGCGGACCCCCGGTGCCCAACCGACCCCTCGTGAGCGTCAGCAGATGCGGATCAAGCTTCCAGGCGATGTTGACGGAAAACCAAGCGCCTGCCTTGGTGGCGGAGAGCCGACACAGCGCGAGATACAGACGACCTCGTCGCTTATACGGATCCACGTAGCGCAGCTTGGGAGTGTGGCCCATGGCGAGATCATCGCTCCTATCGTTCAGCGGCGCCGCGCCGTTGTCGCTTGAGGCGATCGCAATGGACGAGGACCAGGAGCAGTAACCCACCCTCGCGGGAAGCCTGCCTTCTCGGTCGAGACGGTCATAGGATCCTCCTCCCATCGCACATGGATAGAATCCGCTGCTCTACCAGCCGCGTCCGGGTAGACGACCGCCTTCCTCAAACCAAGCGTCCGGCGAACGCCGAACGGAACGCCGAGGCTGGCCGCTCGGCAAGCAGGGCGCCGCAGAGGCTCGCTACGGATTCGTTTTCCAGCTGATCCAGAAGCCCGACGAGCGCCTCGCCTGGAACATGATCGCCTTCGGCGAGTGTCACCCCGCCAATGAGAGAACCCGCAACGTCTACGAGCGAGCCCACAAGCGCCTGCACGGCCGGTACCCGTAGCTGAACCTGACGAATGCGCAGCCCGACAGCCCCTCACGTTCGCTACCGCTACGCCAACCGGCAGCGCGGCTTCACGGACGCGAGACGGTCGAAGGTCGTCGAGGCTGTCGCGTAAACCTGGGTCGTCCGGTGGGTTTAAGACCATTTGGTGATGTTCCAGAACTTCATTGCTGTTGATCGTGAGCAGGCGTTCTTGTTGGCCCCGGATGTG
>DASQGE010000017.1:0-6287 GCA_035632775.1 Solirubrobacteraceae bacterium | reverse complement strand
AGATAGTCGGCGAGCGCGGGCAGGAGGTGGATCTGCCCGCTCACCACCTGACAGCGGATCGTATGCCAGATCGCGCCGGCGACGCCTTCGGTGGCGAGGTGGTTGCGAGCCCTGCGGGGAGCGCCCTCGGTGAGCAGCGTGGCGATGTTCTCGGCGAGCTCGAAGTCGCGTGCGATCGCTTGCGCTCCAGCGCCGGGCGCGACGCAGGCGATCGTCTGGGCGTAGAGGGGACGCGCGGCGAGCATGCCCATCAGCTCGCGGACCACACGGCGCACGGCGTGCGGCCAGTCCCCCGAGACGAGGTCGGGATCCGCGGCGATCCGCAGCAGCTCGTCGCTGAGTTCGTCGAACGCGGCCAGGAAGCACTCTTCCTTGGACTCGAAGAACTCGAAGAAGACCTCGATCGGGACGCCGGCCCGCTCGGCGATCTGGGGCGCGCTCATCTCGTCGAAGTCTTCGATCGCGGCGAGGCGCAGGACGCTCAGCAACAGGCGCTCGCGCAGCTCCCCCAGAAGTTCGGTCGGGGGGGCGCCGTGCCCGTGGCCGTTGGTGCTCGAGCCGGCGCGCGCGCTCGGCGGCGGCGACATGCCGAGAGCGGGGCCGGCGTCGGGGTCGTGCCCGTCCGGATCCGGTGCGAGCCGCGCGCGCGCCCAGGTCGCCGAGCTCGCGCGCGCCCGCGCGAGGAGCTGCTCGGACAGGCGACCGAGGTCTGGGGTCTGGAAGAGCAGCGTCCAGCTCAGCATCTCCTTGCCGATCGCGGGGATCTCGTGCGCGCGTTCTTCGCGCAGGCGCACCGAGATCGCTTCGTGGACGCCTCCGACGATTCCCCTGACGACGGGGATCGGCAGCGGCTGCGCGTCGGGCGCGTGAGCGAAGCTGCTGCAGAGCATCCGCTCGAACGTGGCCGCCGCCCGGCGAAGGTGCGCGAGTCCCAGCACGCCGGCCGTCTGAGCCTCGACGATCGCCAGGCGGGCGCCCTTGGCGTCGGACTCGATGCCGTCCGTGAGCTCTCCGAATGCGGCTCGCAGGCGCTGCTCCAGATCGCCCGGGCTGGAGCGGTAGGCGGAGTTGACCCGCTTGGCGCCGCGTGCGGCGATCAGGTCGAAGGTCGCCAGGAAGCACTCCTCCTTGTTGGCGAACTGCTCGTAGAAGGCACGCCGCGAGACGCCTGCGAGCCCGATGACCTGCTTGACGCTCGTGTCCGCGTAGCCGCTCGCGGCCACCGCCTCGACCATCGCTCCGTGCATGCGCAGGCGCTGATGACGGGCGACCTCCTTGGGAGGAAGGTGGTGGGGACCTCTCGGCAGGCGCTGGTACAGCGGTGCGATCGACCCCGCGCCCGATCGTCCCTCGCCGTGCTGATACATCTCTTCTACCTCCCCGAAACGATCTACATGTCCAGACGACTATCAAGGAATCTGGCAGCCATAATCATTCCATGTCAGCTATTTTTTGTCTACAGAGAAGTGATCACAGTAACATCGAGTTCCTGGGATGGATCGACTGGGTCGTAGATTTCCCTGCTAGTTCCAGATTTTCGGGGGTTCGTACGAGTCTGATCCTCGCTTTCAGGGGCGGCGTGCGCCGCCGCGCGGGGCGTCGCACGCGGCTGCCTGAGCTCCCGGCGCCGGGCATGCGCCGGGGGAGCTCTGGGGCGCCCCTGGACAGCGAAGTCGGGTCGGAGTAGGCTCGGGCGCTCGCTACGAAAGGATGGAACAGATGGCTGGCGAAGAGCTGTTCATCGGTTGGGGCCAGGTGGTCAGGGGCCGCGAGCAGAAGGCGTTGCAGGTGTTCCAGGAGACGATCGAGTTTGACGGCAGGCTGCAGCAGGAAGGCAAGATCGACGGCTTCGACGCGCATCTGCTGGCGCCGCACGGAGGCGATCTGGCCGGCTTCATCGTGCTCCACGGTGAGCGCGGCAAGCTGGACGAGATCCGCTCCACGGAGGAGTTCGAGCGGCTGATCGCCCGCGCGGGCGCGATCGTCGACGGCGTCGGCGTGATCAACGCCTACTCCGGCGACGCGCTCGGTCAGGCGATGGCGAGGTTCCAGGCGGCGTCGGAGGAGCTGGGCTGAGAGGCGGGACCGCGCAGCTGCTGCGCGGCCTCGTCGGCGGTCGGGTAGAGCTACCTGGTGGAGCTACCGGGTAGAGCTACCTGGCGGGCCGGCACCGGCGGATGGGCGCCGGCCTGCGCCGCCGAGCGAAGGGCCAGGTCAGATCACGGTCTCCGTCAAACCCGGGCCGGCTCACGAAGGGCTGCTGGGCCAACCTTGACTGACCCTGGCTTGGGCAGGGTCGGCTCATCACGTTCAGGCTTCGCGGAGGTCGATCTTGTCGGCGATGATTTGGAAGTCCTTGGCGTTGTAGGTCAGCAGCGGCACCCCATGGACGTTGGCGGTGGCGGCGATCGCGAGGTCCATTGCTCGCCGTCGTGGCGCTCCACCGCGTTGTGCGACGAGGGCGTGCAGTCGGCCGCACTCGCGCGCCACAACAGCATCGAATGGCAGCGCGTCGAAGTGATCCTCGACGGCACCTAGACGACGCATCCGCAGAGCGCGTGTTTCCTCGTCGCGGGCGATGAGCACTCCGAAGTGGAGCTCGGTCAGCGAGACGACGCTGATGGCTGCGTCCTCGTCTGGTCCCCTCTCGGCCGCGATCAGGACCGAGGTATCGAGCAGGACCGCCACCGTCAGGTGGTGGCCCAGGGGTCTGCGAGCTGCCCGCCGAGCGCCGTGAGATCCTCCTCGAGCGTGGGGTCCGGGGGCGTCGCCCACAGGTCGGCGAGCCCGGTGCTGGACACCCACCGTCGAGCGCGCACGGGACCCAGCTCGGCGACCGGACGTCCTGAGACGGTGATCGTGAACCGCTCGCCGGCCTCTGCCCGCCGCAGCACCGCACCGACGTGGTTGCGGAGCTCCTTCTGGGGGATGGTCACCATCGCAAGATGGTAGCAGTAGTGCTACTGATCACGTTGGATAACGGCGGATAGGTCTTGATAACTGGCCGCGCTCGGGCTCCAATGGGAGTATCGGCCCCGCCCACCAAGAGGCCCGCTGCCGATAGGATGCGAGTCTCCACGCCGACGTAGCTCAGCTGGCAGAGCACCTCCATGGTAAGGAGGGGGTCCGGGGTTCGAGTCCCCGCGTCGGCTTAGAACCGCTTTCAAAAAGATCGGCACGCCCGGAATGCGTCCCTGGACACGGCGCTGGATCGCCACGTGACGGCTCGCACGTGCCACCAGCATGCGCTTCGCCGCCCCGCGTCGCCCAGCTTGGTCCATAAACGCCCCGACCGCACCGCCTATTTTGAAAGAGGTTCTTAGCGAGAATCTGGCATAGCCAAGCGCTTTTCAATGACGTTGAGCCGCCCCGGGCCCAACGAACCCGTATGCCGTCCATCGGCCCGGACCTGGACGCGATGCCGGCGAGTCCCATACCCGGCAGCCAAGAGTGAGCTTCGTTACGGGTGCGAGCGCGTCGGCGACGACCACCGAGACTCCCGAGTTGGACGACTTTCCGAGTGCGCCGACTGAGGCTCGGCGGACGCGCGCTTCGCCCGGGCGAAGCGGAAGCGCCCGCCTCGCGCGCCGAATGCGACGTGTGATGTCCCGAAGCGTCGCCCTCTACCAGGCCCACCACGCCTGACAAGTGCCCCGACGGGGACTCGTGCATAAGACCGTACTCGTGCGCTTCTTCATCTGACCGCGACGCGGCTGGTTGTCTGGCGGTGCAGTCCCGCGTTCACGAGCTATAAGAACTTATCGCTCACTATCTGTTTTCCTTGATAATGCCTTATATTTGCTGATAGCTCTGCTACCTTCCTGTCGTGGACCCGCTCGCAAACCCGTACTCGATGAGTGCCGGCAACCCTCCCCGGGCGCTGACCGGCCGCGAGGCGCAGACGCAGCAGTTCAAGACGCTGCTTGGTCGTCTGGGCCGCGGGATGAACGAGCCCAGCATGATCGTCTTTGGGCTGCGCGGCGTCGGCAAGACCGTCCTGCTGCTGGAGTTCGAGAGCATCGCCGACGCCTCGGGGTGGACAGCGCCCGACCCAATCGAGATCCGCTCCGACACCGATTTCAGGGCCGAGCTTGCCGACGCCGCCTACCAGGCACTCCTGCGACTGGACCGCCGCCGTGCACTCGGCGAGCGGCTGAAGTCGTTCACGGGGCTGCTGAGCGGCTTCAAGGTGGGCGCATCAACCGAGGGTAGCTTGGAGTTCTCCTTCCACCCGAGCGCTGTGGCCGGCTCGACGGGCAACCTCGAGCGCGACCTGACCCACCTGTTCGTCGAGCTCGGCGAGACGGCCCAACAGCACGAGACCGGCGTGGTGTTCCTGATCGATGAGATGCAGTTTCTCAAGCGTGAGGAGATGGAGGCCGTAGCGGCAGCCATGCACCGGATGTCCCAGAAGCAGCTTCCCATCGCCCTCGCCGGTGCAGGCCTTCCCCAGCTTCCAGGCATGATCGTAGATGCCAAGTCCTATGCCGAGCGTCTGTTCTCCTACCCCGAACTCGGGCCGCTGAGCGACGATGCGGCTCGCCGAGCACTCATTGAACCGGCGAACACCGAGGGCGTCAGCTTCGAGGAGGACGCCTTGACGCGGATTGTTGAGCTGTCGGGCTGCTATGCGGCGTTCGTGCAGGCATACGGCAAGGAGACATGGAACATGGCGCCCCGCTCCCCCATCACGCTCGCCGACGTTCAGGCTGCCGAACCAGTCGTTCAGGGTAAGCTCGATGACGAGTTCTTCCACGTGCGCTTCGAGAAGGCCACGCCCGCCGAGCGGCGCTACATGGCCGCCATGGCGGACCTCGGCGATGGGCCTTACCGAACGGGCGACATTGCCAGACGTCTCGGCAGTGGTGTCTCGTCCACCTCCGTGCATCGGGACGCGCTCATCAAGAAGGGTCTGATCTTCAGCCCGGACCATGGCGAGGTCGACTTCACGGTGCCTCACTTCTCTCCGTCTATGCGCCGCCGCTATCCGCTTGAGCCTCACGGTCGGACGCGTGAGAGCGGGAGCGCATCGGCTGATGTCTAGTCGCCATCAGCGGCGGCCACGCTGTGGCCATCGGGTGCGCGCCCGGCTCTTGGTCAGCCTCCGAGCAGACACGCGACCCGTAGACGTGGCTGGGCTGGCCTGACCCCCGTTGAATGGTCCGGGGCGACCAAACGGGGGGCGGTCAGAGCGATCATCCACCGTCATAGGAGTAGTGCCAATGGGTAATGACGTTATTACCCGCAGGTACCATCTGGCTGCTTTGCGTGCCGAGTGACATGGTCCTGCGCGCCGCCTTGATCGCTTGCTCGTTCGGCAAGCTCGGCTTGCTTGCGAGATCGGCGATGACGTGCGCGTAGTGGCCGAGCAGGGTCGCCGCGCTGTGCCCCATCCACTCGGCGATCTGCACGATCGAGTGCCTGCCTTCGTGGATCAGCAGGCTCGCGAAGCTGTGGCGCAGGTCATAGGGAACGGGGCCGTCGTAGGTCCGCTTGGTCTTGCGCTTGCCGTCCTTGACGATCGTCGTGGTGGTGATCGTCGCAAGGCCGACCGACTCGCACGCCGGCTGCCAGACACACGAGCGCCAGTCGCGCCAGTCGTGGTCGTGCCAGGGGGCGCCGTCCGCCCGCGCGAAGATCAGACCGCCGGTGCGCCTGCAGGCGAGCTCGTAGTCGTGTAGGTCGGTGCGCAGAACGTCGAGCAGCGGCGGGAAGCGGGGCGGTCGGGTCGTCTTCTGGCCGGGCACGATCTCTCCCTCGACCCACTTCTGCTCGACCAAGACGGTCGCCTTGCGTACGTGCTGGTATTCGAGGGCAAGAGCCTCCTCGGGGCGCAGGCCGGCGTACGCGAGGACACTTACGAGCGTGGCGTCTCGTAACCCGTGATCCGGATTGCGCAGCATCTGCCGGCGCAGTGCCTCGATTTCGATGGGACGCAGCGGCTTGACTGCCCGTAAGCGTCGAGCGCGCGGCTTGACGACCAGCTTGACGACGTTGACGCTCGCCCTGTCCCATTCCACGGCCCGCGCGAACATGCTCTGCAGCAGGCCCAGGCAGCTTCGGATCGTGGCCGCACCCGCACCGGCCTCTTCAAGTTCGCGAACTATCGTGGTGTGTACACGTCCAGCCCGGCGTCGCGGGCGGTGCTGGACATCTGCTCGTCGTAGGTGAAGAGGCCCTTCAGTCGTTCGCGTAGGCTCAGCGCGCTGGCAACGTGAATCGCCTCCAGTGACCTGATCGACGGTGGTTCCAGATCGCCCGCCAAGGTACGGATCTCGTCGGTCAGC
>DASQGE010000016.1:0-5157 GCA_035632775.1 Solirubrobacteraceae bacterium | reverse complement strand
TAGCGGCCACGCTGGCCGGCGACGCCGGGCGGGCGGATGATGTTCTCGCCGGCATCGGGCAGCGACGAATTGAGATCGAGCGACGCTGGCCGACGCCCACGGCGACGAGGGTCGCGATCCATCGCCGCGACAGTTGGACGTGTCGCTACTGTCGCGCGAGAACGACCGCCCCGCCCGTGCTCCGACTCCTCTCGGAGATGTACCCCGAGGAGTTCCCCTACCACCCGAACTGGAAGGCCGGGCAGGTCCACCCCGCGTACCTCCTCGTCTCAACGAGCCTCGATCACGTCGACCCCGGCGGTCGTGGCGGCAGTTGGCTTGACGAGGACAACCTCGTCACCGCCTGCTGGCCCTGCAACACCGGCAAGGCCGATCTGCGGCTGGAAGAGGTCGGATGGACACTCCTCGGCGAGGAGGAAGTGCGCAGCGACTGGGACGGCCTCTCCGGCGCGACCAACGCCCTTTGGGAACGCGCCGGCCGGCCCAACATCTACGGCGACTGGCGCCGTGCTCTGTCGTCGGTCCCGTGACCTTAGGCCGCCCGCTCGTCGGCACCGCACTCCCCCGCGATCGTCCGGCTCGGCGCCGATACTCCGCGCGTGACGACGGTTCCCAACTGGCTTGCGCTCATCGGCCTTGTCGTTCCGGCGGCGACGGGCCTCGCGGGCTACGTGCTCGCGGGACACAACGAACGGGCTCGCGACGAGCGCGCTGCCGCGCGCGAAGCAATGGCGCGCCGGGCGTCCGTGAGGGAACGGCTGGACGAGCAGCGCCACGCGTTCCAACGCGAAACGCTGCTGGAACTCCAGGACGCGCTGCAACGCCTGGTGCGCTGCACCGCGAGGATGATCCTGCACGACCAGAAAACGCTGAAGGAGCACGGCAAACTCACACGGCTCGGCGAGGAGTTGAACGAGGAAAGCTACGAGATCGGCGTCACGACGCGACGCCTCCAGGAGCGGGTGCTAGATGGGGCGCTCAGGGCCGCGGTGGACGAGTTTCGCCGCCACGTGACGGAGGTTGAGACCTCGTTCATCCACGTGAACGACATGACGGCCGAGGACGGCATCAGCCACCTTGACGGCCTCCAGAGGGACCTGGTTCAGCACTACGTGAGGCTCAGCGACCAGCTTGGCACCGCCCTGCGGGTGGAGCTGGGATGGCTGCCCGAGGAGCGGCACACGGGCTAGCAGGAGGGAGTGGCGAAACGAGTAGCGAAACGGGTTGAGAGCATCGCCGGGGGAGCCTATCGTCAGCGGCATCCATAGCAATCGGCTCCGGCACGGGTTGTGGCCCGCACCGGAGCCTAGACACAGGAGACGGAGCCTCCCATGCCTGATGAGAAGCCTATCCGCGATATCGCGGCCGAGTGGGACGAACTCGAACGCGATGCGCTCTACCTGCTTACCGAACCCGACAGCGGTCAGCCGCTCTGGTCGGTCGAGGACATCGGTCGCGCCCTCGAACAGCCCGACCGCGCCATTGACGCTGTGCGGGGCCTTCACCGCGCTAGCCTCATCCACCGCACGAGTGATGGGTATGTGTTCGCCTCGCGTGCGGGCGTCCGCCTTGTACAGATCGTCGGGCAAGTCGTCTGACGCATCATGTCGGGCCTCCCCACGAACGCCGATCTCGGCCAGGCGGTCCGTCGCCTGCGCCGGAATCGAAACCTGACGATCGAAGCTCTCGCGTTCGCCGCCGACATCCATCCCACGTATTTGTCGGGGATCGAGCGGGGCGGCTGCAACCCGACGTAGGATCGGATCACGAGTCTGGCCGCAGCGCTCGACGTGCCCGTCCTGGCGCTCGTGCAGACCGCCGAGCAGGAGGCACAGGTCGCGCGAGCCGTGCGCGAGGCGCGAGCGCGCATCGAGGCTGTGTAGGTGGCGGCCCGGGTGTCCGCCCGGACCGCCGATGGTGATTGGAGCAGCACGCCGAAGGCGCGGGACCATCGTGCCAGGCGTGACAGACACCCCCGATTTCCTGACAGAACCGTTGGGGATACGTCCGAACCTCTTGACAAACTCTTACCGATCCCTCGGGCATACCAATGGTCTGTGTCCGCAGCCGACTCGGGGGAAGATTGGAGCAACGAAATGGCCTTCTCCGAGGAGACCAAGAAAGCCGCCCTGAAAAGTGCCGGAAACCGCTGCGAGTGCAAGCGGCTGAGCCATACCCACGCCGGCCGATGCAAGACGACGCTGACGAAAGCCAGTGCCGAATTCCACCACAAGACGGCTGTGGCGAGCGGCGGAAGCGACGCTCTCTCTAACTGCGAAGTGCTCTGTCGTACCTGTCATGTGAAAGTGCGAAGGCCCAGCTAAGGACGACCTCCGCGAGCTTGTCGATGTGGGCTACCGGGCAGGTGAGCTGGAAGGTCGGCTCACCTGACCCTGGCCGCCATTCGGCGGCAAGGACATAGTCCGCTGCCGCCTCGTAGGGGGCGAGGTAGGCGGCAAGATCGGCTACGAACAGCGCCGCCCGCCGGTCGTCGCCCCGGTAGCAGAAGAACACGTGGGCAGGCTGCTCTCCGCTGCCCTAACAGCTATCCACGGTCATCACATCCTCGAACTCGTTGAGCACGCAGACAAGCGGCGCGACCCCCTCGTCAACCCAGGCCGTGACCTTGACCGGAATCTCGTGGTGCGAAGACAGCCGATCGGCTCTATTCGGACCGTTTTTCCGTCCGATCCGGCCTGTAGTTTTTAGCTTACTGAAGCCAAAAGTGACCCCCGCGACGATGGCACGCCCGGGGGTCCGGATCAAGGAGATAGCGCTCCATGACCTCGCCAAACGTAGCACGGCGATCCGTCGCCGAAGACCTGTCGGACATCCTCACCTCACCGGAGGTCTCCCGCCTCATAGATGAGCTGCAAGCGACCCGCTGGACGGACCGACCCGGCTATCCGCTGCGCGCTGTGTTCGGCATGGCACTGGCGAAGTCCCTGTACGCGATCCCGACATGGACGCGCACGGTGGCGCTCGTCTCCGAGCACGCGGCGCTCGCGGCCGTCATCGCCCCCGACGGCGACGTGCCCTCCGTATACGCCTGCTACCGCTTTACGGCCAAGCTGCGCGACCACACGGACCTGCTGCAAGGCTGCATCGCTCGTGTGCTCAAGGAGTTGAAGAAGCGAAACCCCGTGCTCGGGTGGGACGTGGCACTCGACGCCTCGGACTTGCCCGCGTACGCCAACGGCCAGCGGTACGTGTCGAAGGGCGGGAGGGAACGCGAGAAGTTCTCCGACCCCGACTCCTCCTGGGGCCATCGTTCGGCTGTCTCGACGCGGAAGGGCGGCGGCTTCTACGGCTACCGGCTGCACATGGCGGTGTGCTCCAAGACCGACCTGCCGCTCGCGTGGCGTGTGGAGACGGCGAAGGCGAACGAAGTTCTGACCGTCGTGCCGCTCTTGGACCGGCTGCAAACGCTCGGGATCGACCCGGAGACCTGCGCAATGGACAAGGGCTACGACAACACCCGCGTCTACGAGGCGTGCTCGGAGCGAAACGTCCTGCCGGTGTGCCGCTGCGCAAGACCCCTGACGTGGTGAAGGGCAACGACAAGCCGCCCCGGTGCGAGCACGGCGAGTGGCGGTTCGCCGAGTCGGACCACAAGCGCAGGGCGTGCAAGTGGCGCTGCCCGACCGGCGAGTGCGAGCCCACCTCGGTGTGGATCAAGGCTGATCGCCTCCATCCCCTCATCCCGCGCGAGACGCTGCGATGGAAGGGCCTCTACCGTCGCCGCGCGTCCGTTGAGCGTGCGTTCGGTCGTCTCAAGAACGAATGGCGCCTGTCGCCCCTGCGGGTGCGCCGGATCGAACGTGTACGGCTTCACGCCGACCTCACGATCCTGTCTCAGTTGACGGTTGCGCTGAACCAGACACGGGCGGTGGCGCTGGCGGCATAAGCTTCGCCGGATGGGCGACCCGCTCGCAGGAGTCCGAGCCAAGCTTGACAGGGCCGAAGAACATCTCGACACCCTCAAGGATCAGGTCTCCACCTTCCTTGACACCGATCCCTACGGAGTCCGGCAGCACATCCACCCAGAGACCGGCGGCTATAGCCTGAGCATCGAGATCAGACAGCAGCCGCCCTTGCTTATCAACGTGATCGTGGGTGACTTGATCCACAACCTGCGATCCGCCCTCGACCATCTCGCGTGGCAGCTCGTCCTCGCCAACGGCAGAAAACCGTCCGGCTCTACCCAGTTCCCGATCTTCGTCCGGGAGCCGGTCGCCGACGACGATATTGGCAAATGGAAGGCTCGGGTCAAAGGGATGTCCCCCGAGGTCGTGAAGGAAATCGCCTCCATACAGCCATACGCGGCTGACGGCGAGGCTCGCCTGCACAGCCTCGCCATCCTCAATGCGTTCTCCAACGAGGACAAGCACAAGCTGCCCCTCGCCTGCGTCGCCGCCATCGCCAAGCACGAGCCTGGAACGGCTGGCGTCGCGCCTGTACGAGACGTTGAGATCGAGTCGATGGACATCGCCACCGGCAAGCCGCTCAAAGACGGCGACTACATCGCGTGGGGGAAAGTCCGCATTACGGGTCCGAACCCGCAGACGGAAGTGAAGGGCAAGCTTCCGGTCGAGATAGCGTTCGGCGACCGTCATGCACGACTCGACGGGCTTGTTGATCTCTGCCACCAGGTCGGCAGCGTCGTCGCGCTGATGGAGTTGACCGCTTGGCCTCACCGAACGCCCCCGGTGGGGTAAGCGCGAACCGAATCGGGGGTAGCGTTCTCGACGCCACCAGAAGGATCGGCTCTATGACTGGCCTTCCGAGTTTCGCCACTCCCTCCTAGACTGGGCTCGGCGTCGTCGCGTGACGAGGGATGAGCGCTTTGCGTAGGTTTTGCGAGCTTTTCCGAGGTGTACATTAGGCCGCCGGGCGCGCGTACAAACGGGTGACAACTGTCTTTAGCGAGCCCCGCGGCTACAGGCTCTCAGCTATTTGAAAACTGTCCCTCTAGGACAGTTTTCATTATCGAATCTCGACCCGACGCTGCCCTGCGCTCGACACTTGGGACCGTCCAGTTGCAGGATGCCGACTAACCGGGCGTCCTGCGGGCTGACGGCGCCTGGTGCGGCGTGGTGGTCGTCTGCGGTGCCAGACAGCTTTTGGCTTTGTGCCCTGGCCGGGCGCTCGAGCAGC
>DASQGE010000015.1:0-16624 GCA_035632775.1 Solirubrobacteraceae bacterium | reverse complement strand
GCGACGGGGTCGCATGCGACCCCGTCGGCGGCTTCGCATGCGAAGCCGCCCTCCCCCGTTCGGCCGTCTCCGCGGCCAGGCGCCAGAGCCTCGAGAGGAAGCGGTGCACGCCCTCGACGCCCTCGTCCGACCAGTCGGCGTCCTGCTCGGGCGGGCCGACGAACAGGATGTAGCAGCGCGCCGTGTCGGCGCCGTAGCGCTCGACGATCGAGGCGGGCGAGACGACGTTGCCTCGGGACTTGCTCATCTTCGCGCCGTCCTTGGTGACCATCCCCTGCGTGAACAGCGCCTTGAACGGCTCCTGGAAGTCGAGATGACCGAGGTCGGCGAGCGCCTTGGTGAAGAAGCGCGCATACATCAGGTGCAGGATCGCGTGCTCGACCCCGCCGATGTACTGATCCACGGGCATCCACTCGCGCAGCACCGCCGGATCCCACGCGGCGCGGTCGTTGGCGGCGTCGCAGTAGCGCAGGAAGTACCAGGAAGAGTCCACGAACGTGTCCATCGTGTCTGTCTCCCGGCGCCCCTCGCCGCCGCACTCGGGACAGCTCGTGCGCACCCAGTCCCCGGCGGCCGCCAGCGGCGAGCGCCCGCGCGGGGCGTAGTCGTCGATCTCGGGCAGCTCCACCGGGAGCTCCTCGGCCGGCACGGGCGCCGCGCCGCAGCGCTCGCAGTAGACGATCGGGATCGGGCACCCCCAGTAGCGCTGGCGTGAGATCAGCCAGTCGCGCAACCTGTAGTTGACCGACGCATGGCCCTTGCCCCGGCGGTCCAGCCACTGGACGATCGCGCTCAGCGCCTCGCGGTTGTGCATGCCGTCGAACTCGGGATGAGAGCTCGTCAACGGCCCGTCGCCCGTATAGGGCAGCCCCTGCTCGTCGCCGCCCTCCGGCGGAGTCCCCTCGATCACCCGCCGGATCGGCAGACCGAACGCGCGCGCGAACGCGTAGTCGCGCTCGTCGTGTCCCGGCACCGCCATGATCGCGCCGGTGCCGTACTCCATCAGCACGTAGTCGGCCACATACATCGGGATCTGCTCGCCGTTGACCGGGTTGACGACGGTCCGTCCCAGCGGCACGCCGGTCTTCGGCTTCTCGACGTTGCCGCGCTCCTCGCCGGACTCGGTGATCGCATGGCCCACGTACTCGCGCACCTCCCGCTCGCGCTCGGTTCCGGCGACGATGCGCAGCACGTCGGGGTGCTCGGGCGCCATCACGAAGAAGGTCGCGCCGAACAGCGTGTCCGGACGGGTCGTGAACACGGGGTAGTCGATGCCCAGCTCCTCGCAGCGGAACGTCACCTCCGCCCCCTCGCTGCGCCCGATCCAGTTGCGCTGCATCGTCTTGACGTGCTCGGGCCAGTCGATTCCTTCCAGGTCGCCCAGCAGTCGCTCGGCGTAGTCGGTGATGCGTAGGAACCACTGCTCGAGCTGCCTCACCTCGACGACCGTCCCGCAGCGCTCGCAGCGCCCGTCCGCGTCCACCTGCTCGTTGGCGAGCACCGTCTGATCCTTGGGGCACCACTTGACCGCCGCCTCCTTGCGGTAGGCCAGGCCGGCCTCGAACAGCTGCAGGAAGATCCACTGCGTCCAGCGGTAGTACCCCGGCTCGTGCGTGGCCAGCTCGCGCGACCAGTCGATCGAGATGCCCCACGAGCGGAACTGACGCTGGAACGAGGCGATCGAGGTCTCGGTGGACGCGCGCGGATGCACGCCCGTCTTGATCGCGTGGTTCTCCGCCGGCAGGCCGAACGAGTCGTAGCCCATCGGGTGCAGCACCCGCCGGCCGAGCCGGCGGTGAAAGTGGGCGATCGCATCGCCCACCGAGTAGACCTTCAGATGGCCGATGTGCGGCTCGCCGCTCGGATAGGGAAGCATCTCCAGCACGTAGGAGCTGAGGACCTCCTCTTCGGCGCCGGCGGCGCCCCGGCCCGCGGCGAGCGTCGCGCCCTCGTTGGCGACCTCCCAGGTGCGCTCCTTCGCCCACACCGCCTGCCAGCGGGGCTCTATCTCGTGAGGGTCGTAGTTGCGCTCGGACATCGGAGAGCGGAGGTTAGCGAGCGACCTAGGACGGAACTCTCGGGCGAGGTCGATCGTCACGCCGACGGCCCAGCCTCGCGCGCGACGGCGAGCCGCCGCCGGAGCGTGCCCGCCGACGCCCCGTTGACGCGAGCGCCGGGCTCACCGTTGCGGAGCGGGCGTGTCGGCGAACCGGGCACGTGCGCGCACTCGCTCGACGATCGCCGGGGGCGCCTTCTCGGGCGAGCCGGCGTCGAACGGGGGCTGCGGGTCGTACTCGATGCCGAGCTGGATCGCCTGGGCGAGCTCCACGCCCGCGATCTGGGCCGCCAGCGCGAGCGCCATGTCGATGCCGGCCGACACGCCGGCCGCGGTGACGAGCTTCCCGTCGAACACCACCCTGTCCGAGACGGGCTCGGCCCCCAGTTCGCGCAACTGCCCGAGCGCGAGCCAGTGGCTCGTGGCGCGTCTGCCCTCGAGCAGTCCGGCGGCGGCAAGGATCAGCGAGCCCGTGCAGACGGAGGTCGTCCAGGTGGTCGTCTCGTGCTTCGCCCGAAGCCACTCCAGAACCGCCCCGCCGGCGCGCGCCGCCACCTCGCCCGGGCCGCCCGGGACGAGCACGATGTCCGGGTCCCCGACCTCGTCGAGCGAACGCTCGGCCACGAGCGTCAGCGCCCCGTTGTCGGTCATGACCGGACCGGATTGGACGGCGACGAACGTCGTGCGCGCCCCCGGCAGCCGGCTCAGCACCTCATACGGGCCGACCGCGTCGAGCGCGGTGAAGCGATCGTAGATCAAGATGGCGATGTCCATGGCGAGGCTCCTCTCTCGAGCGGTTCTCTCGACGGCTGATCATCGCCCACCGGGAGCTTGTCCGCAAATCTCCGCCAGGCGCGCAGAGGGGGCACCGTGTGTGAAGATGGCCTCGTGGAATTGAAGTCCGATGCGCTGAGCACCGCCTCGGGACACGTCGCCGGCATCATCGAAGCCGCCGAACGAACGGCCGCCGAGCTGCGCGAGCAGGCCGAGGCGCGCGGCCGCGAACGGATCGCCGAGGCCGACCGGGCGGCCGAGCATCGCGTCCAGGCCGCCGAGGACGAGGCCCAGGAGATCCTCCAAGCCGCGCGCGTGCAGGCGGAGGCGAGCAGAAACGACGCCGTGGCGTCGGTCGGAGCGATCCATGCCGAGGCGGAGCAGGCGCTTGTCTCCGTGCGCGCCCAGACCGAGAGCGCGCTGACCGGCGCGCGCGAAGAGGCGGCCCGTTCGCTGGCCGCGGCCCAGGAGCAGGCCGGCCGGCTGCTCCAGGACGCGCAGGCTGAGTCCGAGCGCGTGCTCGCAGCCGCGCGCCAAGAGGCGGACGAGATCATGGACGGCGCGCGCGACGAGTCGGAGCGCGTCCTGGGACGCACGCACGAGGAAGCCGAGCGCCTGGGCGCCGCGGCCGGCGAGGATCTCGCCCGCGAGCAGGCCGAAGCACATGAGCGAGCGCAAGAGGTCCGCGCGCTCGCGCGGGCCGAGGCCCGGGACATCGTCGGCGAAGCGCACCTCGCCGCGCGCGAGGTCGTGCGCGAGGGGACCGAGATCTCGCGCAACCTGCGCGAGCTGTCCGCCTCGCTGCGCAACAACGCCGAGCGCCTGCTGCGCGATGTCAGGCTCGCCCACGGCAGCATGACCGCGCGCCTGGACCAGGTCGGCCCCGGGGGCGGAGCGCACAGCCGGCCAGGCGGTAAGCGCGGACGCGCAGAGCCGGACGAAGACCTCGACGTGCCGGAGTTCATGCCGCGGGGGTAGGGTGGTCGGCGGGCGGGCCGCGGCGCGCTCAGCCTGCGCCTCGCGCCCACTCACGACAACCAGGCGCTCGATATGCGTCGGGCGAGACTATGAGCTCGAGCGGCACTGGGACGCGGGCGAGCTGTCTGATCAAGGCGCGAGGTCCTCACAGCGAGGCGATAGGATGAGGCGACCCGGGGCTATAGCTCAGCTGGGAGAGCGTCTGGCTGGCAGCCAGAAGGTCGTCGGTTCGAGCCCGACTAGCTCCATAGACAATCGTCTGCACGTCGGGGATACCAACAGGATCGGCTCTCAGTGACGAGCGTCAATGAGGCAGTAGTTCGATGGCATCCGTGTGCTTGGGGCGGACCGTGGTGAAGTGTCGGTGGTCGAGCGTTGCGAGCTTATGCTCGTTCAGCCGTTCCACGATTGCGACGACTGCGGCATCGACGAATCCGAGTTTCAAGTCGGCGTAGCGGGTAAGCAGATCGCGTATACGCACGTAGTCAGCCCGGATCAGGTCCACGATAGTCACATCATCGGCCTCGACATCGGCGAGAAACGACGAGAAGGGCTGCAGTCCGAGCCTGCTGCTCGCAAGCCACTCCAGCTCGACCACGACGGGCGCTGGTACGAGCAGGCGCTCGGATGAGTTGGATAGAAGCTGCTTGCAGGTTTCGTGGTCGGTGTCGGCCCGGTCCATCGCGGCGTAGAGCGGACCGGTGTCGCAGATCATCGCCACGAGCGTGGCTCGTAATTGACCTCGCCCGCCTGTCGTCCCATGTCGGCTGGAGGTTCCGTCGACGCACCGGCACCGATAAAGCTGAGTCTGCTCCGCGTCTGTGTAGTCCCATTGCGCCGCCACCCTTCGACGGCTCTCGCGACACCTGCACGATCCGGCATCCGATAGTAGGCACGCCGACCTCCCCTGGTCGAGGCTCCGGACTTCTCCAGTAGCCCATGACTGGCAAGTATCCGTAGGTTCGGGAACCAGTTGGGTCCTCCGTGTGCGCGTACCTCAACAAGCACCCAGGCGCCAGCAAACTCGCCGCCATGTGGTTCCGACCTCTCGGCTACAGCCACTGCTGCCTCAAGCACAGGCATCCACTCGGGATGCTCAACGGCGAGTCGTCGCACAGCCTCATCTGATGGAGTGAGCAAAGTGAGCTTATTCATGAAGCAGAGCATATCACGCGCGGCCCCTGACCGCCGGTCGATGGCACCGGATGGCGCATCGCCAGGCGCCATCGCCGTCGCCGTCGCCGATCGGCTTGACGATGTACAACGGCTGCCCTCAGGGACGCCTGGGAGTCTGCTCGTGCCGATGCTGACGGTGCGATCCTGGGCGCGTTAATCGCCGCGTGGGAGCATGCGCGCCCTCACACGAAGCACCAGTCCGCACAGTACGTAGAGGATGGCGATACCGATGAGCGTAAACTTGATGGTCGAGCAGACGGTGGCGAACGGCGGAGCGAAGCTGCCGCCCTTGCCGGCGAGCGTGAGCAGCAACGCGACGTTTTCACTCGCGTCGAACATCGCGGCGGCGAGCGCGAAGAACGGGACCACGACGCCAGCGGCGGCGAGGCGTCGCCAGCCGCGTGTCCGTGCGGTGTCGCGGATCGCGAAGCCCGCCAGGCAGAAGAACAGTCCGTAGGAGAGCAAGTAGCCGTAGTCGAGCACGAGCGAAAGGTGCGCGGCGCTCCTGCCCTTCGCTCCCCATTCGGTCACGATCTGCGCCGCGCGCGAGCTGCTACCGGCGAACTCAAACGCGAGGATCGTTGGCCCGCTCGAAACATGCGACGGGTCGATCAGTTCGAGGATCACCGTGAACGTAACCGTCGCGATGCCCAGCAGGATCAGTGCTTGCCTACGATTCATCGAAGCGCCTCGCGATGGGCCAAGAGCTCTGGGAGCTCATCCAGGGACCGGATGATCTCGGCGCCGGCGGCGCGAAGGGCGCGCTCGTCGCTGTCTGCCGCGTAGCCGATCGCTCGCATCCCGCGAGCCAGCCCGGCGGCAGCGATCGGCCGAGCCTGGCCTGGGCTCGGGGGAGGATGTCACTGAGCAGCAGTCCTTGATAGTCACGGCGGGCCTCAGTGAGCGTGGTCGGCAGGCCCTCCCGGATGAGCATCCCGGCGAGCACTTCGTTGGAGATCACCTCGGAGTCAACGAGTACGCCGTCGCAGTCGAAGATCACGAACTCGTGCATGGCAGCCGAGCACTCTACGGCCTGCCCTAGCTGGACCGGACACGACACGATCGCGGTCGAGTCGCTTTGGCCTTAGAGCCTCTTTCAAAATCAGGCGGTGCGGTCGGGGCGTTCATGGACCAAGCTGGGCGACGCGGGACGGCGAAGCGCATGCTGGTGGCACGTGCGAGCCGTCACGTGGCGATCCAGCGCCGTGTCCAGGGACGCATTCCGGGCGTGCCGATCTTTTTGAAAGCGGTTCTTAGACGAGCTTCGACGCTCGGGTTTCTGCGACCCTTCCCCAGTATGACCGAGCTGACCATCGTCCCTGTGCCAGAGGATTGCTTCGACGATCTCAAGCCGCTGTGGCGAGCGCTGTATGACCACCACAGCGCACTGACACCGCATCTGCGGCACCGCGAGGTTCCGTTCGAGCGTGCCTGGGAAGCCCGCCGGGGCCTAGAGCGAGAGTGGCTGCAATCAGAGCCGCAATCATTCGTCCTCGCGGCGCAGAACGCTGACGACTATGTCGGCTATGCGTTCGTGCGCGTCCGCTCGGGCGACGGGTTCGCGGCGTCTTGGAGCGCATCGCACCCGTTGGCCGAGCTCGTCACGCTCGTCGTGCTACCCGAGGCTCGCGGGCGAGGAGCTGGCTCAGCGCTCCTTGACGCGGTCGAGGCGAAGCTCCAGGAGCTCGGGGTCGAGGACATGGTCATCGCGGTCGTCACGACGAACACCGAGGCGATGCGCCTCTACGAACGGCGAGGCGCCGTGCCGTTCATCACTCAGTTCGTTCACCGCATCCAGCCGGCCGGCGAGGCGAGGACATGAGTATGCAGACTGAGCGTCTCCTCGGCGAGCGACTTGACTGGACCGCAGCCAGGCCGCCGGCGCGTGCTTCGCTGCGCGGCTCCCACGTCCTGCTGCGCCCCGTCGACGCCGCGACGGACGCGGAGCCGCTGTACGCTGTCTCGCACCCGCCCGACGGCGACCCTGCGATCTGGACCTACCTGCCTGACGGCCCGTACGGCAGCGCAGATCACTTGGACCAGACCCTCGCTTGGGCGGAGACGTCGAAGGACCCGCTCTACTTCACGCTCGTGCGCGTTTCCGACGAACGCCCGCTTGGTCTGGCGTCTTACCTGCGCATTACCCCCGAGTTCGGTGTGATCGAGATCGGCCACATCTGGTTCGGCGTGCCCTTGCAGCGCACCACCGCCGCGACCGAGGCGATCTACCTGCTCGCCCGTCACGCCTTTGATGATCTCGGTTACCGGCGGCTTGAGTGGAAGTGCAACGCCCTGAACGTCGCCTCCCGGCGAGCGGCCGAGCGCTTTGGCTTCACCTTCGAGGGGGTCTTCCGCAAGCACCAGGTTGTCAAGGGCCGCAACCGCGACACCGCCTGGTATGCGATCGTCGACGAGGACTGGCCGACGATACGCGCCGGCTTTCAGTCCTGGCTCACGCCAGAGAACTTCGACAGCGAGGGCCACCAAATTCGCTCCCTGGGCGAGATGATCACCGTCGCCCAACGCTGACAGTCATGGTCTTAGCTTCACGGTTCACAGCCTGCTCGGCTCGGCGCGCGGTGCTCCGCGAAGCTCTATGAGGCGGGATCCCACCGTGTCAGCGACAGCGAGCATCCCCTTGAGCGGGAGTGTCAGCAGCCGAACAAGCGCACCACGTACGGGGCTTCGCCGGGCCGCCAGAGACGGACCGACCGCGGCGGCAAACACGGCGATATCCACGAGCGACCGGATCAGGACCCTGATCTCGGCGATCTTGCCCTGCTCGTCATAGCGCAGGAGATCGGCGCCCTCGATGAGCCGACCCGCGACGCTCGCCTGCCAGAAGAACGCATGAGAGTCCGTGTCGGCGAACTCGCCGGTGATCTCCACCTCGCCGAATGCCTCGAACAGGACACCGAAGAGCTCGGTTGCCGCCGAGCGTCCCCGGAACGGCGTCCGCACGACGGGCGAGTGCAGCACGATCTCCGGCGAGAGAGCCCCGATCCACACATCGAGATCGCGCGTGCGCCATGCCGCCCGGAAAGGATGATCGTCCACCGCTCCGAAGGCTAACGACTTGAACGCTCCTCGTGGTCTTGGGCTCGCAGGCTTGGCGTTGGGCGACACGGTGGACGCAGAGCGGCCGAACAGTTATCGCAGGGACGGCCCCCCCTGACGTAGCGGTGGACCACCTCGGTCGGCTGTGGGTTGTGTCTGGGCGAGGAACTCGCGCATGTGTGCGGCGAGCGTCGCCGGCTGGTCCTCCGGGATCAGAGTGTAGGAGTCCGCGATCTCCACGAGGCGGCCCTGTGGCAGCAGCTCGGCGAGCCGGCGGCCGTGTTCGAGGGGCATCAGCCGGTCTTCGATGGCCCACGCGATGAGCGCGGGACGGTCGAACGCCGCCAGCGCATCCGTGATCGCGAGTAGGTCGCGACGGCCCTGTGCTGCGCTGCGCACGTACTTGCGCAGGTCGCGACGAATCTCGCGCTGCTCGCGGATGGGGCCGAACCAGCGGTCCATCACCTCGCGCGGGACCGGTCGCTTGCTCAGCGGGCCATAGGTCATCGGCAGCCTGCGCAGCCGGTCGAAGCGAAACGGCACTAGCGCAGCGTCGAGTCCTCCGGGGATGCGCGCCAGATATGGCAGCAGCTTCGCTGCCCCTTTGGGTGGCACGTTGTCGAACGCCTCGCACGAGCACACCACAAGCCGCGCGATGCGCTCGTCGCGGGCGCCGCCGACGAGTAGCTGTGGCCCGCCCCAGTCGCTCATCGCGAGCGTAAGCTCGCGCAGGTCCAGGGCTTCGATGAACTCGCCGAGGATCTCCGCCATCCCCCGCATCGACAGGTCGGCGTCGGCGTGCATCGGACGGCGATGGGCGCCGAACGGCAGGGTGGGCAGCACGCAGCGGTAGTCGCGACGCAGGTCCGCCACCACGTGCCGCCACAGCGAGCCGTCCATGATCAGCCCGTGCACGAACACGATCGCCGGCCCACTGCCGCCCGTGTCCTCGTACTCGATCGTTCCCGCCGACAGCTCCACCTCGGGCATAGACACCTCCAACGCCTTAATTGATAGATCGCTCTAGTGAGCGGGGAGCCTATCATCACGCTCACGACCAGCAAGCACAGGACGAACAAGAGGACCCAACATGGCGAGCACCACCAAGGACCGCATCATCGACTCCAGCGCCGAGCTGTTCCGTCGCCAGGGCTACACCGGCACCGGCGTCAAGCAGATCGTGGCGGCGGCGAACGCGCCGTTCGGGTCGCTGTATCACTTCTTCCCCGGAGGCAAGGAGCAGCTTGGAGCGGAGGTGATCCGCTCCTCCGGGCAGCTCTACATCCAGCTATTCGCCACGATCGCCGCGCAGGCACCGGACGTGCTCACCGCGATCGGGGACTTCTTCGCTGGCGCCGCCGAGACGCTCAAGGAAACCGACTACGCCGACGCCTGCCCGATCGCGACGGTCGCGCTGGAGGTTGCCAGCACCAGCGAGCCGCTGCGCGAAGCGACCGCCGAGGTCTTCGACAGTTGGATCGCCGGCGCGACCGAGTACTTCGCCGCCTCCGGCATCCCACGCGACACGGCGCGAGAACTGGCGTTCACGATGCTCTGCCTACTGGAGGGCGCGTTCGTCTTCTGCCGCGCCATGCGCACCACCGAACCGCTGCAAGTCGCAGGCGCGAGCGCCGTCGCCGCGGTCCAGGCGGCTCTCGCAGCAGCACCTAGCGCGCGGTCCGCCAGCACTGGTATTCATCGCGGTCGTGCCCGAGTGGACGATCCGAAGCGCCGTTGAGCAAAGACGTGGTGACGCGGCACCCTAGATGACGACGGCGTGCGGGCCTGCTCGCGGGAGCTGACCAGGATGCTCGCCGAGCGCTTCACCGAAGATCCACTCATGATCCCGCACCGCGTGTGGGCGGTCACGGCACAGGCGCCACCATCGTGAGCGAGGCGCACGAGCAGTTGCTGCGTCGTGCCTACGAGGCGTTCAACGCGCGCGACATCGATGGTGTCCTGGCAATGATGCACGCAGACGTCGATTGGCCGAACGAGATGGAAGGCGGACATCTTCACGGCCACCAGGAGGTCCGTGAGTACTGGCGGCGGCAGTTCGACTTGATCGACTCGAATGTCGAACCGCAGCGCATAGAACAACGACCGGACGGTCAAGTGGTCGTGACGGTCCGCCAGGTCTTACGAGACCGCACGGGGAGCGTAATCTCCGAGGACGTGGTCGAGCATCGGTACGTGATCAGCAAGGGATTGATCGAGCGGATGGAGGTCGGCGATCGCTGGACGATTCGTAGCGCCAGCGTGCAGGACATCGAGCCGGTGCTGTCCTTGTGGAACGCGGCCGGTAGCTCGCCGAGCGTCACTGACACGCGCGAAGGGCTGATGCGTCTGGTGGCGACTGACAGGGAGGCGCTGCTCATCGCGCAGGTCGGCGGATCGGTGGTTGGATCGCTGATCGCCGCCTGGGACGGATGGCGGGGCAGCTTCTACCGGCTGGTGGTCCACCCTGATCGACGGCGACAGGGAATCGCCACGGCGCTGTTGCGGGAGGGCGAGCGTCGCCTGTGGGCACGGGGCGCAGTCAGGCTCACCGCGATTGTCATCGACGAGGAGGCGGGCGCGATGGGTTTCTGGCGGGCCGCCGGCTATGAGCATCAACGGCACCGGGCGCGGTTCGTGCGCCCTTCGGGTACGTAAGCGCCATCACCGGCCTGAAGGTCGAACCGCTACCTCGCTGGTTCGACCTTCGCCCGCCCCGTCCAGGTGTCGGATCAGACCGCGGCCATCTCTCGGACCTGCGTCAAGCGAATGCTGTTGCCCGACGGGTCGCGGAAGCCCGAGTCGATCCCGTAGGGGCGCTCCTCGGGCGGTTCTGAGAACTCGACGCCGCGACTCTTGAGCTCATCGTAGGAGCCATGACAGTCGTCGGTCGTCAGGAACACCGTTCCCGTGAAGCCCTTCGCCATCAGGGTCCGCACCTGCTCGGCCGTCTCGGCGTCCATGATGGGCGGACCAGGAATGGCCATCAGGCCCAAGACGAGAGCAAGAGCGTCGCCGGCGAGGCACAGCGTCAAGGCATCAGCTTGAACGCTTCGCAATGGCGGGGAACGACCGCTGCGAAGTGGCGGCGGTCGAGGGTCAGGATGACTGTGGCATCGAGTCGTTCGGCGAGCGCCATGACGGAGGCGTCGGTTCCTCCGAGCGGGAAGTCTGCGTACTCCTCGACGAGCTCCGCCATACGCACGAAATCCTCCCGGCTCGGCCCCTCGACATCCAGCTCGGCGACGCCGCGCAGGAACGCCTTCTCCGCGGCAGCACCCAAACGTCGCCCTACGAAGTAGGTCGCCTCGGTGACCACGAGCGCGGGTACGACGAGTCGGAGATCCTCTCGCGAGAGCGCTGTGCGGGAGGCGAGGTGGTCCTGGTCGTCGGCGTCGGCCGCCGCGTAGAGCGGGCCTGCGTCAACGACGGCCAGGGTCGTCATTCCACTCCTGCTCCAGAAGCTGCTCCATGTCTCGTGCGGTGGTGCGGTGGCCGCTGTGGCCGAGCGCCGCGAAGGGAAGCTCGCGCGGCCCACCCGAGGCGAGGCCGAGATGCTGCGCGAGCGCCTCGCGTGTGACCTCCGACACGGAGGCATGCCGTCGCCGGCTCTCGCGGTCGAGGGCCTGCGCAAGATCGTCCGGAAGGGATACTGTGGTGCGCTTCATACACGCATACTAGCATCGGGCATGTCCCGACGTGCTCAGCCCCTTCCTCGTCCGTGAACCGGAATCTCGTTCATCGCTCGGCCTTCCGGCCGAGGAAGACGTCCGACAGGTATACGTCGAGGCTTCAGTCTGGATCCACCGACGGCGGGTTGAGCATCGGTGCCGGGGGTCGAGTCTCCGGACATCGACGGAGCACCCGTACGGTGACCCCTCGGGGCGACGGTGATGGCGCCTGACGATGCGCCATCCGGTGCCGAGGCGACCGCGAAATCGTGGATCCAGGCTCAGATAGAGCGCTGATACGTCCGGAACGCGCGCGTCGCGAACCAGCCGCAGGCGATCGCCAGCGCGAGCAGGTAACCGCATCTCGAGGCCACCAGCCCCCAGTCGACGTTCGCGCTGAGCGCGCTTCGCCCCGCCTGCACGGCCCAGTTGACGGGGTTGAAGCGGGCGACTTCCTGGATCCAGACGGGAATCAGGTTCTGCTGCATGAACGTCGCGGACAGGAACGTCAGCGGCAGCACGATGAAGTTGACCGCCGCGATCAGCGTCTCCTCCCTGCGCGCCAGCAACGCCAGCCCGTTCGAGATCCCACCGAGCGATGCCCCGAGCAGAACCGAGACGACGACGAGCACGAGCACCCCGACGACGCCCCCGGGGAAGCTCGCGCCGACGAGCAGACCGAGGCCGACGATGATCAGCGACTGGATCACGACCACGATCGACAGCTGGATCAGTGGCCCTGCGATCAGCGGCCAGCGCTTCACGGGCGAGACCAGGAAGCGGTCGAGCACGCCGCGTTCCAGGTCGTTGAGCATGCCCATCCCGTTCCAGCCCGAGGAGAACAGCGCCGTCATCACGACGATGCCGGGGGTCAGGAAGTCGATGTAAGAGCCGCCCTGAAAGCCCGGGATCTCGACGATCCTCTTGAACAGCGCCCCGAACAGCAAAAGCCAGATGATCGGCTGCACCAGCGTGATCGCCAGGTACCACGGCTGGCGAATCAGCGCCCTCAGCTTGCGCTGGGTCATGTGCCAGGGAGACGCCAGCGCGGCGGCGAGGCCGCTCATCAAAGGCTCCCTTCGCCGTCGCCCTGCTCGTGGCAGTCGAGCACGGAGACGCTCATCGAGCGCTCCCTCCATCCCCACCGGCCTTGGAGCTGTCGGCCTCGCTGAAGGCCCGCCCCGCGTGGCGCAGGTACACGTCGTCGAGCGAGGGCCGCGCGACCGTCGCCGAGGCCACGCGGATGCCGGCGTCCTCCAGCGCCGCCAGCGCAGCCGGCAGCGCGACCGCTCCGGAGTCTGCGCGGGCGCGCAGCGAGCGGCCGTCGAGAGCGACGTCCCTGAGCCCGTTCACGCCCGCGAGCAGACCCGGCGCGTCGCCATTCGAGCCCGCCTCGCCGTCCGCTCCCGCGTCGCCGAGCTCGATCTGGATCGCGTCGCCGCGCAGCTCGCCCTTCAGCTGCTCGGGCGTGCCGCTGGCCACGATCCGCCCGCGATCGACGATCGCCAGGCGCTGAGCCAGCCGATCGGCCTCCTCGAGGTAGTGGGTCGTCAGCAGGATCGTCAGACCCTCGTCGGCCGCCAGATGGGCTATCTCCTGCCACATGTCCGCCCGCGCCTCGGGATCGAGGCCGGTCGTCGGCTCATCCAGGAACAAGACCTGCGGGCGCTGCACGAGACCCATCGCCACGTCGAGCTTGCGCTGCATGCCGCCGGAGTAGGTGCGCGCCAGCCGGTTCCCCGCGTCGCCGAGGCCGAACCGGTCGAGCAGCGCATCGACCTGCCCGGCAAGCGAGCGTCCGCCCAGCCCGTAGAGCTGGCCCGCGAGCGTCAAGTTCTCACGGCCCGTCGCCTCGGGGTCGACGCCCGACCTCTGGGCCACCACGCCGATCGAGCGGCGCACGCGATCAGGCTCGCGCAGCACATCGACCCCTGCGACATGCGCGGTCCCGGAGTCAGGACGCGTGAGCGTCGTCAGGATCTTCACCGTCGTCGACTTGCCTGCGCCGTTGGGGCCGAGCAGGCCGAAGATCGTTCCGCTCTCGACCTCGAGGCCCAGGCCGTCCAGCGCCCTGATCTCGCCGGGATATGTCTTGACCAGGTCGCTCGCCCGGATGGCTTCTGACATGTCGCTCGTCAAGATAGCCGCTGCGGACCCTCACGCCCAGGGACGCCTCCGACATCGCCGGCTACCTTCGTCCCATCGACACCGATCGGAACATCATCCCGGGCGTACAGGCATCATGACAGCAACTCTCTTGCTGCTAAGATGCCCAGCTATGAGGACGACCGTCACGCTCGACCCGGATGTCGCGGCCAAGCTCAAGCGAGCCGCGCAGGAGCGCGGGGTGAGCTTCAAGGCGGCCCTCAACGACGCCGTGCGGGCAGGCCTCGGCGGAGGTACGCGCTCCGCGCGGCGCTATCGCGTGCCGGCACGGCCGATGGGTGTGCGGCCGACGGTCGACCTCGACCGATCGCTGCGTCTCGCCGGCGAGCTCGAGGACGCGGAGCTCGTCCGCAAGCTCGACCTGCGCAAGTGAAGTTGCTCGACGTCAACCTGCTTCTGTACGCGGTCGACAAGACCTCCGCGCGCCATCGGCCCGCACGCGCATGGATGGAGGCGACGCTGTCGGGCGCCGAAACCGTCGCCTTCGCCTGGACGGTGCTGCTCGCCTTCGTTCGCCTCAGCACGCGCGCCGCGGTTTTCGAGCGGCCGCTCGCGGCAGACGAAGCGCTCGATCTCGTCGACGGATGGCTGGAGCGGCCCTGCGTCACCGTGATCGATCCAACGGATCGCCATCCGGCCGTGCTGCGCGAGCTGCTGCGCCCGCTGGGCACGGCGGGCAATCTGACGAGCGACGCCCATCTGGCCGCACTGGCGATCGAGCATGGCGCGCTGCTCTGCTCCTGCGACGCCGACTTCTCCCGCTTCCCGGGCCTACGCTGGACCGACCCCCTGCGCGCCTGAAGCCCGAGGCTCGCTACTCCGGCACAGGTTCGCGCGCCAGCTGGTGGCGCACGCGGTCGCGCACGTCCGCGTAGCGCACCGCCTCGTATGCGATCAGCGCGGCCAGCACCGTTGCGAGGATGCCGAGCGTCACGAGCGCCGGCAGCGCCGCGCCCGCGGGCAGCAGCGCGAGCAGGACGATCGCGCACGCCAGGCGCCGTCTGCTTAGCGTGCGCATGTTGCGCAGCCGGAAGGCCACATGTGCGAGCAGGTACATCGCCGCGCCGCCGAGCAGAGCAGCGGCGGGGACCAGCTCGAGCGGGTCTTCGACGTGTGCGAGCGTGCGCTTCATCCCGACCGCGATCAGCGCGATGCCGGCGATCATCGGGAAGTGCAGGTAGGAGTAGGAGTCGCGCGCGATCTCGTTGCGCTCGCGTCCCTCCGCCGCTTTCGCCAGACGCCTGCCCGCGATGATCGCCGTGACGTCGAAGTACGCCCACCACAGGGCCGCGGCGATCACGACCCCGAGCGCCGCCGCCGCGACGACGCCCGCGCCGATCGTCGTCTTCGCGCCGACGCCGAGCGCGACGATCGACTCGCCCAGCGCGATGATCACGATCAGCCCGTGACGCTCGGCGAAGTGGCCCGGCACGAGCTTCCAGCCCTCGGCGCCGAACAGGTACGGCCCGCCCATGTCGAGCATGAGCGCCAGGCCCCACAGCCCCAGCTGCAGCCCACCCCCCGTGAGCGCGCCGGCGAGCAGCAGCCCGACGGCGACCGCCGTGCTGCCGGCCAGGCCGATCACCGAGCGGCGCAGCGCCGCGTCCTCGCGGCTGGCGAGCACGAACAGCACGATGTGCGCGGCCCGCACCGCCGCGTACGCGCACGCGAACAGCAGCGCCTCCGAGCCGAACGCCCCCGGCACGCACAGCGCGCAGACCAGGAACGCGGCCATCGCCGCGAACATCGCCAGGCGCACCGCCCCCTCCTCCGGGTCGACCACGCTCGTCAGCCACGCGTACCCGACCCACGACCACCACAGCACGCCGAGCACGAGCAGGCCCTTGAGCATCCCTTCCCACGTCGGCGTGTGGGCGATCAGCGTCGTGCACTGCGTCAGCGCCAGCACGAACACGAGGTCGAAGAACAGCTCCAGCGGCGTCACCCGCTCGCCTTCGCGCAACACGGCCGTCAGGTGCGGCAGGCGACCGGAGGCAGAACCGGGATCGGAGCTGGGAGTGACCGTGCTCATCCTGTCGCCCGCCTCGGCCCGACCGCTACCCGCCGGTCGATCTGCGATCGGAGGAGGAGGAGGAGGAGGAGGAGGAGGAGCTTGCCACCCGCGCGGGCACGTCCCCCCACAGCTGCTCCAAGCGGTAGTACTCCCGCATTGCGGGCGTGAATATGTGCACGACCACGTCGAGATAGTCCATCAGTATCCAGTCGCCCTTCCCCAGCCCCTCCACCCGGCGCGGCAGGGTGCCGTGCTCGCGCTTGCACCCTTCGAGGATGCCGTCGTGGATCGCCTTCGTCTGGCGCTCGGTATTGCCCGTGCACACCACGAACCAGTCGGTGTACCCCACCACCCCGCGCAGATCCAGCTCGACCACGTCGCTCGCCTTCTTGTCGGCCGCATAAGAGACGATCTCGCTCAGCAGCTCCTCGGACTTCACGACACGCCTCCGATCTGCGTGAGCCCTTCGCCCGCGGTCCGGTAAAGGCCGTGCTCGGCGATGTACGCCGCGACCCGCTCCCCCACCATCTCCACCACCGGCAGGCCCTTCGCCACGCGCTCGCGCACGACCGAGGAGGACACCGCCACCTCGTCCATCGCCAGGAACCGCAGGCGTGGCGCGGGGTGCAGGCCCAGCAGCGCCTCGCGCACGTCCCCGTCGCCGAGCCCCTCCCGCCCGACCACCGCCAGCCCCGCCAAGCCCAGCACACGCGCCGGCTCGCGCCAGCCTGCCAG
>DASQGE010000014.1:0-80543 GCA_035632775.1 Solirubrobacteraceae bacterium | reverse complement strand
GCGGCCGGCTGGGCCGCATGCGGCCCTGCTCGGGACCGCGCATGCGCGGTCCCGCCGGTAGGCGCATGCGCCTACCGGACCAACCCTCAAGGCGTCGTCCGCCCGCGACGATGACCCCCATGGGCCGGGGTGGCCGGTTGGTAGACTGCCCGTGAGGCGTCGATAAGACCACATAGCGCTTGAGGCACCGTCCTCGCAGGAAGGAATCACACATGTTCGAGCGATTCACAGAACGGGCCCGGCAGGTGGTCGTTCTCGCGCAGGAGGAGGCGCGGACGCTCAAGCACAACTACATCGGCACCGAGCACATCCTGCTCGGCCTGCTGCGCGAGGAGGAGGGGCTGGCGGCGCGCGTGCTCGAGAGCCTCGACATCACCGTCGAGCGCGTGCGCGCGCAGGTCGTGCGCATCGTGGGCTCCGGCGAGGAGGTCACCTCGGGCCAGATCCCGTTCACGCCGCGCGCCAAGAAGGTGCTCGAGCTGGCCCTGCGCGAGGCGCTTTCGCTCGGCCACAACTACATCGGCACCGAGCACATCCTGCTCGGCCTCGTGCGCGAGAACGAGGGGGTCGCGGCGCGCATCCTGCTCGACTTCGACGCCGACTCCGAGAAGATCCGCAACGAGGTCATCCGCATGCTCTCCGGCCCCGGCGGGCGCCGCCAGGGCCAGGGCGCGGGCGCCGGCGCGGGCTCGGGTCCGGGCCCGGCCGAGGGCAAGAAGTCCTCGAAGCTGCTCGACCAGTTCGGCAGAAACCTGACAAAGCTCGCCGCCGAAGGCAAGCTCGACCCGGTCGTCGGCCGCGAGACCGAGATCGAGCGGATCATGCAGATCCTCTCTCGCCGGACCAAGAACAACCCCGTCCTGATCGGCGAGCCCGGCGTCGGCAAGACGGCCGTCGTCGAGGGCCTGGCCCAGCGCATCACCAACGCCGACGTGCCCGAGCTGCTCAAGAACAAGCAGATCTACACGCTCGACCTGGCCGCGCTGGTCGCCGGCTCCAAGTACCGGGGCGAGTTCGAGGAGCGCCTGAAGAAGGTGATGAAGGAGATCACCCAGCGCGGGGACATCATCCTGTTCATCGACGAGCTCCACAATCTCGTCGGCGCGGGCGCGGCCGAGGGCGCGATCGACGCCGCCTCGATCCTCAAGCCCGCGCTGGCGCGCGGCGAGCTGCAGACGATCGGCGCCACCACGCTGGACGAGTACCGCAAGTACCTGGAGCGCGACTCCGCCCTGGAGCGGCGCTTTCAGCAGATCCGCGTCGAGGAGCCGACGATCGACCAGACGGTGGAGATCCTCAAGGGCCTGCGCGACCGCTACGAGCAGCACCACAAGGTGCAGATCACCGACGACGCGCTGCAGGCCGCCGGCGAACTCGCCGACCGCTACATCTCCGACCGCTTCCTGCCCGACAAGGCGATCGACCTGATCGACGAGGCCGCCTCGCGCATGCGCATCAAGTCGATGACCTCTCCGCCCGCGAACCGCGAGCTCGAGACCCAGGTCGAGACCACGCGTCGCGACAAGGAGGCCGCGATCGAGGCGCAGGAGTTCGAGAAGGCGGCCGCCCTGCGCGACCAGGAGCGCAAGCTCACGAACAAGAAACGCGAGCTCGAGGAAGCTTGGGAAGCCGGCGAGTCCGGCGATCGTCCGGCGATCGGCGAGGAGGAGATCGCCGACATCGTCTCGATGTGGACCGGCATCCCCGTCTTCAAGCTGACCGAGGCCGAGACCCAGAAGCTGATGCGCATGGAGGAGGAACTGCACAAGCGCGTGATCGGCCAGCACCCGGCGATCGAGGTCATCTCCAAGGCGATCCGCCGCTCGCGCGCGGGCCTGAAGGACCCCAAGCGCCCGACCGGCTCGTTCATCTTCCTCGGCCCGTCCGGCGTGGGCAAGACCGAGCTCGCGCGCACGCTCGCCGAGTTCCTGTTCGGCGACGACGACGCGATGATCCGGATCGACATGTCCGAGTACATGGAGAAGCACGCGGTCTCGCGGCTGGTCGGTTCGCCGCCGGGCTACATCGGCTACGACGAGGGCGGCCAGCTGACCGAGGCGGTGCGCCGCAAGCCCTACTCGGTGCTGCTGCTCGACGAGATCGAGAAGGCCCACCCCGACGTCTTCAACATCCTCTTGCAGATCCTCGAGGACGGCCGGCTGACCGACGCCCAGGGGCGCACGGTCGACTTCCGGCACGCGATCGTGATCATGACCTCGAACATCGGCGCCGCCGAGATCGCGCGCAACACGCCGCTCGGCTTCGCGGTCTCCGACGACGAGACGGGCATCACCTACGAGGACATGAAGAACCGCATCATGGGCGAGCTGAAGAAGGTCTTCCGGCCCGAGTTCCTGAACCGCATCGACGACGTGATCGTCTTCCACAAGCTGCAGAAGGACGAGATCAAGCAGATCGTCGAGCTGCTCCTGCTGCGCATCCGCGAGTCGATGGCCGACCGCGAGCTGCAGCTGGAGCTGACCGATCCCGCCAAGGACATGCTCGTCGAAAAGGGCTGGGACCCGGCGATGGGCGCGCGCCCGCTGCGCCGCGCGATCCAGCGCTACATCGAGGACCCGCTGGCCGACTTCGTCCTGCGCGAGCAGGTCATCCCGGGCGCCACGGTCGTCGTCAACCCGGCGCCCGAGGGCGAGGAGGGCGAGGTGCGCCTGACGATCGTCAAGCCCAAGAAGCAGAAGACCCCGGTCGCGGTCGGAGCGGGGGAGGGCGCCAGAGGCGGCGAAGAGGGCGAGCTCTCCGAGGACCCGGAGCTGTCCGAGGGCGAGCCCGAGTCAGAGCCGCCCGCCGAGTCATAGGTGGCGCCCTCGCAAGCCCGCGGCGCCCACGGCCGCATCGATCCCGGCAGATATCGGGACGTGGACCCTGAGCCGACCCGGAAGTCGCCGGCGCCTTCACCCGCCCCCGCCGCGGGGCCGCGCGATCTGACGATCTCGGCGATGACGGCCGCCGACTGGCCGGCGGTTGCTCGTATCTACGCCGCCGGCGTCGCCGGCGGCGACGCCACGTTCGAGCACGCCGTGCCCTCCTGGGAGCAGTGGTCGAGCGCGCGGGTCCTCGATCCGCGGCTCGTGGCACGGGAGTCGGGCGAGGTTCTCGGCTGGGCGGCGCTGAGCCTGACCTCGGCTCGGGCGGTCTATCGAGGTGTCGCCGAGGTGAGCGTCTACGTCGATCCGGCCTTCGCGCGCCGGGGAATCGGGCGCGCGCTGCTTCAGGCGCTCGTCGAGGACTCCGAGCGCGCGGGCTTCTGGACGCTGACGGCAGGGGTCTTCCCCGAGAACGAGGCCTCGATCGCGCTGCACGAGCGCTGCGGCTTCGAGCTCGTGGGCGTGCGCCGTCGCGTCGGGCAGATGCGAGACGGGCGCTGGCGGGACGTGGCTCTGTACGAGCGGCGCAGCGCGGTCGTCGGCGCCGGCTGAGCGGTGGCGCCGGCCGAGCGGGCGGGCGCTGCCAGGCGGGGCGACTCGGCCGACCAAGCTCGCGCCATGAGGACCGGTGCACGCCCAGTGCCGGCGCGGGCGCGGGTCCGCGAGAGGGCTGGAGGGAGGCCTGATGCCGTAGAATGGACCAAAGTGGCTCCACGATCCGGCGAAGAATTCGATATAGAAGCAAGGCCGGAGCCGGGGCTGATGAAGGCGCTGGAGATGATCGCGCCGGGGACCGCGCTGCGGGAGGGCATCGAGAGCATCCTGCACGCGCACACCGGTGGGCTGATCGTGATCGGCGAGCCCGAGGAGCTCAGCTTCCTGAACTCGGGCGGGATCAAGCTGGAGATCGACTACAGCCCCGCGTTCCTGTATCAGGTCGCCAAGATGGACGGCGCGATCATCCTCAACGCGAACGCGACCAAGATCTCGATGGCCAACGTCCAGCTGATGCCCGACCCGACGATCCTCTCGCACGAGACGGGCACGCGTCATCGCACGGCCGAGCGCGTGTCCAAGCAGACCGATGCCCTGGTGATCGCGATCTCCCAGCGGCGCGAGGTGGTTTCGCTGTACGTCGACGGCGTCAAGTACATCCTGGCCGACATCCCCGTGGTGCTGGCCAAGGCCAACCAGGCGCTGGCGACGCTCGACAAGTACCGCAGTCGCCTGGACCAGGTCTCCACGCGCCTGACCGCACTCGAGTTCGAGGGCGGCGCGACGCTGCACGACGTGCTGACCGTGTTGCAGCGCTCGGAGCTGGTCACGCGCATGGCCGTGGAGATCGAGCGCTACATCGTCGAGCTCGGCAGCGAGGGGCGCCTGATCGAGATGCAGCTGGAGGAGACGATGGTCGGCGCGGCCGCTGAGAAGGCCGCGCTCGTGCGCGACTACCTGTCCAGCTACTCCGACGAAGCGTTCGCACGGGCGCTGGAGGAGATCGGGCGGCTTGCGCATCAGGACCTGCTCGACTTCGGCCGGCTCGCCGAGCTGGTCGGCTACGACCGCAAGCTGAACACGCTCGACTACCCCGTCTCGCCGCGCGGCTATCGCGTGCTGGGGCGGATCCCCAGGCTCCCCAAGCTGGTCGTGACGCAGATCGTCACCGAGTTCGGGGGCCTGGACGAGCTGCTGACCGCGACCGACTCGGAGCTCGAGGCGGTCGAGGGCGTGGGGGAGATCAGGGCGAAGGACATCCGCGAGGGGCTGCGCCGGCTGCAGGAGATCAATCTCGTGGACCGGTACCTACAGACTTGATTTATGGGCCCGCGCCAAGGCGGGCCACGACGAAGGAGGACACCATTACCGCACAAGCAACCGAAGAGGCCTCGTCCGCAGTGGCGGAGGCAGCCGCGGAGTCGCTGTTGGAGGAGATCGAGGCCACCCGCGAGGTGGAGTTCATCGAGTTCGAGCTCGGCGACAACGTCGTCTATCCCCACCACGGCGCAGGCAAGGTCGAGGGCAAGGAGGAGATGGAGATGCTCGGCGAACGGCGCGAGTACCTCACGATCAAGATCCTCCACAACGACATGACGGTCAAGGTCCCCACCGAGAACGCCGGCATCGCCGGTCTGCGCAGGGTGATCGACGAGGAGACCGTCAAGAAGGTGCTGGACGTGCTCCAGGACGAAGTCTCGGAGATGCCCAAGAACTGGAACCGCCGCTTCAAGCACAACCGCGACAAGATCAAGACGGGCGACATCTACGAGCTCGCGGAGGTCGTGCGCAACCTGGCGTTGCGCGAGTCCGAGAAGGGCCTCTCGACGGGCGAGAAGCAGATGTTCACACGGGCCAAGAAGATCCTCGCCTCCGAGCTGATGTATGCGCTCGACAAGGACGAGGAAGAGGCCGAAGACTACCTGGACGAGCTGCTGGCCAACTCGGCCTCCAGCCAGCTCGCGGTGGCCGCCGAGTAGCGCTGGGCTTTCGCGCACGCAGCAGGTCCGATCGCCTGCTGCGTGCGCGGTAGCCTCACAGCTCAGGCAATGCTGTCGCCGTCGCTGATCGCCGGGGCAATGCTGTGGCCGTCGCTCATCGCGGGGGCAATGCTGTCGCCGCCGCTGATCGCCGGGGCAATGCTGTGGCCGTCGCTCTGATCGTGGCGGCCGGGCGCGGCGAGCGGCTCGGCGGAGAGCTGCCCAAGGCGCTCGTCCCCCTCGCCGGCAGGCCGCTGATGAGCTGGAGCGTGGACGCGCTGGGAGGGGTGGCGGCGATCGAGCGCATCGTCCTGGCCCTGCCGGATGGTGTGCAGGCCCCGGAGGGAACCGTCGGTGTGCGGGGGGGATCCGTGCGCTCCGAGTCGGTGCGCCTTGCCCTGGCGGCGGCCGGGCCGGGCGACCCCGTGCTCGTGCACGACGCCGCCCGCCCCCTGGTGAGCGAGGAGCTCGCCCGCGCGTGCATCGACGCCCTGCAGGCCGACGAGGGCCTCGACGCGGCGATCGCCGCGATCCCGGTGACGGACACGATCAAGCGCGCCCACGAGGGGATCGTCTCAGAGACCCTCGACCGCTCCTGCCTGTGGGCGGTGCAGACGCCCCAGGTGTTCCGTCGCGCCGCGCTGGAACGGGCGCTGGACGTTCCCGACGAGGTGCTGGCGAGCGCCACCGACGACGCTTGGCTGATCGAGCGCCTCGGGGGCAGGGTCGGGGTGGTGCGGTCCTCGAGCGAGAATCTGAAGGTGACCACCGAGCTCGACCTGGCCCTCGCCGAGCTCCTGCTCGCCCGGCGGCGTGCTTGAATCGGCCGCCGATGCTCACCGACTACCACATCCACCTGCGCTCCGACGCTCTGGACGCGACCGCCGCAGAGCACTTCACCGCGGCCAATGCTCAGCGCTACCGCGAGACGGCCGGCGAGCGGGGGATCGTGGAGCTGGGCGTCTCCGAGCACATCTACCGCTTCACACAGGCGCTCGAGATCTGGCGACATCCCTTCTGGGTTCAGAACGCGCGCGACGATCTCGAGGACTACTGCGCCTTCGTGCGCGAGCAGACCGATCTGCGGCTCGGCATCGAGGCGGACTTCGTGCCGGGCACCGAGGATCGCACCGCCAGCCTGCTCGATGCTCACGACTTCGACTACGTGCTCGGCTCGGTCCACTTCCTGCGCGACGAGGCCCTCGACATGGAGGACTACAGCGTGTGGGGGAGCGGGCGCTCCGCCGAGGCGATCTGGCGCGGCTACTTCCAGACCCTCGCGGCGGCGGCGTCCAGCGGCCTGTTCGACATTCTCGCGCACCCCGATCTCGTCAAGGTGTGGGGCCCCGAGCGCCCGCGTCCCGAGGGCGACCTGCGCCGCTACTACGAGCCCGCGATCGAGGCGATCGCCGAGTCGGGGATCGCCGTCGAGGTCTCGACCGCCGGCCTGCGCAAGCGCGCGCGGGAGATCTACCCCGCCCAGCCGTTCCTGCGGATGTGCGTGGAGGCCGGCGCCCCGATCGCGCTCTCCAGCGACGCCCACCGCCCCGAGGACGTCGGCGCGGACTACGAGCAGGCGCTCGAACTGCTGGAGCGCGTCGGCGTGGGCGAGCTGTGCGTGTTCGACCGGCGCTCCCGGCGCCTTCAGCCGATCGGGGCGGCGGTGCGATGACCCGCGTGGGCATCGGCTATGACTCCCACCGGCTCGTCCCCGGGCGCAGGCTCATCATCGGCGGCGTCGAGATCCCCTACGAACTCGGGCTTCAGGGGCACTCCGACGCCGACGTGCTCGCCCACGCCGCGATCGACGCTCTGCTGGGCGCCGCGGGCCTCGGCGACATCGGCGAGCGCTTCCCCGACACCGACGAGCGCTGGCGTGGCGCCGACTCGGTGAAGCTGCTGGAAGCGGTCGTCGCGACCATCGCCGGCGCCGGTCTGGAGATCGTCAACGTCGACTGCACGGTCGTCATGGAGGCGCCTAAGCTCGGGCCGCACAAGCAGGCGATCCGCGAGCGTCTGGCGGCCGCGCTGAAGCTGGAGCCCGCCCGCGTCAACGTCAAGGCCACCACCGGCGAGGGGATGGGCTTCGTAGGCCGTGGCGAGGGCGTGGCGGCGCTGGCCACGGCGAGCCTGCGCCACGCCGGCTGAGACACGTCTGGGCTCTCCGGACGGGCGAGAGCCCTCTGGTTTGCGGCGTGTAAGCGGTAGCGGACGCTAGGGTTGCCCGGCGATGCGCGAGATTCGCCTGCACGACACCCGCAGCGGCGAGCTGCTCCAGCTGCGGCCACGCGACGCCGGCAGGGTCGGCATCTACGCGTGTGGGCCGACGGTGTACAGCCGCATCCACATCGGCAACGCCCGCCCGTACGTGATCTTCAGCCTGCTCAAGCGCTTTCTCGCGCACGAGGGCTACGAGACGACGCTGGTCGTCAACGTGACCGACGTCAACGACAAGATCTACGACGCCGCGCGGGCCCAGGATCGTCCGAGCGTCGAGCTGGCGGCGGAGATGGCCGAGCTCTACCGCGCCGACACCGACGCGCTCGGGCTCGGCCGCCCCGACCACGAGCCGCTCGCGTCGGAGACGATGGGGCCGATCATCGACTACATCGAGATCTTGATCGAGGCGGGTCACGCTTACGAGAGCGGCGGCGACGTGTTCTTCCGGGTGCGCGCGGACCCCGACTACGGCACCCTCTCACACCGGCGTCTCGACGACATGGACCAGGGCGAGGGCGTCGAGGGCGCCGACCGCAAGGAGGACCCGCTGGACTTCGCTCTGTGGAAGGGGCGCAAGGACGGCGAGGACACCTGGTGGGAGGCCCCCTGGGGCGCGGGCCGCCCCGGCTGGCACATCGAGTGCTCGGCGATGGCCGAGAGCCTGCTCGGCGTGGGCTTCGACATCCACGGCGGCGGCTCGGATCTGGTGTTCCCCCACCATGAGAACGAGGCCTCCCAGACGCGCTCCGCGCGCGGTGAGGAGCTCGCCCGGATCTGGATGCACAACGGCATGATCCAGTCCACCGGCGAGAAGATGGCCAAGTCGGTCGGCAACATCGCGCCCCTGCACGAGGTGCTCGAGCGCTACGGCCGCGACGCGGTCGTCATGTACGTGATCGGCGGGCACTATCGTCATCCGTTGGCGTTCTCGCCGTCGGAGCTCGAGGACGCCGAGCGCCGGGTCCAGCGCATTCGCGATGCCCTGCGACGCATGGTCCGGGGCCGGCCGAGCCCGTCCGAGATGGTGCATCACAAGGAGGCGTTCTTCGGCGCCCTCGCCGATGACTTCAACACCCCCAAGGCGCTCGCATCGCTGTTCGAGTGGGTACGGGACGCCAACCGTCGCGAAGCGTCGGTCGGCGACGCAGACCTGCGCGAGATGCTGGGCGTGCTGGGCATGGAGAGCCTGAGGCCGCTCGAAGCCTCGGGCGACGTCGCCGGTATCGACCCCGAGGCCGTGCAGCTCTTGAAGCAGCGCGAGACCGCGCGTCGCGAGCGCGACTTCGGGCTCGCCGACCGCCTGCGCGACGAGATCGAGGCGCGTGGCTGGGAGATCCGCGACGGCTCCGCCGGTCCTGAGCTGATACCCGTGTCGCGGTGATCGTTTGGCTCAAGCCGGGTTGCAAAGACGCCGAGCAGGCGCTCGGCTTCGACGAGGCGCTCGGGCTCGACAAGGCTGTCCGCGGGGGGTCGCCGTGATCGTCTACGGCCGCAACGCCGTCCGCGAGGCGATGCGGGGCCGCCGGGCGAAGAGCGTCGGCGAGGTGTGGGCCACGCAGGGGGCCGCGCGGGAGCCGTGGCTGTCAGATGCTCCGCTGCGGCTGAGCTCGGCCGCCGAGATCGAGCGTCGCTGCGGCTCTGCCGGCCATCAGGGCGTGTGCGCCGAGGCCGGCGGATACCCGTATGTGTCCGGCGAGGAGCTGCTGGCCGGACCCGAACCGCTCGTCGTGGCCCTGGACGAGGTGCAGGACCCGCAGAACCTCGGCTCGATCTGCCGCACCGCCGAGTGTGCGGGCGCCGCGGGCGTGGCGATCGGAGAGCGGCGCGCGGCCGAGGTGACTCCCGCGGCGTGCAAGGCCTCGGCCGGCGCGGTCGAGCACCTGAAGGTGGCGAAGGTGCGCAACATCGCCGACTTCCTGGGGCAGGCGCGCAAGGCCGGGTGCTGGTGCTACGGGGCCAGCGCCACGGCGGCGATCGGCTACGACGCCCCCGAGTATCGCGGCGCCGGGGTCGTGCTGGTGCTCGGCAGCGAGGGCCGCGGACTGCGCCCACGGGTGGCGAAGGCGTGCGACGAGCTGATCGCGCTGCCCCTGCGCGGCCGGGTCGAGTCGCTCGGAGTGGCCGCCGCTGCCGCGGCCGTTCTGTACGAGATCTTGCAGAATCGCGAGCGCCGCTCTTGACAACGCTCCACAACTGTGCGAACCTCGCGCACACATAACGCTGAACTTCAGGTTCAGATATCAAGCATTGGCGCCAGGGGAGGAGTGCGCCACTGAGCAAATTCGGGCGTCCGCCGGCAGGGACGACCCGAGAAAGGATCTGCTCGTGGCACTGAGAATCCCCCGCAACGCTAACCCTGAAGTCAAGGTCGAGGATATGTTCCTGATCGCGCTCGCCAAGCAGGGCGATCGCGCTGCGTACGACCGTCTCGTCAAGCGCTACCACGGGTTCGTGCGCCTGAAGGCCTCGTCGTACTTCCTGGCGGGCGGCGACTCCGACGACCTCATCCAGGAGGGGCTCGTCGGCCTCTACAAGGCCATCCGCGACTTCCGCTCCGACCGCGAGTCGAGCTTCCGCAACTTCGCCGAGCTGTGCATCACGCGCCAGATCATCACCGCGGTCAAGACCGCCACGCGCAACAAGCACACGCCGCTGAACCAGTACGTCTCGTTCTCCTCCACCCCCGCTGCCGCCGGCGACGACGCGCCGACGCTCGATCAGATGCTGCCGGGGCCGAGCGTGCACGACCCCGTCAACCAGGTCATCTCATCCGAGGAGCTGCGCTCGCTCGTGGCCTGCCTGTCGACCGCGCTCTCGGAGCTCGAGAGCCGTGTGCTGTCGCTGTATCTCGACGGCTGCTCCTACGAGCAGGTCGGAGAGCGGCTCGATTGTGACACGAAGACGGTCGACAACGCCCTGCAGCGCGTAAAGCGCAAGGTCGGCGCGCACCTGCAGGCGCGCGCCGTCGCAGCCTGAGCCTGGACCCCGAGACGCCTGCCGGCCGGGCCGCCCGAGCCTGATCCGCTGGGGCCGGCAGGCGCGAGGTGAGTGGCCCGCGCCTTCCGGTTTGCGGGGCGCGCGTGCGCTGGACCCACACGCCTGTGGCCGCCCCGGGGGACGGCCACAGAGCGCCGGGGAGGCGACTTGGACTAGACCTGACCTTCGCTGGGCTGTTTGGGCTGCGCCACCGGTTTCAGGGAGCCCGGCGGGGCGGGCGTCACTTCGATCGCAAACGGCGCGCTCGACCTCGCCTGGTTGGAGGGGTCGCCCGGAACCTTGACCCGGAAGACCTCTTTGCCGACCCCGAAGACGAAGTGCGGTATCGAGTACGTTCCACCTGACGCGACCAGGGCGGCGTCGACGACGTGATAGCCGCCGCCGAAGGCGTTCTCACGCTCGAGGTACACCACCTTCCCGACGTTGCCGGGCGTGACCGTGCCCGCGAACGTCACCGACTGGCCGGACTGGACCGTTTTTCCGGAGACCCCGGCCGTGAGCAGGTATTTGACGCCCTCGAACAGCACCGCGGAGTGCAGCCCGCCCCCGGTCGCCTGGTAGGCGGTGCTCTGCAGCGGCGTCTCGACGAACTTGTATTCGCCGCCTGGGCCGGCGGTGGTGGTCGCGATCGTCGCGAATGCCTTCCCGCGCGGGTGCGCGCGAAGCGTCACCGTCTTGCCCGCCCCTCCGGCGAGGACCCCGCTGATCGTGATCGGCGATCCGTAGCCGACCGGGTCGGCGGAGGAGTGGATCGTCAGGTTGGGGTTCTGCGTCTGGGAGATCTCGTAGGAGAGCGTGTTGGATATGCCACGCACCGTGAACACCCCGTGCCGGCGCACGAGCACCCGCAGGTTCGCGTCGCCGGGCACCACGAAGGTGTGCGTGAGCGAGTAGACGCCGCCGTGCGCGAAACCACGCTGGATCTGATGCCATTCTTCGCTGCTCGTCGCGTTCTCGCGTTGAAGCACCACTTCAGCGCCGGGGTTGGCGGGGTTGACGGTCCCGGAGAAGGTCACACGGTTGAGGAAGCCGGTGTGCAACTGCGTACCTTCCGGCGGTCCGCTGAGCGTCACCACCGGCGCAACCCTGACCGCCTTGGTTCCGCTGCGGGCGCCGAGGGCGCGCGCATAGAAGAAGCTGTCGGTCGTGATGGCCGCTGGAACGAGCGAGTAGACGCCGCCCGCTCCGGTGGTCGGGGTGCCGATGACCTGGAAGCCCGGTGAGCCGGCTGAGTGCTCGTAGACGGTGACGGTCTGGCCTTCCGTGCTGCTGTGCGCGCACAGCAGCTGGCCGAAGACCTCCACCGATTCGCCGCTTGTGATCGTGTGCGGTTCTGCGATCAGGCTGATCCGGCATTTGCCGCCGGGGCTCGGATGCTTGTGACCCGCGGGGCGAGCCGAAGCGCCCGCAGGAGCCAGTACGAGCAGCGCCGCCGCCGCAGCGGCCGGAGCGAGCTTTGATGTGCGCATCTGTACCTCTCCTCCTAGATTTGGTGTGCGATCGGATCGGCTGCGACGATTGCGCCGGCTGCCACTTCGCCCTTGCCGGCGCGAACCGCGGCCCGGACTTGGAATCCACCCCTCAAACCCGCCGGAGAGCGGTTCGTTGCGGTCGGGCGCAGGCGAGCGAGGGCTGGCTCGTGACGCTGCTCGATCGGCAGAGCGATATGGTGAACAGCTCGAGGCCAGGGAAAGCGTCTCCTGCACGCGGACCGTGAGTCGTGGCTGTGCGGGGGCGGAGAATCGAGCACAGGAGGCAGCGATGAACGCGTCATCCTCGCGTCGAGCGTCGGAATGGGACCCGGTCACGATCGAGGGCGCCGCGCGTGCCTGGTGGCTCGGGCTGGTCGTCGGGATCGTCTCGATCGTCGGCGGCATCGTCGTGATCGCCTATCCCGGACCCACGCTGACGGTGATCGCGCTGCTGGTGGGCATCGAGCTGTTGATCGGCGGCATCTTCCTGATCGTCGCCGCGTTCGGCGAGCCGGCCGGCTCGCGGGCCGCCGGAGTGCTCGCCGGCGCCTTGGCCGTGATCGCCGGGGTGATCGTCTTGCGCCACCCGAGCGAAAGCGTGCTCGTGGTCGCGCTTGCGGTCGGCATCTACCTGATCCTCGCCGGCGTGCTGCGCCTCGTGGGCGCAGTGGAGGCGAGCGAGGGCCGTGGCTGGCTCGTGCTTGCCGCGCTGGTCGATCTGGCGCTGGGGATCGTGATCGTGTCGTGGCCGAAATTCGGGATCACGACGCTCGCGATCGTGCTCGGCATCGTGCTGATCGTGCGCGGTCTGGCGCTCGTCGTGATCGCGTTCGTGCTGCGCGCTCTCGAGCACGATCAGGCCATATCGACGGCGGCCGGTCCGACCGCGCCCGCGGCATAGGAGCGCTCGCCCAGACCGGCGGAGACGATCGATCGGCGGCTGCGGGGTCTGCTCGGCGAGATCAGGTCGGCTGCGCTGAAGCGGGCTGCTCGGTCGGGATCCGGCGACTGAAGAGGAGCGCGATCAGGGCGATGACGGCCAGCACCGACAGCGACGAGCGCAGCCCGTCGAGGCGCGCGGTTTCGTTCTCGGCGACGATCGCATCGGCCGTCTTCGGGGGCACCCCGGCCTCGTCGAGCGCGGTTTTCAAATCCGCGTCAGAGACGAAAGGGACACCGCCGGCCAGCTCGACCGGCGTGGCCTTGGATTTGACCTCGGCCGGCACCGCGGGGTTCTGCTGAACGCCCGTCAGGAACGACGTGGTCAGGGTGGCGATCAGCACCGCGCCGGCCAGCGCGGTGCCGATCGACGCGCCGAGGTTGGTGACGGTGTTCTGGAGTCCGCCCACCTCGCCGCTCTGCTCGTCTGCGACCGACGACACGGTGACGCTCCCGAGCTGCGAAGCCAACGCCCCGACACCCAAGCCCGCGAGCAGCATCGGCCCGGTCACGATCTCGGGGCCGGCGCCCGCGTCGAGCGCGGCCACCATCGCCACGATACCGGCGAAGAGCGCGAGGAAGCCGAGCTGGACGACACTGCGCGGCGACGCGTCGGGGAATGCCTTCGGGATGCCCGCGGCGGCCAACAGGAGCGTGATCGAGAGCGGCAGCAGCCGGACGCCGGTTTCGATCGCGGACAGGCCGAGCGCGACCGACAGGAACAGGGGCACCGCGAAGAACAGTCCAGCCTGCAAGAAGTACTGGAAGAAGAACGAGGTCAGGCCGCCCCGCAGCGTCGGGTTCCGCAGGATTGCCGGGTCGACCAGCGGCTCGGCGCCCCGAGTCAGCTGCCGGCTCTCCCATCGGAGAAAGAGCCATACGACGATCCCGCCGGCGAGCATCAGCCAGATCGCCGGGGACAGGCCGAGCCATTCGGGGGCGCCTGGCTTGGGCTGGACGAACCCCCACGCTCCCGAGCGCAGGACTCCGAACACGATCAATCCCAGGCCGAGCGCCGAGGTCGCGGTTCCCACCAGGTCGAGCCGCGCTCGCGTCTCGGGCGTCGCGTCGGCCATGCGGCGGGTGAGGGCGAGGATCGCGAGCACGATCAGGACCTCGCCCGCGAACACCCAGCGCCACGAGAGGTAGGTCGTGAAGAGCCCGCCGATGAGGGGACCGGCCGCCACCGCGATGGCGCCGGCCGAGGCCACCAGTCCATATGCGCGTGGTCGCTCCGCGCGTGCGAAGTTGGACGCGACGAGCGCGACGATCGCGGGCAGGATCAGCGCGGCGCCGACGCCCTCCAGGAGCGACCAGCCGAACATCAACACGCCGAGACTCGGCGAGACCGCGGTGATGAACGACCCGCAGCCGTAGATCGCGCATCCGATCGCGAAGGCACGCTTACGGCCGATGATCTGGCCGATCTTTCCGCCGGTGATCATCAGCGACGCCATCACGAGCGTGTAGAACGTGATCGCCGTCTGGATTCCCGTTACGGTCGTGTCCACATCCTTGGCGACCGTCGCGATCGACACGTTCATGACAGAACTGTCGAGGGTCATCAGGAACTGGCCCGCCGCCAGGGTCGGAAGGACGATCCCGGCCGCCTCCACCCGGCGATCCGTCGTGTTCGCCACCGCGCCAAACTAACAGAACGATCAGCGCCGTCGGCCTCGCACGCCGAGCGTCGCGGTCGTCTGTCCCTCGACGAGCTCGGGAGCCGCCGCGTACGTAGAAAACCACAGCACCGGGGGTACTGAGCCCCGATGGCGCGTCGTCGGGGGACGCGTAGGCTCGGCTGACTCACCGGCCTGGTTCCGCCCGTTTCGGCGGCAGTAGGGGTCCGTGGCAGGACCTGCACCGCCTGAGGCCGAACCTGCGGTGAGCTCGAACAACGCTGAAAGGAGCGAGGCATGGCTGCGACGGGAACGCACAACGCACCCGGGGGCACGCGGGTGAATGGGGACGAAACCGGCGTCGGCTGGGTCATGTTCGCCGGGATCATGCTCATGATCGCCGGTACGCTGAACGTGATCTACGGCATCGCCGCGGTCGACGACTCGAAGTTCTTCATTCACGAAACCCAATACATCCTCAGCGATCTCAACACCTGGGGCTGGGTGACGATCGTCCTGGGCGCACTGGAGATCGTCGCCGCCTTCTCGATCTGGGCCGGCGGCGGGTTCGGGCGCTGGTTCGGCATCTTCGTCGCGGGCCTCAGCTCGATCGGCGCGCTCTTGTCGATACCGGCCTATCCGTTCTGGTCGCTTGCGATCTTCTCGATCGACATCCTGATCATCTACGGCCTGGCTGCGTACGGAGGCCGGCAGCTGGCGTAGAGCACGGCCTGCTCGAGGCTTGCGGTGATCATGCGATCGGCATCGTCGGGCGCGGGGGCGCGAAAAGCGTCCCCCGTCGCCTGGCGGTCCGGGGCGCCTGGCTCGGGCCGGTCGAATGCAGCCGATCCGGCGCAGATGAGGTGAACGATCAGATGCCGCTCGCCATTTCCACGTCGCTGGGGCTCGGGTTGGGAGTCCTGTACGTCGTCCTGTTGCTGGTGCTCGGAATCACCTCGATCAAAAAGGGCCACTGGATCATGTTCCTGATCGGGATCTTCATTCCCCTGTTCTGGATAATCGGAGCGCTCATGCCTCCGACAGGAGCGCCCAGGCGATGAACGGCGAGGCCCCGAAACACACCCCTGACGCGGGAGCGCCCACGGCCGTGTCGACGGGACCGCCCAAAGGTCCGCAGCAGCCAAGCTCGCGCGGCTCGCACCGATGGCTGGTGAGATCGATGCTGGCGCTCGCCACGGTGCTGAGCGTCGTCGGCATCTTCGCCGTGTGGGCCAACCGCCAGCTGCTCGACACCTCCTACTGGACCGAAACCAACACCAAGCTCCTGGAGAACAGCGCCATCCAGGAACAGCTCTCGTCGTATCTGACCGACCAGCTGTACGCGAACGTCGACGTCGCCGGAGAAATACGCGCGGGCCTGCCCAAGGAACTGAAGCCGCTCGCCGGACCCGCGGCCGGGGGGCTGCGAAGCCTCGTCGAAAAAGGGATCGTCCTCGCCCTGGGACGTCCGCGGGTCCAGCAGCTGTGGCGGACCGCCAACGAGGTCACCCACAAGCAGTTCGTCGACCTGGTCGAGAACAAGGGCAAGGTGATCACGACCCCGGGCGGCGGCGCGGTGGTCCTCGACCTGAGGCCGATCGTCGCCGACCTCGCCCAGCGGCTCGGCGCGCCTGCGTCCACCGCCGAAAAAATTCCGCCGAACATCGCGCATATCAAGATCATCGACTCCAAGGCGCTTCACGCGATGCAGACGGCCGCGCGGGTGCTGAGGGGCCTGGCGATCGTGCTGCCACTGCTCGTGCTGCTCCTGTTCGCGGCCGCGATCGGCCTGGCGCGTGGGCGGCGCAGCCGCACGCTGGTAAACGTCGGCTTCGTGTGCATCGGAGCCGGCCTCGTGGCGCTGATCGCCCGCTCGATCGTCGGCGCCCAGGTGGTGGATACGCTGGCCACCACCGAAGCGGTGCGTCCGGCGGCGAGCGCGGCGTGGTCGATCGGCACGAGCGTCCTCGTCGACGTCGCCGTCGCGCTGATCTTCATCGGCGTGCCGGTCGTGCTCGCCGGCCTGCTCGGCGGGCGCTCGCGCTGGGCGACCGCGACGCGCAGGTCGCTGGCCCCGTATCTGCGCGATCGGCCCGACATCACGTTCGGGGTGGCCGCGGTGGCGCTGCTGATCCTGTTCGCCTGGGGGCCGATCGTGGCGACCCAGAAACTGACCGGAATCCTGCTCATCACGGTGCTGGCGCTGTTCGGCGTCCAGATGCTGCGCCGTCAGACCGCGGTCGAATTCCCCGACGCCCAGTACGTCGGCGGGATGGACGCGGTACGTCGTGGGATGACGGGCGTGCGGGAGTCGCTGGCGCGGGGCGGCGCCAGCCTGCGCGCCGGCGTCGCCCATCGCGGGGGCGAGCGCGGTCCTGGTGCAGCGGGCGATCCAGTCGATCGGCTCGAGCGCCTGACCGCGCTGCACTCCGCCGGATCGCTGAGCGACGAGGAGTTCGCCGCGGCCAAGCGCGAGCTGCTTTCGCGTTGACCCTTCCGCGACGGCTGCGATCGTGACGGTGTCGGTGGCCCTCGAAATCGGGACACAGCCATGAGCGCGGCCGCCGCGCCGGCGGACGGCCGCGACGCCGGCGTCGCTTCGACGGCGCCGGCGCGTCAGGCGCTGGTCCTGGCCTCGCTGATCCTCGTCGCGGCGGTCGCCAACCTGAACCTCGCGGTCGCCAACGTCGCGCTGCCGTCGATCGGCAAGGCCTTCGACGCCTCCCAGACCGGCCTCGACCTGGTCGCGGTCTGCTACTCGCTGGGCCTCGCCGCGTCCGTGCTCTACCTCGGCGCGCTCGGCGACCGCTACGGGCGCAAGACGATGCTCGTGCTCGGCATGCTCCTGTCGATCCCCGCGTGCCTGCTGGCGGCGTTCGCGGGCTCGATCGGCGTGCTGATCGCGGGGCGCCTGCTCGGCGGATTCTCGGCGGGCATGGCGTTCCCGACGACGCTCGCCCTGATCACCGCGCTGTGGTCCGGGCCGGCGCGCACGCGCTCGATCGCGCTGTGGTCGGGCATCGGCGGCGCGATCTCCTCGCTCGGCCCGCTGATCTCGGGCGCGCTGCTCGAGCACTTCGCCTGGGGCTCGGTCTTCCTGATCACGCTGCCGCTCGCGGCGGTCGCGCTGGTGATGGCGCTGCGCTACGTTCCCAGCCACGTCAACGAGACCGACAGCCCCCTCGACAACCTCGGCGGCGTCCTCTCGGTCGTGTTCGTGGCGGCGCTGATCCTCGCCATCAACTTCGCGCCGGTGCCCGACGAGGGCACCCTGGTCCTCGCGCTGGCGCTCGTCGCCGCGGCCGCGGTGATCGCGTTCGTCGTCCGCCAGCTGCGGGCTCGCAACCCGCTGTATGACCTCCACATCGCTTCTCGCCGGATCTTCTGGGTGGCCGCCTGCGCCGGGATCATCGTCTTCGGGTCGCTGATGGGCGCGATGTTCGTCGGTCAGCAGTTCCTGCAGAACGTGCTCGGCTACTCGACCCTCGACGCCGGGGCCGCGATCCTGCCCGCCGCCGTGTTCATGGTGCTGATCGCCCCGCGCTCGGCCAAGCTGGTGGAGGCGCGCGGCTCGCGCTTCACGCTGCTCACCGGATACTTCTTCTGCCTGCTCGGCTTCCTGACGATGCTGCTCTTGTGGGAAGACCACATCTCCTACTGGAAGGTCGGTCTCGGCTACGTGTTCGTCGGGATCGGCGTCGGGTTCGCCGGCACCCCGGCCTCGCACTCGCTGACCGGCTCGGTGCCGGTCAAGCGCGCCGGCATGGCGTCCGGCACAGCCGACCTGCAGCGCGACCTCGGCGGCGCGATCATGCAGTCGATCCTCGGCGCCCTGCTCACGGCCGGCTACGCCTCCGCGGTCGCGGTCTCGATCGCCGCCGCCCCGAACAAGGCTCGGATCACCAACACCGTGACCACCGAACTGGAGAAGTCCTTCTCCAGCGCGGCCGCCACCGCGCAGCACTACCCCGCCTACTCCTCCCAGATCATCGCCGCGGCGAAGTCCTCGTTCCTGTCAGGGGCCGACTGGGCCTACAGCGCCGGGATCATCGCCGTCCTGATCGGCGCGGCGATCGTCTTCTTCCTGTTTCCGCGCCCCGAGCAGGAGGAGCAGCTGCTGGCCGAATACCAGGCCCGCGACACGACGGGACGAGCTCTGGTGTGAACGACACGGCGGGACGAGCTCCAGTGTGAACGACACGGCGGGACGAGCTCTGGTGTGAACGCCTCCAAGGCGCCGGCGGCTGCGGTGACCGGCGCCGTGGGCGCTCTACGGAGACCGGGCTCACGGGTCTCCCCCAAAAGAAGCCTCTCGCCCCCCGCCCGTGCCTACCTCGGCGCGACGCGCAGCAGCACAGTCGATTCGCCGGGCACCTCCGCGGCGATCGCCCCGGCGGTCGCGGTGGTCGTGTGCGTCCACAGATCGCGCAGCGAATAGCTCGGCGCGGGCGCCATGCCCACCGCGGCGGCGCTCGTCGCGATCGTGACCGCGCCCGGGCCACGGTTGAGCAGCGCCACCGCGCGCGATCCGTCGCTCAGCGGCTTGACCCACACCTGGCTCTCGCCGGCGGATGACAGCAGCCTGCCCTGCGTCCCGGCGGGATCCTGGTCGATCGCGATCGCTTCCCGGTCGGCGACAGCTTCGAGGCTGGCCGGCGACATCTGTGTGAAGTCGGCGCTGATCATCAGCGGCGCCGCCAGCATCGCCCACATGCTGAACTGGGTCCTGAACTGGGCGTCCGTCATCCCCTGGTCCGGACCGAGGTAGTCGGGATCGTTCCAGTGCCCCGGCCCGGCCGCCTCGGGATGGGTCGCGTCGGCATCGAGATTGCGCAGCACGGTTTCAAACAAGACATAGCCGGGCGAGCCGACGTCCGTATCCGTGCGCCAGCTGTTGCCCACGCTCGGCCCGAACGTGTAGGAGGAGAAGGCCGAGCCGCCGAACGCCGGGTCGCCTCTGAACTGGCCCGGTTCCAGGAAGTCGCAGATCGACAGCAGCATCGGCCGGTGCGGCGAGTCGTGCAGGATCGCTTCGTGGAAGGAGGTGTACGCCTTCCGTGGGCTCAGGTGCAGGCGGACCCCTCCGCAGAAGTCGACCTTGACGGCGTCGAACCCCCAGGCCGCGAACGTGTTCGCATCCTGTTGATAGTGGCCATAGCTGCCCTGGTTGGTCCCGCCGCAGCCTTCGCGGCCGGCGTCCGTGTACAGGCCGGCGCGCAGGCCGGCCGCGTGCAGCGTGCTCGCCAGCCACCTCATGCCGTGCGGCCACTGCGTTCGGTTGACGACGATCTGCCCGCGCGCGTCGCGCTGTCCCTGCCACCAGCCGACGTCCAGCCAGACGTAGCGATAGCCGTCGCGCTGCAGCCCGCTTCCGATCAGCGCGCTCGCCTGTTCCAGCACGGTCGCCTCGCTGTAACGCGCGCCGAGCGCGAAGTAGGTGTCCCAACCCATGTACGGGGTCGGCGCCAGCGCGGCGGCGCCGCTCGCGCTCGGCGGGCTCGCCGCGGCGAGGACTCCGATCAGCGCGAGCACGCTCGCGCACGGGCCGAGAATGCGGCTGCGCAGGCTCAATGCGCGTGCCTCGTCGGGGTGCGCAAGACGAGCGTCGCGGTCGCGAGGCTCGCTTTGAGCGCGCCGATGACCGTGCCGCTCACCGACACCGTGACGGTCAGGCTGTGCGCGCGCGCGAGCAGCCGGCGAGCGGCGGCGCCCAGCTTGAGCAGGATCGTGCGCTGTTCGCTCTGCTTCAAGTGCGCCGACGTCGTGGCGAGCGTGAGGGTCACCCGCCGGACCGGCTTGCCGGACCGCGTCTGCCTGGTCGTGACGCGCAGCGCGATCGCGCAGCCGCCGGGCGCCCGCGACGAGCAGCTGACGGGAACGCTGAGGCTCGTGCCGTGCGCGAGCACCTTGCCCACCCTCGTCTCGCCCGCGGCGGCGAGCACGCCCGCGGCCGGTATCGCGACGAACTCGCTGCCGGCCGTCGCGCTGCCGGCGGCGTCGGTGGCGGTGACCCTGCACTGCAGGTGATGCATCGCGTCGGCGCGGCTGACGAGATAGCTGGAGGTGCCCGCTCCCGCGATCGCGCTCGAATCGCGCACCCAGGCGTACGTCAAGGTCGCCGTGGCGCCGCTCGGCACGCCGGAGCTGCAGCGCAGCCGCTCGCCGACCCCCGGCACGCCCGCGATCGATGGGTGCGGGTGCACGATGCTGATCGGTGGCGCGGTCGTCAGCGTCCGATCGGCGCCGGCACTCGTGCCGCCCGCGTTCGCGGCGACGATCCGAAAGTGATACGTGCTCGCCGGCGCGAGACCCGTGATGCGGGCCTTCACGAGCTGCGCGCCGCCCGTGGGCGAGGGCGGTCCGGCGCAGGACGCGCTCTGTCCATAGGCGGCGGTCGGTCCGTATTCGAAGCGACATTCGCCCAGCGCCGCGTCGCTTGGATCGACCGTGGCCGTCAGCGTCGCTTCGCCGGCGCCGACTTCGACGGCCGCGGTCGTGGTGGAGATCGGCGCCGGGACGAGCGCCCTGACGATCCGGCCGGCTGTGTCGATCGCCACGCACATTCCCGCCGGCAGGCACGAGATCCCGGCCATCGGCGTGCCGGGATCTGCTGTCGATCCGCTCCATGTCGGGAGCGCGGCGGTCGGGTTGTCGCTCGCCAGCGCGCTGCCGTGGTCGTCGAGCAGCACGCACAGGCCCGACGTCGCACAGGAGATGCCCGCCGGGACGCCCGTCAGGTCGATCTCGGTGGAGCTCCAGGTCGGGTTCGCCGCGCCCGGGTCGGCGCTCGCGAGCGTGTCGCCGGCGCCGTCGATCGCGACGCACAGCCCGTCCGACGCACACGAGACCGCGCGCGGTTCGCCCGCCGGGTCGATGGCCCTCTTCGTCCAGGTCGGGCTGGGAGCGCCGGGATCGATGCTCACGGGCGCATTGCCGGCGGCGTCCACGGCGACGCACAGCGCTTCACTCGGGCAGGAGACCCCGTTCAGCCGGTTGCCTTTGTCGACTTCCCTCTTCGTCCAGGCCGGGCTCGGGGCGCCGGGGTCGGCGCTCGCCAGCGCGCTTCCGGCTTGGTCCACCGCCACGCACATCGTCGCGGACGGGCACGAGACGCCGGTCAGGCCCGTGCCGTCGATGCCTGTCGGGGTCCACGCGCTCGCGCCACCCGTCGGATTGGTGCTGGAGAGCGCCCGCCCGCTTTCGTCGACCGCCACGCACAGGCTCGCCGAGGCGCACGCCAGGGAGGTGAGCGCGTGTCCAGAATCGATCTGGGCTTTGGACCAGGAGGGGCTGGACGCCGCCGGATCGCTCGAGTGCAGCACGTTCCCGGCGCGATCGACCGCGACGCAGAGGCCTTCCGACGGGCACGCGATCGCGCTCGGCGTCGGTCCGGGATCCACGGACACGGGCGCCGACCACGCGAGCGGGGAGGCCGCGCGCGCGGTCGCGGGCACGGCGGTCGCGCCCACGGCGGTCGCAGCAAATAGCAGGAGCCCGATCGTGCGCAGGACCGCCCGGCGGCGCCTATCTGCCGCTGCTCGCCGGAGGGTCCTCACGGGGCCGCCCCGCGCGCGGGCGCGCAGGGGATCGCTGCCTTCAAGCTCGCTGCCTCTCAACTGGCGCTCCTCCTCGGCGCGGCGGCGTTCGGGGACCGCGTTGCGGCTGCCACTGGCAGGAACGCATGGGAGACGCGCGGGTTGCGGTCTGCGGCGAGCCGCCCCCTTACTTCACCGTGCGTCCCGAGGAATTGACCGCATACCACCTGCCGCCGAACGCCTTTTCCCCGACATACGACGTTTCTCCCGGTCCGCTGTCGCCGCTGTAGAGGTAGAGCGCGTGACCGGCGTAGGTGACCTGTTTGACGCCCCCGCGCAGCGTGATCGTCGACAGCAGCGAAGCCCGGACGCCCGAACCGGCCCTCGGCCTGCCGCTGGTCCGCAGCGCCGGCCACGTTTCGGCACACCCGCTGATCTTCACACAGCTGTTCCTGTTTGCGGCGTCCCTCGTGAACTCGTACAGCGTGAAGCCCGAAGCGGTGGCCAGGATCTTGCCAAGGCTCGTGTGGCGCAACTCGACCGTCGCGACGCGGCTCGAGTGTGCGGCCGGGAGGCCGCCTTGCGCGCCTGCGACCGCCGCGGCGCTCGCCGCGCTCGCCAGCGCGCCGGCCAGGAAAACGTAGGTTCGCTTCATGGAGATTCCTCCGCATGTAGGGGAACATGGACCTCGAACGTGTGCACAGCCCCGTCAGAGATTCGTATCGGTCCTCGACCAGCAAGACGCCGGTATGCCCGGCAATCTTCCCCGACGGCGTAGCCGCTGGTCGAACAGATGTCGGCGGGGCGCGGATCAGCCCGACACCGGGGCGTGGCTCAGCCTGGATCCACCGATGGCGGGTTGAGCATCGGTGCCGGGGGTCGAGCCTCCGGACATCGACGGAGCACCCGTAGGGTGACCCCTCGGGGTGACGGCGATGGCGCCTGGCGATGCGCCATCCGGTGCCGAGGCGACCGCGAAATCGGTGGATCCAGGCTCAGTGCCGCGAGCGTGCGTAGAGCTGCTGCATGAGCGTCTCCATCGCCGGCGAGGTGACCTGCCAGCCCGGACAGCACGGCGTGGCCCCCGGCGGCGTGAGCCCGATCTCCAGGTGCGGTCCCGAGGACAGGCCGACGATTCCGCACCCCACCTCGGCGATCGGCTGTCCGGCGAGGACATGCGCCCCCACCGGCACGAGCGCCGGCGCCGCGTGACCGTAGTAGACGAACCAGCCCCGATATGGGCCGGTGTCGATCTCGATCACGGGCGCATAAGCGCCGAAACCAGAGATCCCCTCCTGCACCACGGTGCCGCTGGTCAGGGCGACCTCGACGGCCGCATTGCCGCACGCGCCGCCCGCTGTCGCCACGTCCACGCCCTGATCCTCGGTCCAGGTCGAGGGCGCGAGCACAAGCGACAGCGGCTGGATCGGGAAGGCCCAGTCGCCTCCGTTCGGCGCGTAGACGTTTGCGGCTTCCCGTTCGAAGGACCGCGCGCTGTTGCCGCTCGGCAGGACGGCTCCCGCCTTTCGCACCTTGGCGATCTCCTTGCGGATTTCCGCGTCCGACGGGGCTCCCGGAGCGACCTTGTACTTGGCGGCCGCGGGGAGGGAGTCAGGTCCGTTGACCTTGCCCGACACCTCTCGCGCGCCGCCCGAGACACGCGGCGCCCGACTCAGCGCCGCGCTGTCCGGCGCCCCCCCGGAATTGGAGTTGGCGGTCGTGCCGCCGGCAGGGCGCGGCCCCGTCGCGGCGATCGCGGGATCGGTGGGGGTCGCGGGATCGACCCGCACCAGCTTTTCCGATGCGCAGCCGGCGAGCGCCGCCAGCGCGAGCACGAGGGCGAGCACGACGCCCGGGCCGCGACACGCAGCCCCCAGTCGAGCCGATGAGGGGGTTCGAAGCGCCATTCCACGATCGAGGATGCCAGACCGCCCTTGTCCATGTGGCCGCTCGCCCCGTGTGTCAGAGCGCCACCGGCGTCGCGCCGCCGGGCTCGGTCGTGCGGCGGTCGGGAGGGCGACCGCAGAGGCGCTCGTGCGGACATCCGCGCCGCCCCGCACCGGACCCCGGAGCGCCATCAGCGGGGTACACTCGCTGCATGTCCACCGAGAGGCCCTCGATGGAGGCGATCGGGCATCGGTTCATCGACGCGTTCAACCGACGCGACGCGGAGGATCTCGTCGCGCTCGCGGACCCGCACATCGAGTTTCATCCGACGCCGCTCGTCGGAGCGCGCCGCGTGTATCACGGACACGACGGGCTGCGGCGCTGGGTGGCCGAGCTCGGCACCTCGGAGATCAAGCACCAGGTTCGGGTGCGTGAGGTGCGACCGCTCGACGAGAGCCGTTTCGTCGTGCTCTCGGAGGTGCTGCTCGACGGCGAGCTCGTCTCTCCCTCCGCGACGCTCGCGCGTCTCAACGAGACGGGCGGGATCGTCGAGGCGCGCGCCTACCTGAGCGACGAGCAGATATTGACCCAGATCGGCCTGGTGCGCGAGCGGTCGGCGGGTCGCGCGTAGACCAAGACGTCTACCAACTGTCGTCCAGTCCGGCGCACGCGGACGGTGTTAGGGTCGGCGGGTGACTGCTCGGGTCGACTATGAGCGGCACGGGCGCACGTATGCGCGGCATCGGCGCCCGGACCCTCGGATCGCCGCCCGTATTCATGCCGGGCTCGGCGATGCGCGCACGGTGCTCAATGTCGGCGCCGGCGCCGGGTCCTACGAGCCGGACGATCGTTGGGTGCTCGCCGTCGAGCCGAGCGCGACGATGCGGGCCCAGCGCCCCGCCGGCGCCGCGCCCGCGATCGCCGCTCGCGCGGAGGCGCTTCCCTTCGGCGATGGCGCCGTCGATGCGGCGATGGCGTGCGTGACGATCCATCACTGGGAGCCCCCCGAGGCCGGCCTGGCCGAGCTTCGCCGGGTGGCCCGCGGACCGGTTGTGGTCTTCACGTTCGAGCTCGACCATCTGCCCGCCTGGCAGCAGGAGTTCCTGCACGAGGGGCTCCTCAAGGAGCGACCACGGTTTCCCGCGATCGACGACATCGCGGCCGCCCTGGGCGGGCGCACGCGCGTTGAGCGAATCCCGACACCCGGCGACTGCCTGGACGGTTTCTTCGAGGCGTTCTGGCGGCGCCCCGAGGGACTCCTGGACCCGGCCGTCCGCGGCGCCCAGTCGATGTGGGCGCTGCTCGAGCCGGGCGTGGAGCAGCGCATCGTCGAAAGGCTCGCCACCGCGCTGGACTCCGGCGCCTGGGACGCCGAGCACGGCCACCTGCGCGAGCAGGACAGCCTCCAAGGCGCCCTGCGGCTCGTGATCTCGGAAGCGTCCTGAGGCGATCCGTCAAGGCAGACAGAAATGCTACACATGAGTGCTACCATCGCGCCATGGCATCTCGTCACCCGCGTTTGGGCGTCACGCGCGATCCCGACGTGCAGCGTGCGCTGACCCTCACCGAGCCGCTGCTGGACCCCGTCGAGACACGCTCGGCGGCGGCGCAGATCCGCGCGCTGACGTTGCGCGGCGCCGAGGCCGTGCTGGCAGGCGCCAGCTCGGAGGGGCGGCTGCGCGGGCGCTTGGCCGAGCGCTACGGGGCCAGGCCCAGCCGGGGCGGCCTGCTGGAGTTGGATCCCCCGCCGGGCGAGCCGGACCCCGGGGGGGCCGCGCCGGCGTCCGACGCGCTGCGGTGGGTCCGCGGCGAGTGAACGCCGCCTATGTAGACGCCTCTGCGCTCGTCAAGCTGTTCAAGGCGGAGCCCGAGACAGCCGCCTTCCGGGCGGCGCTGCGCGAATGGCCCGTGCAGGTCGCCAGCGAGCTGATTCGTGTCGAGGCGGTGTGTACGGCAAGACGCCTCGGCGGTGAGGACCTCCTGCGGCGTGCGCTCGCGGCAGTCGAGCGGATCAACCTGATCCCGCTGTCCGCCGAAGTCCTCGAGCTCGCTGTCGGCGCTCACACTCCCGCGCTGCGCGCGATGGACGCGATCCATCTCGCCACGGCGCTGAGCATGCGCGAAGACCTCGGAGCCGTCTTCGTCTACGACGGCGACCTCTACGACGCCGCGCAAGCGTGTGGCCTGGGCGCCGTCGCGCCGCGGTGAATCAGCATACGGCGCCGGCCGCGAGGGAAGACCGCAAGCCGGAGAGCGGATTCGAACCGCTGACCCCCTGTTTACAAGACAGGTGCTCTGACCAGCTGAGCTACTCCGGCGCGGCTCCGCGGTGACGGGCCGAGCACAACTGTAACGGCGAGGCGGGGCACGGGTAACCGGATGTATGGAGGAAAGCCGTCTCGAGCGGGCTGGGGAAGGATAGTGTGCGATGAGTGGACGACGAGCCGCGCGGCAAGCCGAAGGCGCAGCTGGACAGGGAGTTCTCGGAGCTCTACAAGACGCACCTGCGCGACGTGTACAGCTATGCGTACTACCGGGTCGGCAACCATCACGACGCGGAGGACCTGACCGAGCAGACGTTCCTGCAGGCGTACAGGCACTTCGAGCGTGCGCAGCGCGAATCGAACGGGCGTCCGCTGCGGCCGTGGCTGATCCGGATCGCGCACAACCTGGCGGCGAACCTGTACCGCGACCGCTCGCGCAGGCCGGCGTCTCCGATCGACGACACGACGGTGCTCGCGGCGCCCCATACGACCGAGCAGCTGGTCGAGGGGCGCGAGCAGGCCAAGCAGGTGCTCGACGGCGTGAGCCGGCTGCCCGAGGACCGGCGCGAGGCGCTGATCATGAGGTTCGCGCTGGGCATGGACAACCGCGAGATCGCGCGCGCGCTCGGGCGCTCGGACGGGGCGACGAAGGTGCTGATCCATCGCGCGATCAGGCAGCTGCAAGAGCTCGTGGGGGACGCCGGAGATGGAGGGGCGGTGGCCGATGAGTGAAACGGCTTCCAGCAGCTTCGAGGGCCTGCTGCGCGAGGCGCTCTCGCCGGTCGAGCCGCCGGCTGACCTGGCGGTGCGGCTGGAGGGCACGCTGCAGAGCATCACGGAGCTGGCCGCGGACGAGCTCGAGGCGTGGGAGCTGTCGGCGATGCGCGACCCCCGCAACTGGGCGCGACCGGCGGCGGCGGTCGTGGCGGGGAGCGCGGCGGGGGCGGCGCTGGTGCTGCTGCGCGCGCGCAGGCGCGCGCACGCGAACGTCTCGAGCGGCGGGATCGTCGACGGCGCGCGAGCGACGGCCGGGCGCACGCTGAAGGACCTGAGCCGCGAGACGCGGCGGCTGCTGGGCGACCGTTGAGCGGGGAGCCTGCCGGGCCTGTCTCGGCTCGGCGCATCGCGGGGCTCGAGCCGGTTGCGCTGGGCGGGTGGGGCCCGCGTAGATAGGCTCTGCGCGGACATGGCCACCTGCTACCGCCATCCCTCGCGCGAGACGGGCGTGTCGTGCTCATCCTGCGGGCGACCGATCTGTCCGGACTGCATGACGCCGACCCCGGTGGGGATGCGCTGTCCGGAGTGCTCGAGACAGCGCACGAAAACGGTGCGCATGCGCGACATGGCGAGCGTGCCCCAGGTGACGTACGCGCTGATCGCGATCAACGTGATCGCGTTCCTGACGGAGGGCAACCTGACGTTGAACGGCGGCGGCGCCGGCAACAGCACCTACCTGAAAGGCGCGCTGCTCGGCAGCAGCGAACTGCCCCAGCTGGCCGGTCAGGGCGTGGCCCACGGCCAGTGGTGGCGGCTGGTGACGAGCGGGTTCCTGCACGAGAACCTCCTGCACATCGGCTTCAACATGCTGGTGCTCTACTACCTGGGCACGATGCTCGAGCCCGCGCTCGGGCACGTCAAGTTCGGCGTGATCTATGCCGTGTCGCTGCTGACGGGCTCGCTCGGGGCGCTGCTGGTGGCGCCCCACGATCTGACCGTCGGCGCGTCGGGCGCGGTGTTCGGGATCATGGGGGCGGCGGCGGTGGAGATGCGCGCGCGCCAGATCCCGATCATGCAGAGTGGGGTGGGCATGCTGATCCTGATCAACCTGATCTTCAGCTTCACCGTGCCCGGGATCTCCTGGGGTGGGCACATCGGCGGCCTGATCGGAGGCGCGCTGGCGGCGCTGGTGATCCAACTCGGCGCCCGCTATCGCGCGCAGGCGCTCGCGCTGGCCGGATGCGCGGCGATCGGAGCGGCGGCGGTCGCGGGCTCGCTGGCGACGTCGAAGTCGAGCGAGGTCGAAACCGCGGGGCCGAGCCAGCAGAACCCGCTCAATCTCGAACCGTGAGCCGACTCCAGGACCCATCGGCAACAGCCGCGGGTCTGGGCACGGCGATCGCGATAGGCTCGGCCTGCGATGACATTGCTCGGCGACGCGGAGATCGAGCGGCGCCTCTCCGGCGGCGAGTGGCGCAGGCACGAGGGCGATGCGATCGCGCGCGACTTCGAGCTCGCGGACTTCGCGGGCGCGATCGCGTTCGTGAATCGCGTGGCTGAGGCGGCAGAGGAGCTGAACCACCACCCGGACATGCTCGTGCACGGCTGGAACAAGGTGCGCCTGACGCTCTCGACCCACTCGCAGGGGGGCGTGACGGAGGCCGACTTCGAGCTCGCCGCTCGGATCGACCGTCTCGTCTGAGGGCCGCAGCGGCCGTTCGCTTCCGACGAGCCCCCTTGCTACCGTTGAGATGTCGGCTAGCGATGAACGACGACGAAGAACCTCACCGAAGTAGCGTGGCCCCGATGGGCGGCGCCTCGGCGTGAACGGGCTCAAGCTCATCCTCACGGCCGTGCTGGTCGGGGTGAACGCGTTCTTCGTGGTCGCGGAGTACGCGCTCGTGCGCTCCCGCCGGTCGCGGCTGGAGGTCATGCGCGAGGAAGGCGCGCGCGGCGCCGGGCTCGCGCTCGAGCAGATCGGGAACATCAACGAGTACATCTCCGCCGTCCAGATCGGGATGACGATGAGCGCGATCGCCGTCGGCGCGCTCGGCGAGCCCGCGCTCGCGAGCGTCCTGAAAGGCGTGTTCGGCGACACCGTCAGCCACGGCCTGGCCGTCGCCGTCTCGGCGACCGTGTCGTTCCTGCTGATCACGATCGCGCTGCTGATCGCCGGCGAGATGGTGCCGAAGTTCTACGCCATCGATCGCGCCGAGGTCGTCGCGCGGCGGGTCGCAAGGCCGCTGCAGGGCTTCAGCGTGCTGTTCCGCCCGTTCATCCTCGCGCTGACCGCCGTCGCCGGACGGCTTCTCGGGCTGATGGGGATCGACATCAGCTTCGAGCGCCGCGGCGGTTCGCCGGACGAGCTCAAGCGACTGATCGCCGAGTCCTACGCCGGCGGACACCTCGACCCCGGCGAGGCGGGCATGCTGACGGGCGTGTTCCACCTGCACGAGCAGGAGGCGCGCCAGGTGATGACGCCGATTCCGGCCGTGGTCACGGTCGACAGCTCCCAGGACGTCGAGACCGCGCTGCAACGGTGCATCTCCTCAGGCCACACGCGGCTGATCGTGACCGAAGACGAAAACCGCGACCGCGTCCACGGGCTCGTGCACGCGAGCGCGCTCGCGGACCGGCTGATGCGCGAGGGGCCGCACGCGTCGGTGGCGCCGATCGTGCACGACGCGCCGATCGTGCCCGAGACCAAGCCGCTGGACGACCTGCTCGCCGACCTGCAGCGCCAGCGCACCTCGATGGCGGTCGTCGTCGACGAGTACGGGCGCGTCGTCGGGATCGTCACCGTCGAGGACATCGTCGAGGAGGTCGTCGGCGAGATCGCCGACGAGACCGACCCGGCCGCCGGCGAGGTCAGGCAGCTGGCCAACGGCGACTGGTTCGTGCGCGGCCACGTCGCGATCACCGACCTCGCCGACTACGGCCTGCACCTGCCGGTCGACTCCGACGCGTACAACTCGGTCGGCGGTTTCGTGTTCGCCGAGCTCGGCCGCCTGCCCAGGCGTGGGGACACGGTCCATGCGGACGGGTTCTCGATCCGGGTCGAGTCCGTGCGCGACAACCGCATAGACGCGGTCCGCATCCGCGCCGGCCGCCGGCCGCCGCGCCGCGAAAGCGATCGCGCTCAGTCCTCGCCCGAGTCCTGAAGCTCCCCTCGTCGCCAGCCCTACGCTCCGGATCGGCGGATGCGCGCTCTCTGCTCGGCCAGCCCGTCGGGAGACCGGCGACACCAACCGATATGCGGGGTCTCCGCGCGGTTGTCTCCCCAAAAAACACGTCCGGCCCGCGGGGGGAGCGGGCCGGACAGTGCGCACTGGGAGGAGGCGGGTGTGCATTGCGACTCTGTGTCGCAGTTACGAGTATCTCGAAGTTGATGAATGCCAGCTAAAAGTCACCTCAGAGTTCATAAATTCTCAGGTGAGAAACGTCACACACTCGGCGACGGCTCTTCGGCGGCGACGGCTCTTCGGTGGCGACGACTCTTCGGCGGCGACGACTCTTCGGTGGCGACGGCTCTTCGGTGGCGACGGCTCTTCGGCGGCGACGACTCCTCGGCGGCGACGGCTCCTCGGCGGCGGCCGGTCCTCGCCCACCGGGCGGGCGGCGCTGCGGTCAGTAGCTGTGGAAGCCGCGCCCGCTCTTGCGCCCGAGCGCGCCCTCGCCGATCAGCTGCTCGAGGCGATCGGGCACGGGCTCGCCGATCGTTTCGCCGATCGCCTTCGACACGTCCAGGCCGACGAGGTCGAGCAGCGCGAGCGGTCCCATCGGGTGGCCCGCGCCGAGCTTCATGCAGGTGTCGACGCTGGCCGGATCGATGCCCGTCTCTTCCAGCAGCCGCACGGCTCCGAACAGGTACGGGAACAGCAGCCTGTTGACGACGAACCCGGGCACGTCGGGCACTTCGACGGGGACCTTCTCGAACGTCTCGCACAGCTCCAGCGCCCGTCTGCGCGTCTCGGCGGTGGCTGCGGCCGGGAAGATCAGCTCGACCAGCTTCATCTTCGTCACCGGGTTGAACACGTGCAGCCCGACGAAACGATCTTCGCGCCCGCTCGCTCGCGCGAGCCGCTCGATCGACAGCGACGAGGTCGTGCTCGCGAGGATCGCCTCCGCTTCCAGGACGCCGTCCAGCTCGCCCAGCAGCTTCGCCTTGACGTCGTGGTCCTCGACCACGGCCTCCACCACGAAGCCGGCGCCCGCGAGCGCGTCCCGGTCGGTCACGACCTGCACGTGCTCCGGGTCGATCTCGGCGCCCAGCCGGTCGAGCGTCTTCTCGACCGCCTGCTTGGCCCGCTCGGCCGAGCTGTCCGAGCGCGCGAGCACCAGGACCGGCCCGTGGTGGGCCGCGGTCGCCGCAAGGCCGCAGGCGATCGCGCCGCTGCCGACTATCGCGAGGCTCTCGTTCATCGGGTTCGAAGCTCCGTTGACTGACTGGTCAATCTAATCGTTGATGGGCGCGGTAGAGTACGGGATGCGGGCTCTGAGCGTCCCTGCGCGGCGCCTCAGGACCCGTCGCCGCGTGCCGCGCATGCCATCTCCGCGCAGCAGACGTTACGCAACGGACCGCAACCAGACCGCAACCGCAACAGACGCGATTCAGGAGGACTTCCAGTCATGAGGCAACCAGAGGGCCGCGAGGTCGTGATCGTCGAGGCTGTGCGCACGCCGATCGGCCGCGGGCACAAGGAGAAGGGCTACTACAAGGACACCCACCCCAACGATCTGCTCGGCAAGTGCTACACCGAGGTCATCTCGCGCGCCGGCATCGACGCGAGCGAGGTCGAGGACGTGATCGCGGGCTGCGTGCAGCAGTTCGGCGAGCAGGGCTTCAACATCGCGCGCAACGCCTGGCTGCAGGCGGGCCTGCCGATCGAGACTCCCGGCACGACCGTCGACCGTCAGTGCGGCTCGGCTCAGCAGGCCGTCAACTTCGCCAGCGCCCTGATCGCCGCGGGCGTCCACGACGCGATGATCGGCGGCGGCGTCGAGCACATGGGTCATTTCCCGTTCGCCGCCGGCATGAAGACCCAGGAAGACTTCGGCTTCGCCTTCACCCCCGAGCTGATGGCCAAGCACAACATCGTCGGCCAGGGCCTCGGCGCGGAGATGATCGCCGACCAGTGGGAGGTCCCCCGCTCGGAGCTCGACGAGCTCGCCGTGCGCTCGCACCGGCTCGCGCATCAGGCCACCGAGGAGGGTCGCTTCGAGCGCGAGATCGTCCCGTTTCAGGTCAACGGCGACACCTATGTCGCCGACCAGGGCATCCGGCCCGACACCAACCTCGAGACCCTGTCGCAGCTGAAGCCGGCGTTCAAGCCCGACGGCAAGATCACCGCGGGCAACTCCTCGCAGATCTCCGACGGCGCCTCCGCGGTGCTGCTGATGGCCGCCGAGAAGGCCAAGGCGCTCGGGCTGACCGCGCGCGCGCGGATAATCGACCAGACGACCGTCGGCTGCGACCCGGTGAAGATGCTCGAGGGTCCGATCCCGGCCACGCGCAAGATCCTCGACCGCAACGGCATGTCGATCGACGACATCGACCTGATCGAGATCAACGAGGCGTTCGCTCCGGTGCTCGCGGCCTGGCGGCGCGAGCTGAGCCCCGACATGGACCGCGTCAACGTCAACGGCGGCGCGATGGCCCTCGGCCATCCGCTCGGCTCGACCGGCGCGCGCCTGATCACGACGCTGCTGCACGAGCTCGAGCGCTCCGACAAGGAGATCGGGTTCGTGACGATGTGCTGCGGCGGCGGGCTCGGCACCGGAACCCTGATCCAGCGCGTCTAGATACTCATCCGGCGTCTCTGGCGCGCGAGAGCCATGCTGGCCGATCGGAGATCCCGTCGATCTCCGATCGGTAAGGACGCACCGACCGAAGTGTGCTACGCACACGAGGGAGGGAGGACGCAGCATCGCGCCGGCTATCACGCGCCAGAGGGTCCTCCGCCGGTCCAGCTGACCGAGACCGGCGGGAGGGCCAGCAGCGCCTGCCAGGTCGCCGCTTCGGTCTTGCCGCTGGGCGCGATCGCGTGCGCGGCCTGGAATCGCTTCAGGTTGGCCGTCGTGGTCGCGTCGAAGATGCCCGTCGTCGCCTGGCCTGGAATCGCGCTCGCCAGGTGCTCCTGCATCCACAGCACCGGATCGCCCCGGCTGCCCTGCGCCAGTTCGCTGTAGCCCGGATTCGGGGTCACGCTCGTCAACGGGCTCAGCGGCGCCGCCAGCGCGGTCCACTCGCCGCCCGGCGTTTCCTGCCAGTCCCACCAGGACAGCCCCGTGGCGCCGTAGTCCACGGCCTCCGCGCGGAAGCGCACGAGCTCGGCGTTCGAGGGGCGGTTGTAGGTCTGGCCGAGCGGCATGATCGGGTGGCCGTAGATCCTGTTGGCGATGTACGTGTTCGCGTAGATGGTGTCGACCGAGACGCCGATGTCCTTCCAGTACATCTGCGGCGCGTTGAACTGCGCGCCGTTCGGCCCCAAGAAGACCGAGTAGGGGAAGGACGTGTGGTAGTAGACGTACGGGAACGACGCCAGCCCCAGCGGGTAACCCGGCCCGATCTTGGCGCGCAGGTCGGCGACGTAGGTTTGGGCCGCGCCGTAGCGCCCTTCGTACTCGGCCTCGGCGTCGATCACCAGGCAGTCCGCGCCGCTGGCGACGGCTTTCGCGCCGAGGCTCGCCTCGCCGGCGGGGTTCGTCCCGTACACGTACTGCCACGCGCACACCTTCAGCCCGCTCGCATGGAGCTGGCTCACGAGCGCGGGGCTGAACTGGCTCCAGTAGCTGCTCGATCCGTCCGAGCTCTTGACGAACAGGGTGGTCACGCCCGCGGCGTGGGCCTGGGCGACGATCGCGGGGAGGCTGCCGCCGTTTGACTGGCTCAGATACCAGATCCACATGCCCTGCCCTTCGAAGGCGCTGCCGCCGGGCGCGGTGCTGACGGGCTGCGGCGGGTCCTTCGGCGCGGGCGGGTGCAGCGCGTAGCGCACGATCGAGATCGGCCCGTAGGAGCTCGTGTGTCGGCCTTTGCCGAGCAGCACCATGATGTTCCCCGAGTGCGCGCTCGCCGGCACGGTCACCTCCAGCCCCGCCGCCGTCTTGCGCAGGCGCGCGCCCGGCGAGGCGCGGCTGATGCGCGCGCCGGGCGTGCGCGGAAAGGCGACGACCATGCCGCTCGCCAGCCCCGGGCCCGCGATCAGCAGCGTCCCGCGGAGCGACACCTGGCGGGGGTTGGCGCTGCATCTGCCGACGGGCACGCACTTCACGCTCGCTATCCGCACCGTCTTGACGTGCGGGCTTGCGGTCGGCGTGCTCACGCCCCCTGCCGGCGCGGCGCCACCCGCGGGCGCTGTGCCGCCCGGGTTGGTCGCGGCCCCCGCCGGCGGGGCCTGCGCGAGCAGACACAGCAGCGAGACGGCTGCTGCGGCGAAGATCACGGATCGCTTGTCGGCTCCTGCGCCTGCCACGGACACTCCTCGCGCTGGTATTAGCCGCTATGCCGTCGCAAACAGGACGGCGGGACGGAAGTTGCGGCACGAAGGGCGCTCCGGCCGAACGGCCGCCTCGGCCTTGAAGATACCCTCGACGGCTCCTAGCCCCAGCGAAAGCCCCGCTCCGACGGCGCCGGATCCAGCGGGCTGGACGGCAGGCCGGGCGGCGGATCGGGCAGGTTGAAGCCGGTCGGCGCCACGTCGTTGGGCGCGTCGGCGTGGAACAGCGACGCGAGGTACTGGATCTGGCCGCGGCCGACGCCCAGCTCGAACTGGCCGCCCCCGTAGTTGCCGATTCCGTGGGCTTTGCAATAGTCGAAGGTGTCGAGCAGGCTCTTCAGGCCGCCCAGCCTGGAGGGCTTGACGTTGACCATCTCCGGCGGATACTTCAGGGCCTCGATGTCGGCGATCGAGTGGATCGGCGCGTCCCACGAGAAGCGCTCCCGGTGCGCGGCGAGCGCCGCATCGGTCTCCGGGGTGAGCGCCGGGTCCTCGATCCAGGCGTGCGGAAACGCCGCGGCCACGCGCGCGTAGAGCGCCGGGTCCGGCGGCTGGTCGACGATCGAGCCGGAGTAGTAGCCCTTGAAGTCGACGGACTCCACCGCTCCGCTCGCCACCAGCGCCGCGATCAGCTCGTCGTCCCACGAGCTGGTCGGGTCGAGCTTGAAGCGCAGCCACGGGTACAGCTGCAGGCGCCGGCGCACCGGCTCGATGCTCGGCGGCTCGCCGAGGCGCAGCGACACGACGAACTGCACCGGCCGGCACTCGAGCGCGAGCGCCTCGTGCAGGCTCGTGCCGGCGAGGCGCAGCGCCAGGTCGAGCGCCGCAGACTCGAACGCCCAGGTCCGGTAGCTCTGCGAGACCTCGCGCTGGGGCGGCTGTCCGAACAGCTCGAGCTCCGCGAGACGCTCGGTGAAGGAGGCGAGGGTGTAGGAGCCCGCCAGCGCAAGCGTCGGCCCGGCGGCCTGCAAGATCTCGTGGTCGACCGCGTCGTAGGTGACGTCCTCGCCGTGGCCCTCCTCGCCGCCTCCGCGCAGCTTGACGATCGTGCTCTTGCGCTCGAACTCGCTCGACACGGTCTCTCCCAGCCCCTGCAGCTCGTAGCCGTCGATCTCCACGGGCAGGCCCGCGAGCAGCTCCCAGGTAGTCATACCTCGGCGGGACCTCCTGTCTCGCCCTTTGATGGTGACGCCGGGCTTCCGAGCCCGTCGTGACCGGTCGGGCTGGCGCCCGACCTCTTCGGGGCCTCGCCTTCGAGCCTGGCCACGAGCTCGTCCAGGCGCAGCTCCTCCAAGGCCCCCGCGACCGCCTCCAGTTCGCCGGCGCACAGCTCGATCAGCGCCTTGCCCTCCTTGACCAGCTCGAGCGTCTCGCCCAGGCTCGCCTCGCCGGAGTCCAGTCGCCTGATGATCTCCTCGACCCGCGCGGCGGCGGCCTCATAGCCCTGTGCCGCGGCTTGCTGCGCCTGGGGCTCGGTCTCGGGAGCGGCGTCGCTCATCGCTCGGCGATCCTCGCCGGGACCGTGTCGTCGGCGAAGCGCAGTCTGACGTCGCCCGCCCGTCTCGCCGCGGCCGCGGTGGCGATCGGCTCCCCGTGCTCGGACTGCACGAGCGCGTACCCGCGCTCGAGCGTGCGCTGCGGATCGTGTCCCGCGAGCGCCAGCGCCAGTCGCTGCAGCTCGTGCGAACGCCGCGTGCGGCAGTCCAGCAGGGCGGAATCGGCCTTTCGCTTGAGCACCAGGGCATGCCGCCTGGTCAGCTCGCGCTCGGTCTGCATCCTCCGGCGCGAGCCGGCCCGGACCTCGCGCAGGCGCTGGTGCAGCCGTGCGCGCTGGCGGGCGAGGTGGGCGGACGGCGCGCGCGAGTGTGCCCCGAGCGCCCGGGCCCGCGCGATCACCGCCCTGCTCCCCTGCGCCCGCACCCGCGTTGCCGCCCGCGCAAGGTCGATGCGAGCGCGCGCGCAGTCCAAGCCGACCGCGACCTCGGCCGCGTGCGTGGGGGTGGAGCAGCTGACGGCCGCGACGTCGTCGAGCAGTGTCCTGTCGGTGTGGTGCCCGACCGACGCGATCACGGGCACAGCCAGCAGCGCGACGGTGCGGCACAGCGACTCCTCGCAGAAGCACAGCAGGTCGGCCAGCGAGCCGCCCCCGCGCGCGACGATCGCCACATCGACGTCGCCGAGGGCCGCGAGGTCTCCCAGCGCGCGCGCGATCAGGGGCGCCGCATGGCGATCCTGCACGGGCGCGAACCCCCACACGATCCGTCCCGCCCAGCCTCGCCGCGCGAGCGCCGCGAGGATGTCGTCGCGCGCCTTGCCGCCCTCGCCCGTCACGACCCCGATGGTGCGCGGCAGGAGCGGTCTGGGCAAGAGCTTCTGCGGCGTCAGCAGTCCCTCGGCGTCGAGCTGCTTGCGCAGGCGCTGGATGCGCGCGAGCAGGTCGCCCTCGCCCGCGACCCGCAGGTCGCCGACGGCGAACGAGAAGCCCGGAGAGGCGCTCGCGCTGCCCGGATAGAAGTCGCAGCCGCCGGCGACCACCACCTGCACCCCCTCGGCCGGGGACTCGCCGGCGCGGGCGAGGATCGCCTCCCAGTCCTTCAGCCACACCGCGCAGGGGATCGCGCCGCGCGCGTCGCGCAGCTCGAAGTACACGCGCGCCCTGGAGGGGCGCAGGTTGACCAGCTCGCCGACGAGCTGCACCTTCGCGAACGAGCGCAGCTTGCCGCGCAGCGCCGCCGCGTACTCGCCAACGCCGTACGGGCCCGGCAACTCGCTGCCCGGGATCCCGCCGCCGGGCGTCGGGACGGGCGATGGCGACGAGGAGGCGGACACGCGTCCAGCATAGGGGCCGCCCACGATGGGAGCCGCTCGTCGCCATCGTGGGCACTTGCCGTATGGCGCTACGATCGACGCCCATGCGGCTGCGCGTAGAACCCCGGTCTGGCGCCTGACGCCGTGGCCAGCCCTCGCAGCAGGAATCGTCGTCGCGGGCGCTCCCGCAAGCGCCGCCCGGCCCAGGTGGGAGCGCAGGAGGCGTCGCAGGCGATCGCCGCCGGGACACGGGACACCGGATCGGAGGAAGCGCAGAAGACCGCCATCAAGCGAGACGCGCGCCGCGCGCGCAAGCCCGCGCGCGAGCCCCGTCCCTTCAGGGATCCGCTGTCCGTGGGCGAGCGCCCGCAGGCGCCGTGGCATCCATGGCCGCTGTCGGAGATGCTGATCCTGGTGGGGGCGATCGGCACGGTCGTCGGCCTGCAGCGGGCTTCCGGCGGCGGGCTTTCCAGCGGCGGCCCCGTCCTGCTGGCGGGTCTCGGGGCCGTCGCGCTCGGCACGTTCGAGGTGGTCCTGCGCGAGCATCGCGCCGGCTATCGCTCGCACACGCTGATGCTGGCGCTCCTGCCCGTGCTCGTCTTCGACTCGGTCCTCGTGCTCGGCGTGTCCACGTTCACGACGGTCCCGCGCCTGTTCAACGTCGGCCTGCTCGCTGTCGATGTGGCGCTGTTCGCCGTGCTCTTCAAGCTCTGGCGCGCCCGCTTCCTCGCCGCCCGCGCGCGCGTGATCAGCCGGCGCTGAGGGAGGCCCCGAGCGAGGGCAGCGGCCGCTCGCCGGTGTCCGCCGCCTCGCCGCGCGTCTCGCCTTCGAGCCCGAGGCGCTGCAGGCGGGCGATCTCGCGCTCCCCTTCCGCGCGCGCCGGGTGGTCCGGGGGGAGGTCGGCTATCAGGCGCGCGATGCGGTCGCGCAGCTGCAGCGCGAAGTGGGGGGTGGACGCGCCCATCAGCCGGCGCACGTCCTCGACGGTCACTTCGTGCGCCTGCCCGGAGCGCGGCAGGTCGGAATCTTCGGCCTGACTCATGTGCAGGTGGGACGGGGGTGGTCGAGTGGTGTGGGGATCATCCTGTCGTGGCCACCGGTCCTTCGCCCGACTGGGCGCCTTCGCCGGGCGAGCTGTGCGGCGCGATCTCGAGCAGCGCGTCGAGCTCGGCCTGCGTGCCCTGCGCGATCGCGCGCTCGTCGCCGATCAGCCAGCCGTGATTGTAGACGCCCCTGGCCGGCTGCGATCGGGGCGCGGCCGGCTGGATGTCGCTCAGGTAGGAGCCCAGCGCGGGCCCCACCCGGCCGGCGTCTTCGAGCAGCAGCAGCGGCGCGTAGTCCCCCGTGGCGGACAGGATCGCCGCCGCGGGCGCGTCGAACGGGCGCCCCGCGTTGGCGAACACGAGCCCGTGTCCCGGTTCCAGGACCCCCCAGCCGAACGATCCGTCGGTGAAGCGCGAGACCGCGATCGCGTTGCCCGCCGCGGTGGCGTCTTCGCCCGCCCTGGACTCGACACGCTTGACCGTGCCGAACCTCCCGAGCTGGGCGAGCGTCCGTTCGCCGATCGCCGTGGACCCGACGGTGTAGATCGCCGGCCGGCCGAGGCTCTTCAGCGCCGCGGCGGTCGCCGCCGGGACGCCGCTTGCGGTCACGAACAGGATCGGCGCGCCGCTCTCGGCCGCCAGTCCCGCCGCGGGCATCGCCAGCGCCGGTGGCCCGTCCGCGGCCACGACGATCGCCTGACGGGGGCTCGCTCCGCGCACGATCGCGAGCAGCTGCGCGACCGACGCCGCCAGCGAATAGGGGTCGCGGAGGCTTGTCCCGCGCGCGCGGTAGCCGCTGGGAGCTTCGATCGACGCGCCCAGCAACAGCGCCTGCGCGCCGCCGAGCGCGCTCGCTCCCGTCGGGCGCAGCGCATGCAGCGCACGCACGCTCGCCTGCCCCAGCTTCTGCCCTTCGGCGTACAGCAGCGGCGCGCCCAGCGGCGCGCTCGCCAGCGCGGAGGCGGCGAGCGCCGCCGGCCAGTCGCCCGTGTCGGCGAGGACCACGGCCTGCGGGCGGGTGTCAGCCGTCAAGCCCGGGTAGGCCGCCCGTGCGACCGCGGCGGCGTCGGCCACGGCGTCGGCGCCGCCCAGCCGTGTCGTGTTGCGCGTGGCCGTGGCCGCCGTGCCCGCCGCGCCGATCTTCACCACGACCGTTTCGACGCCCGCGCCGCTCTGCTGTTCGGGGGCCGCCTTGCCACAGCCCGCCAGCGCGATCAGCGTCGCCGCGGCGGCGCCGAGCGTCGCCGCGAGCCTCGCGGTCCGGGAAGCGCGCGGCGGTGGGATGTGGCGGGCGTGCCTGAGGCCGAGCATGGCGGCAGACACTAGCGCTCGTATACTCGCGCGCCGTGGCCGCTTCGTCCCTTTTAGGGGCCAACCCTCACGAGCAGCGCGACCAGCCTCCCGGCGTGCCGCCGCTCGCGCTCACGGGAGAGCGCACCCTCCCGGACGTTCCGGCCGAGAACTACTGGTTTCGCCGCCACCTCGCGGTGTATGAGTGGATCGCGGCGCGCGTGGAGGGGCTGCGCGTGCTCGACATGGCCTGCGGCGAGGGCTATGGCTCGGATCTGCTCGCGCGCGTCGCCGCCGAGGTCGTAGGGATCGACGCCAACCCCGAAGCGTTCGAGCACGCCCGCCTGCGCTACACCCGTCCCAATCTCCGCTTCGTGCGGGACCTGGTCGAGACGTTCTGCCAGCCGGCCGACTCCGTCGTGTTCCTGCAGACGATCGAGCACGTCCAGAACCCCGCCTCGGTGCTCGAGCACTTCGGCTCGCTGGTGGGTGACGTGGGGACCGTCTTCGTCTCCACGCCCAACGTGCTCACGCTCGCGCCGCAGGGGGCCGCGCGCTCGGACAACCCGTGGCACGTCCACGAGTACCGCGCGGAGGAGTTCGAGCGACTCTGTCGCGGCGTCTTTCCCTCCGTGGAGCTCCACGGGCTCTTTCACGCGCGCAAGCTGCGCGTGCACGAGCTCGCGCTCCGCGCCGGCTGGGACCCCGTCCATCGGCGCCTGGGCGTGACGCGTCTCTTCTACGACCGCTTCACCCCGGCGATCGCCGCGTCCGACTTCAGGCTGCGCCCGGCCGCCTCTGCCGAGCTGGATCGGGCGCTCGACTTCGTCGCGGTCTGCCGGCCGTGAGCAGCCCGGGCGGGGGCTCGGCCGCGTCCGGCCCGCGGCCCGGACGCGGCGCGCGCGCGAGTGGCGCGCTGGCGATCGTGCTGCACACCCACATGCCCTACGTCGAGTCGTTCGGCACCTGGCCGTTCGGGGAGGAGTGGCTGTGGGAGGCGATCTGCGGCTGCTACCTGCCCCTGCTCGACCTGCTCGACTCGGGCGATGCGCCGCTGACGCTCTCGCTCACGCCCGTCCTCTGTGACCAGCTCTCCGCGCCCGGCCTGGAGGAGCGCTTCCGCCGCTTCGTGCAGGAGACCCGCCGGTTCACCCATGGGGAGGACGCCGCCGGGCTGCGCGCCGGCGGCCATCCAAAGCTCGCCGCCGAGCTGCAGCGCGCGTGGAGCGCGGACTACGAGCACGCCCTCGAGCGCTTCGCCGCGCGCGGCGGCGAGTTGCTGGGAGCGCTCTCGCCGCACGTCTCCTGGACCTCGTCCGCCACCCACGCCGTCCTGCCGCTGCTGGCGACCGACGCCTGCGCGCGTCTGCAGGCGCAGACCGGCATCGCCTCCCATCGCAGCCGCTTCGACCAGGGCTGGCGAGGCGGCTTCTGGCTGCCCGAGTGCGCCCATGCGCCCCATCTGGAGCCGATCCTCGCGGCCGCGGGCGTGCGTGCCACCTGCGTGGAGCTCACCCGCCGCCTCGGACGCGCCGCGCGCGAGAACCTGCGGCCGCTGCTGTCCGACTCGGGCATCGTGCTCTTCCCGATCGACCGCTCGCTGATCTCGCTCGTGTGGAGCGACTCGGGCTATCCCGCGGACGACGTCTACCGCGACTACCACCGCCATACCGTCCACCACCATAACCCGTGGGCCAACGGCGGCGAGGGCTACGACTTCGAGCGCGCGCGCTCGCGCGCACGGCTGCACGCCGCGGACTTCGTCGATCGCACGCTGCAGCGCCTGGCCGGCGAGGGCGCCGGGCTGCCCGGCGGCGGGCTCGCCGTGTGCGCGCTCGACACCGAGCTGCTGGGGCACTGGTGGTACGAGGGGCTCGCCTGGCTGCAGGCCGTCATCTCCGAGAGCGCCGCTCGGGGCCTCGAGCTCGTGCGCCTCGACGACGCCATAGAGCGCTTCGAGCCTCTGCCCGTCGCCGAGCTGCGCGCGCCCGCGGAGGCGCGCGCCGGCTCGGAGCGAGCGTGGACCTGGGAGGACTCGCCGCCCAGCAGCTGGGGCCGGGACAACGACCTGGGCACCTGGTCCGGTCCAGCCGTCGCCGAGCTGGCGTTCGCCGCGCGCGCGGCCGAGCTGCAGACGCTGGCCGCGGCCGTGTCGGGGATCGCGGGCCCGGCCGCCGTCCGCGAGCTGCTCGCGCTGCAGTCGAGCGACTGGGCCTTCATGGTCTCTCGCGGCCTGGCCGTCCCGTACGCCCGCGAGCGCTTCGAGGGGCATCGCGCCGCGCTCTCCCGCGCGCTCGAAGAAGGCCCCGGCGCGGATCTCACCGGCCTGCGCGAGCTGGCCGTCCACGCCGACCCTTCGCTGCTGCTCGCGCCGTGACCCCGCTCACCCCGGCGCATATGACCGCTCACTCCCAGCGCATCGAGCGGGGCGCCTCGCGCATGCGGATCACCCGCGCCGGGATGCCCCCCACGATCGCGTTCTCCGGCACGTCCCCGGTCACGACCGCGCTCGTACCCACGATGCTGTTGTCCCCGACGCTCACCCCGCGCAGGATGCAGGCGCCGTAGCCGATCCAGACGTTGTGCCCGACCCGGATGTCGCGCTTGTAGATGCCCTGCAGCCGGATCGGCCGCTCGACCTCGACGATGCCGTGGTCGAAGTCGATCAGCATCACGCGGTCGGCGACGATGCACTCGCGCCCGATCTCCACGCGCTGGTATGCCGAGATGGTGCACTCCTGGCCCATCACCGTCTTCGCGCCGATGCTGACCTCGCCCTCGTGCACCCTGATCTTGCTGCCGTGCCCGATCCACGCCCAGCGGCCGATGCGAAGCGTCGCCGCTGGTCCGATCTCGAGCTTCACGCCCGGGCAGACGAAGCAGATCCCGTCCGTCTGCAGGCGCTTTCCGAAGCGCAGCCGAAGCAGCGCGTAGCGCACCAGCAGCCTCGCGTAGTGGCGGCTGAGCATGTTGTTCGCGCGCATGAACCGCAGCAGCGTCAACGGCCCGCCGTGCAGCTTCTCGGGCGCCCGCCGCAGCGCGTCTGCGATCTCCTCGGAGGGCGCCTGCATGGCGGGATCGGCGAGCGAGGGCTCCATCGCGTCGCATCGTAGTGCCCTGCGATGATTGCGCCGCGATGACCGACGCAACGCTCGCCCAACGCCTGCTCGCCGGCGACCGCCGCGCGCTCGCGCGTGGGATCTCGCTCGTCGAGGACGACCGCCCCGAGGGCTGGGCGCTCGTGCGCGAGGTCTACCCGCACACCGGCAAGGCCGCGGTCGTCGGCTTCACCGGGCCGCCGGGCGTCGGCAAGTCCACGCTGATCGGAGCGCTGACGAAGGCCAGGCGCGAGGCTGGGCGCACGGTGGGGGTGCTCTCGATCGACCCCTCCTCGCCCTTCACCCAGGGGGCGCTGCTCGGCGACCGCATCCGCCTGGGCGAGCACTTCTTGGACCCCGGCGTGTTCATCCGCTCGATGGCCAACCGCGGCGCCCTCGGCGGCCTGTCGGAGGCGGCGCTGCAGGCGGCCCTGCTGCTCGACGCGGCCGGGCGCGAAGACGTGTTCGTCGAGACCGTCGGCGTCGGCCAGGCCGAGATCGACATCATCGACCACGCCGACACGATCGTGCTCGTGCTGATGCCCGGCTCCGGCGACTCGATCCAGGCGCTCAAGGCCGGCGTGATGGAGATCCCCGACGTGATCGTCATCAACAAGGCCGATCATCCGCTCACCGACACGATGGTCCGCGAGATCCGCGGCGTGCTCTCGCTGGCCAATCTCGAGCGCTCCGGGGACGAGGTGCGCGCCGGCTGGCGCGTGCCGATCGTCAAGACCGAGGCGGTCCACGGGACGGGCATCCCCGAGCTGGTGGCGCGCCTGGACGAGCACCGCGCGCACATCCTCGCCGCGGGCACCCTGCAGGAGCGACGTAGTCGCAACCTGCGCAGCGAGGTGCTCGCGATAGCCACCGCCCGGATGCGCCGGCGCCTGGAGGACGAGCTCCGGGGGGACGCCGAGTTCAAGCGGCTCATCGACGAGGTCGTCGCCCGGCGTCTGGACCCGGCGAGCGCCGCCACGGCGCTGCTGGAGCGCGGGTCGCGGGGGTCGCGGCGGTGAGCGAGAGTGCGAGCGGGTCGCCGAGCAGGCCGGCTGTCTCGCTCTGGCCGACGGCCAGGCCGGCTATCTGGCCCTGGCCGACGCCTGGTTCGACTGGGGGCCGGTTCCCACCGTATTGACGGCGGCCACCGTGTAGTAGTAGGTGGTGCCCGACCTGGTCGCGCTGTCGTTGTACGTGCAGGAGGCCGCGCTGCAGCTGACCGATCCGTAGACGGTCTCGCGACCGGACCGTGTGCCGCGGTAGAGCACGTATCCGGCTACGGCGGCTCCCCCGTTGGAGGCGGGCGCGCTCCACGCGAGCGCGACGCCCCTCGTCGAGGAGGTCGCGGCGGTCAGGTTCCGTGGAGCGCCGGGCAGCGCCGCCGGCGTGGCCGACGCCTCGTTGGAGGCTTCGCTGCCGCCGGCCGAGTTGACCGCCTTGACCGTGTAGTAGTACGCCGTCCCGTTGGTCAGGCCGCTGTCGGTGAAGCTGGTGCTCGTCACGCCCGTGGCGATGGGCGTCGTGGCCTCACCCCCGGCGCTCGTGCCGCGGAACACCTGGTATGACACCGCCGCGCCGCCGGTCGAGCCGGGGGCGCTCCACGACAGGCGCACTTGGGCGTTTCCCGCCTTGGCCGTCAGGCCGGTCGGAGCGCTCGGCGGGCCGGAGGGCGGCGAGCTGGAGCCCGTGAAGGCGGCGGTGCCGTTGGGCGTTCCCAGCCCCGTCGGCCCGTTGTAGTGTTCGGAGTCTGCGGCGTTGCAGAGATACGTTCCGCAGGCGCTGTTGCTCCCGGCGTGGATGTAGTTGAGGGCGGCCGGATCGCCGTAGGGGTAGGCGCTCGGTTCGCCGGCCGGAGCCGCGTTGTCCGCCAGCGCGTACACGGCGCCCACGATCTGCGCGGATACGCTCGTGCCTCCGAAGATCTCAAAGCCGGGATTCGAGTACGTGTCATACACCCACACCCCGGTGCTCGGGTTCGCCACGGCGGAGGCGTCGGCGACGATGCGCGCGTTGCACCCCAGCAGGCTGTATTCCTGTACGAGCGCCAGCTGCCACTTCTGCTGGGACTCGTAGGCGCTGCAGCCGCTGCCCGCTCCGCTCCACGCTTCCTCGGTCGCGTTGCGCGCGCCCGTGTTCGTGGCCTGATACAGCGTTGTGCCTCCGACTGCGGTGACGGTGGGGGACGCGGCGGGAAACTCCACGCCGTAGCCACTGTCGCCTGACGCCGCGGTGATCGCCACGCCCGCATGGGCGTAATACGCCGTGGCGTCGCTTGTCTCCGCCGAGTACTCGCTGCCGCCGTAGCTGTTGGTGACCACGTTCGCTCCGAGTTTGACCGCCGTGTTCACGGCCGTGCCGAGGTCTGCCAGGGAGTTCGTGCTCGCCTCGACGAGCAGGATGTGGCAGTTGGGGCAGATGGCGCTGACCATGTCGAGGTCGAGCGAGATCTCCTGCCCCCAGCTCGGGCTGCGGGACGGATAGCTGCTCGTCCCGCCGCTCTCGTTGACCTTCTGGAAGCATCCGCTTGAGCTCGAGCAGGCCGGAAGCCCGAAGAAGGAGCGGTAGTAGGCCATGTCGTTGTACGCGTTGGGATCGTCATAGGCGTCGACGATCGCCACGGTCTGCCCGACGCCGCCCGTCGCGGACGGTGTGTCGTACGCCGATCGCAGGAAGGCGGGATCGTAGGCGCCGCTGTTCCCGAGCGTGGCCGCCGGCGGCCGGATCCCCCGCGCCACCGGCCGGCGGCTCCTCGCCCATGCGTCTGTGCGGAAGTGCGCAAGACAGTGCGCGTAGCCGACGGACACGGCGGCCGAGCAGGCGTCGACGTCGGTCTCGCCGCCGGGCCCGTTGTGGACACCCGGGGTGGCGCTCGCGCTCGTAAGGGGTGCGCCGAGCAGCAGCGCTCCCGCAACTACGCTGCCCAGAACCATCCCGGACCGATTCCAATTACGCATCAGGTCGAACCCCTTCCTTGCCCAGTTCGCCGCCAGCTGTCCAGGGCGCCCCTCCACACGCCCGAGAGACGCGGCCCAGGACCAGCCCGGAACTATACAGCCCGCCGGTCGACGCGTCTTGCCGGTAGATTGCGCCACGATGGCGATCGACTACCTGAGCTGGGCCGACCGCAACTGGCCGTTGCTGCGACGGTTGATGGGCGGCCACGCGACGATCTACCGGGCCAGCCACGGCCTGATCGGTCACCGCTTTCCCGGCGCGCCGCCCGTGCTGCTGCTCGACCACGTCGGCGCCAGGAGCGGGAAGCGGCGCACCAGCCCGCTCGTCTATGGGGTCGACGGCGAGAACCTCGTGCTCGTCGCCTCCAAGGGCGGCTATCCGAAGAACCCGGCCTGGTTTCACAACCTCGTGGCCAACCCCGACACGACCGTCCAGGTCGGCTCGCGCCGGCGCGAGGTGCACGCGCGCGTGGCGGACCCCGAGGAGCGCAAGCGCCTGTGGCCGCTGGTCGTCGGCGTCTACGGCGGCTACGAAGCCTACCGCCGGCGCACCGAGCGGGAGATCCCGCTGGTGGTGCTGGAAGGGCGCTGAGAGACCGCGCGGCGAGGCTGCAGCCGGTTTCGCGTGTCCGGGTGCGGGCTTTTGCGGGAGACCCGTGAGCCTGTTGCTGCGTCGGCTGCCGTCGGCGCCGGTCACCGCAGCTGCCGGCGTTGAGACAGCCTCCTACGCCCCGAGCGCGCGGGCGATCACCATCTGCTGGACCTCGTCGGTGCCCTCGCCGATCGTGAGGATCTTGGCGTCGCGGTAGAAGCGGCACACGGGGTACTCCTCGATGTAGCCGTAGCCGCCGTGTATCTGCACGGCCTCCTCCGCGCAGCGAACCGCCAGGCGGCCCGTCTTCAGCTTGGCCTGGGCGGCGGTCAGCGTGAAGCTGCGGTTCGCGTCCTTCTGGAGCGCAGCCTTGTGCACCAGCATCCGCGCCGCCTCGATCTCGACCGACATGTCCGCGAGCTTGGCCTGGATCGCCTGGAACTTCGAGATCGGCCTGCCGAACGCCTTGCGCTCCTTCGCGTAGCTCAGCGCCTGCGCGAGCGCCCCCTGCGCGAGCCCCACGCCCATCGCCGCGACTCCGATCCGGCCGATGTCGAGGATGTGCAGGAACTGCCTGAACCCCTGTCCCCGCGGTCCCAGCAGGTTCTCTGAGGGAACCCTGCAGTCGGTGAACGTCAGCGGCCGCGTGTCCGACGCGTGCCAGCCCATCTTCCGGTACGGCTCGCCCTGCTCGTAGCCGGGTGTCCCGTTGGAGACGATGATGTTCGAGATCTCCTTCCCGCCCCCGCTCGCCGCGACGCCCCCTTCGTCCGCCGTCTCATTCGCCGGCGTCTCGCCGGTCACGGCCGTGATGCACACCATCCCCGAGATCTCGGTCCCGGCGTTGGTGATGAACTGCTTGGCGCCGTCCACCACCCACTCCTCGCCGTCCAGCCGCGCGCGGGTGCGCGTGTTGCCCGCGTCGCTGCCGGCATCCGGCTCGGTCAGCCCGAAAGCGCCCAGCCTTTCGCCGGAGCACAGCTGCGGCAGCCACTTCCGCTTCTGGTCCTCGCTGCCGAACAGGTAGATCGGCTGCGTCCCCAGCGACGTGTGGGCGCACACGGTGATCGCCACCGAGGAGTCCACCCTCGCGAGCTCCTCGATCGCCAGCGCGTACGCCAGCGTATCCCCGCCGCCGCCGCCGTACTCGAGCGGGAACGGGATCCCCATCAGGTTCAGCTCGCCGAGCTTGCGCACGATCTCGTACGGGAACGCCTTCGTCCGGTCGAGCTCCTCGGCGACCGGCTCGATCTCGCCCTCGGCGAAGTCCCTGACCGTGCGCCGGATCAGCTCGTGGTCGGGGGAGAGGTCGAAGTCCATCGGGCCATTCTCCTCAGATCGCGGCAGCTAGGCGCAGTAGGCGCGCGCCAGCTCGACCAACAGCCGCACGCCGTAGCCGGACGCGCTCTTGGGCGCATATGCGCGCCCGAGATCCCAGGCCGAGCCGGCGATGTCGAGGTGCGCCCATGGCGTCTTGTCGATGAAGTTCGCAAGGAACGTCGCGCCCACGATCGTGCCGGCCTTGCGCCCTTCCGGCGCGTTGTCCAGATCGCCGTACGTGCCCTTGATCAGCTCGTCGTACTCCTCGTGCAGCGGCAGCCGCCACGCGATCTCGCCGCTCCGCTCGCCGGCGCCGAGGACCTGTGCGGCGAGCTCGTCGTCGTTGCTGAGCAGTCCGGCGTATGTCGAGCCGAGCGCGATGATCACCGCGCCCGTGAGCGTCGCCAGGTCGACGATCCGCTCCGCCCCGAGCTCGACGGCGTGGCAGAGGCAGTCGGCCAGCACGAGCCTGCCCTCGGCGTCGGTGTTGTTGACCTCGATCGTCTTCCCGTTGGCCGCCGTGACGATGTCCCCGGGCTTCACCGACCGTCCGCTCGGCAGGTTCTCGGTCGCGCCCACCACCGCCACCAGCTTCACCGGAAGCTCCAGCCTGGCGATCGCCGCGACCGCCTCGATCACGGCGGCGCCCCCGGACATGTCGAACTTCATCTCGGCCATCTTCGCCCCCGGCTTCAGCGAGATGCCGCCGCTGTCGAACGTCACCGCCTTGCCGACGAAGCCGAGCACCGGGGCGCCCTCGCGGGCGCCCTTCGGAGGGTCGTAGCGCAGCACGATCAGCGCCGGCTCCTGCGCGGAGCCCTGGGCGACGGCCGCAAATGCGCCCATGCCGCGCGCGTGGATTCCCGCGCGCCCCTCGATCTCGACCGACAGGGACGCGATCGGTGCAGCCAGCCCAACCGCGTACTCGGCCAGCGCGCTCGGGGTGAGATCGTTGGCGGGCCGGTTCTGCAGCTCGCGCGCGGCGTTGGCGGCCTCGGCGACGAGGGCGGCCTCGGCGACGCGTGTCTCCAACTCGCCCTCGACGCCCTCCCCGGACGCCTCGGGCAGCGAGAGGATCAGGCGCTCCAGCCGCTTCGGCGGCGGCTTCTCCCCGGAGGGCGGCTCGGGCGGCGTGGACTTGTGCTTCTCGAAGCGGTAGTCCGCGAGGACGACCCCCTGCGTGAGCGCCCCCGCCACGTCGAGACCGACGTCCGGCGGCGCCTGGATGCAGAGGGCGCGAGTCGAGATCTCCAGCGCGCGCGTGTGCGCGGCCGCAGCCGCGACCCTCGCGCGCTCGGGCGTGAAGTCCTTGCGCGCGCCGAGCCCCAGCGACAGCCAGCGCCTTCCCTCCGCATGCGCCAGGCCGAGCGCCTTCAGCGAGCGCTTCGCCTCGCCCGAGCGCAGCAGCTCGCCGAGCTCGGCGGGCGTATGGCCGGGGGGGTCCTCGCCCTCGAACACACCGACGGCGACGGTGTCGGCCTCGGTCTCCCTGCCCGGCTGTTTGGTGGCGGCTACCTGCACGAACCCGGGCACGATACCCGGTGCGCTTCCCTTGGGTTGTCTGGAGTCAAGCTGTGCAACCTCTTCTGGTGATGGCACACGCGTCGTGGCTTGCCCCCATCGGCCGTTGGGTCATCGAGTGGGTTTCTCGATGGGCCTCCATTAGCATTGCCCGACCCACCCGTTTCCCTCATCGACCCAGGAGAGCCTGTATCCATGCCCAAGACCGTGATCATCGGCGCTGCGCGCACCCCCGTCGGCAAGATGGGCGGCGGCCTCTCACCGCTGGACGCCACCGCGCTCGGCGCCGCCGCGATCGAGGCCGCGTTGCAGCGTGCCGACGTCGCGCCCGAGCAGGTCGAGCACGTGGTGATGGGCCAGGTGCTGCAGGCCGGCCAGGGCCAGATTCCCTCGCGTCAGGCCCAGATCAAGGCTCACATCCCCAAGGAGGTCTCCTCCGAGACCGTCAACAAGGTCTGCGCCTCCGGCCTGCGTTCGTGCGTGATCCTCGACCAGGCGATCCGCGCCGGCGACGTGCAGGTGGGGGTGGGCGGCGGCATGGAGTCGATGTCGCAGGCGCCCTACCTGCTCCCGGGCGCGCGCTTCGGCTTTCGCATGGGCGACGTGACGGCGCTCGACGCGATGGTCCACGACGGCCTCACGAACCCGTTCTCGGGCAAGCAGATGTTCGTCGAGGCGACCGAGATCGGCGACGAGCTCGAGCTGACCCGCGCCGATCTGGACCGCTGGGCGCTGCGCTCGCACGAGCTGGCGCTGAAGGCGATCGACGACGGTCGCATGTCCGAGGAGATCGTGCCGGTCACGGTCAAGGGACGCAAGGGCGAGGTGCTCGTCGAGATCGACGAGGGCCCGCGCCGCGACACCTCGCTGGAGAAGCTCGCCGCGCTCCCGGGGCTCGTCGGCAGGGAGGGCTCGCACACCGCCGGCAACTCCCCCGGCGTCAACGACGGCGGCGGCGCCCTGGTGCTCTGCGCCGAGGAGTGGGCGAGCGCCAACGGCAAGGAGGTCCTCGCCGAGATCGTCGCCCACGCGCAGAGCGCCAACGACTTCGCCTACCTGGCGACAACCCCCGCCAGCGCCGCCAAGAAGGCGCTGGAGAAGGCGGGCCTGCAGCCGGGCGACATCGACGTGTGGGAGATCAACGAGGCGTTCGCCTCGGTCACGCTCAACTCGATCCGCATGCTCTCCATCGACGAGGACCGCGTCAACGTAAACGGCGGCGCCGTCGCGCTCGGCCATCCGATCGGCGCCTCCGGCGCGCGCATCCTCGGCTCGCTCGTACACGAGCTGCGCCGCCGCGGCGGCGGTCTCGGCTGCGCGGCGATCTGCTCGGGGGGCGGGCAGGGCGACGCCGTCATCCTGCGCGTCTGAGGCGCCGTCCAGCGATCCACATGAGCTCGCTCCCGGCTGCGCCTCGCGTGTCGATGCGGGACCGGACGTCCCGCGCCCGTGGCCTCGTGGGGCGTCTCACCCGCGCGGACGCGACCCCAAAGAACCGCACATCTTCGACCGCCCGCCGGCTGATCGGCGGTGGGCGCCGGATCTCGGCGAGATGACCGGCGAACCGGGAGCTCTCCGCCCGGCGGCGTTCTTCGACCTCGACAAGACGCTGATGGCGGGCTCGTCGGGCATCTTCTTCGCCCGCGCCGCCTACGAGTCGGGCATGATCTCGCGCCGCAGGCTCGCCCGTGACGCGTACGCGAACCTGCGCTTCCGCCTGCGCGGCTCGACCGACGACCGCGCCGACGAGGTCCGCGAGCGCGTCGGCAAGATGATCGCCGGCGTGCCCGTCCGCGAGCTGCAGCGCCTGTCTCCGCGGGTGCTCGCGGGCGTGCTCCCGCGCCTGTACCCGCAGATGCTCGCGCGCGCCTACGCCCACCAGGACGTGGGCCTGCTCGTCTACATCGTCACCGCCGCCTCCCAGGAGATGGCGGATCTGCTCGCGCACGTGCTCGCCTTCGACGGCGGTCTCGGCTCGCGCTCGGAGATCGTCGACGGGCGCTACACCGGCCGGCCCGCAGGTCCGTTCAACTACCGCGAGGGCAAGCTGCTGTCGGTGCGCGAGCTCGCCGCGCGCGAGTCGATCGACCTGAGCTCCTCCTACGCCTACTCGGACTCGGAGTCCGACCTGCCGATGCTGCGGGCCGTCGGCCACCCGGTGGTCGTCAACCCCGACGCCGACCTGCGCCGCATCGCGCTGAGCGAGGGCTGGGAGATCCTGCACCTCGATCGACTCGGCCGCCGCCTGAAGGTCTTCGCCGGGCTTGCCGGGGCCGCCGCGCTCGGCGGTGTGGGGCGGCTCATCTCAGACCACGTGGGAACGCCGGGCGGCTCCCGGGAATAATCTGCCGGACCATGACCTCGCCCACGGCCTCGGCGCCCCCGTCCGACACCCGCCGCGGCAAGATCCGCGTAGTCGTGGCCAAGCCCGGCCTCGACGGGCACGACCGCGGCGCGAAGATCATCGCCCGGGCGCTGCGCGACGCCGGCATGGAGGTCATCTACACCGGCCTGCACCAGACCCCGGAGCAGATCGTCGAGACGGTCATCCAGGAGGACGCCGACGCGGTCGGCCTGTCGATCCTCTCGGGCGCGCACATGACGCTCGTGCCGCGCATCGTCGAGCTGCTGCGCGACCAGGACATCGAGGACGTCCTGGTCACCGTCGGCGGCACGATCCCCGCCGAGGACATCCCCGAGCTGAAGCGCCTCGGGGTCGCCGAGGTGTTCACGCCGGGCGCCTCGACCCAGTCGATCGTCGACTTCATCCGTGGCGCCGTCGCGACTGATTGACTCGTCAGTCAACCGCTGAAACGAGTAGCATCCCCCCCAACAGACCCCAAGGAGTAGCCCAAGAATGAAGATATGCGTCCTGGTGAAGGAGGTCCCGGACGCCGCCGTCGAGAAGAGGATCGATTCCTCGACGGGGCGCATGGACCGCAGCGGGGAGAAGAACCTCAACCCGTATGACACGCACGCCATCGAGGCGGCGATGCAGATCAAGGAGGGCGGCGCAGTGCCGGTCGAGGAGATCGTCGCCGTGACGATGGGCCCGGACAGCGCCGTGCGCGCCCTGCACAAGGCGGTCTCGCTGGGCGCAGACCGCTCCGTGCACCTCTCGGACCCGGCTGTCGCCGGCTCGGACGTCGCCGCCACCGGCTACGCCCTCGCCAAGACGCTGGAGCGCGAGAGCCCCGACCTGGTGCTGCTCGGCCAGCAGTCCGACGACGGCGAGTGCTACACGATCGGCGCGGTCGTGGCCGAGCACCTCGGCATGCCCTCGCTCACGCAGGTGATCAAGATGGACGTCGATCCCGAGGCGCTGCGCTGCGAGCGCCAGGCCGAGTACGGCTATGACACAGTCCAGATCAAGCTGCCCGCGGTGATCTCCGTCGGCGACGCGATCAACGAGCCGCGCTATCCGTCGCTGAAGGCGATCATGGGCGCGAAGAAGAAGCCCCTCGACGCCGTCACCGCCGCGGACGTGGGCGTCGATGCGGGCAAGGTCGGAGGCGATAACTCCGCCGCCCAGTGGGTCGCGGCGAAGGCCCCGCCCGCGAAGGCCGCCGGAGAGATCATCGAGGACGAGGACACCGCCGAGACGGTCGAGCGGATCGTCGCCTGGCTCGACGAGCGCAAGCTGATCTGAAAGGGAGCGTGTGAACTGACATGGCGAAGAACATCCTCATCTACGCGCTGCACTACGAAGGCGCGATCAACAAGAACTCGCTCGGCGCCTCTGTAGCTGGGGGAGGGCAGGCCCTCCCCCAGTGCCCCCACCCGTTTTTGAAGGAGAAGTTGATCTGACATGGCAAACATCCTGGTCTATGCGCTGCACTATGAGGGCGCGATCAACAAGAACTCGCTCGGCGCCGTCTCCGAGGGCGCCAAGCTCGCCGCCGAGCTGGGCGGCGAGGCGCACGCGATCCTGCTCGGCGAGAACGTCCCCCAGGAGCTGGCGGCGTCACTCGGCAACTACGGCGCCAAGAAGGTGCTCGTGGCCGAGGGCCCCGAGGGCCTTGCCCAACCGCTGGTCGATGCGATGGCGGCGGCGATCTCCGGCGGCGACTACTCCTACGCGCTGTTCGGCGGCGGCCTGCTCGGCTTCGAGATCGGCGCCGGCCTGGCCGCGCGTCTCGGCGCGGGCGTGGCGATGGAGGTCACATCCGTGCGCGCCGAGAACGGCGAGCTGATCGCCGAGCGCCCGATCCTGGGCGATTCGGCGATCTCCGAGATCAAGTACCGCTCCGACGTCGGGATCATCATCGGCCGCCTCAACGCCTTCGAGATCCGGGAGACCGGTGGAGGCGATGCACCCGTAGAGCAGCTGAGCTTCGAGCTGAGCCCCCATGCCAAGCAGGCGACGATAGTCACCCGCGGCGAACAGCGTGGTGCCGACGTGGACATCGAGGGCGCCAACATCCTCGTCGCCGGCGGCCGCGGGCTGGGCAAGGCCGAGGGCTTCCAGCTGTGCGAGGAGCTCGCGGGCGCGTTCGGCGGAAACGCCGCCGTGGCCGCCACGCGCGCCGTGGTCGATGCGGGCTGGTACCCGTATGCGGCCCAGATCGGCCAGACCGGCAAGACGGTCGCGCCGAAGCTGTATCTCGCCGCGGGCATCTCCGGGGCGATCCAGCACAAGGTCGGGATGCAGTCCTCCGAGAACATCGTCGCCATCAACAAGGACTCCAACGCGCCGATCTTCGAGTTCTCCGACCTCGGGATCGTCGGCGACCTCAACAAGATCCTGCCGAAGCTGACCGAGGCCGTGAAGGCGAAGAAGGCCGGCTAGAAAAGTGAGCGCGGGGCGCGAACGGTCAAGCGAGGCCGGAAGCCGAGCATTCTCGTCGGGACGCAGAGCGGGATGCCCTGCGGAGGTCTTGTAAACGGGCGGATGCGGATGAGCGAGCGAAAAGGAGCGTGCTTCAGCGATGTCATCTCATAACGGCTCGAGCAACGGCAGGGTCATACCGGCGGCGTTCCCGCCGCCCGTGGACTCGCAGAAGGAGTTCGTCAAGCACGGCCTCGATGCCGAGGACGAGTTGATCGAGGTCGGCGTGGCGATCGTCGGCGGAGGCACCGCCGGTCTCGCGTGCGCGAACCGGCTGCTGCAGCTGCTCGCCGAGGATGCGGCGGGTGGGGGCGATCTCATGGAGCGCCTCGGCGAAGTCCCCGTCGCGGTCATCGAGAAGGCCAAGACCTGCGGCGGACACTCCCTTTCAGGAGCGGTGATGCGTCCAGGGCCGTTGCAGGAGCTGTTTCCGGAGTTGACGCGGGAGCAGTGGCGCGAGGAGGGCTTCGCGTTCGGCGAGGTCACCAAGGAGGCGGTCTACATCCTGCCCAACGGCAAGACCAAGATCCGCATCCCGCCTCCGCCGCCCCAGAACAACCACGGCAACGAGGTGATCTCGGTGTCGGCGATGGCGCGCTTCCAGCAGCGCCAGGCCGAAGAGGCGGGCGCGTACATCCTCACCGAGACCGCCGCCACGCAGCTGGTCGTGCAGGACGGGCGCGTCGTCGGCGTGCGCTCGGGCGACAAGGGTCGCGGCAAGGACGGCGAGCCGCTCGGAAACTTCGAGCCCGGCACCGACATCAAGGCGCAGGCCACGGTCCTCGCCGAGGGCTGCTGGGGGCATCTGACGGGCGCGGCGATCCGCGAGTTCGACCTCGCCGAGAACCGCGAGCCGCAGGTGTGGGAGCTCGGCGTCAAGGAGGTCTGGAAGGTTCCCAAGCCGCTCGACCGCGTGATCCACACGCTCGCCGGCTGGCCGCTGAAGATCTCGGCCAAGTACGGGCAGATCGGCGGATCGTGGATGTACCCGATGAAGAACGAGAAGACCGGCGAGGATCTCGTCTCGATCGGCTTCATCGTCGACCTCGACTATGCGGATGCCACCACCTCCGCGCACGACCTGCTTCAGCAGATCAAGACGCATCCGCTCTTCAGAGGGGTTCTCGAGGGCGGCGAACGCGTCGCGTGGGGCGCCAAGGCGCTTCCGGCGGGTGGCTACTGGGCGATGCCCAAGCTGTCGATGCCCGGCGCGGCGCTCGTCGGGGACGCGGCGGGCATCATGAACCTCGCATCGCTGAAGGGCGTCCACTACGCGATCAAGTCCGGGATGCTCGCCGCCGAGTCGATCTACGCGGCGCTCAGGCGCGGCGAGTCGAGCTTCGAGTCTTACGAGCAGGCCGTCGAGGAGTCGATCATCGGCAAAGACCTGTGGGAACAGCGCAACACGCGTCAGCCCTTCCAGATGGGTCTGATCAAGGGCGGTCCGCTCGTCAACCTGATGATCGCCACGAAGGGACGGTTCCCCGGCGGGCGCTGGGCGCTGCACCGCAACGACGCCAAGCCGATGTTCCTCGGCAAGACCTCCGACGCCTACCCCAAGCCCGACGGCAAGTACACCTTCGACAAGCTCTCCTCGGTGTTCATCACCGGCAACGCCACCCGCGACGACGCGCCCAACCACATCCGCGTCCAGAAGCACGTCCCGCGCGTCCTCGCCGAAACGTGGCGCTGGATGTGTCCCGCGGGGGTGTACGAGATTTCCGAGGACGCGCCCGAGCACGGCGAGGTGGACGTGATCGTCAACTACACCAACTGCGTCCAGTGCGGCGCGATCACCGCCAAGGGCGGCCGGCTCACGACGCCCGAGGGGGGCGACGGACCCCTCTATCAGATCGTTTGAGATCCGGCCCGCGCGCGGGCGAGCAGTGCGAAACATGTGGGTGAAAGCTGTGTTACAGAGATGTCATGCGTCTCACGTCCACCACGCACGCCGTCCACGGCAAGCGTCTGCTCGCGGCGATCGTCTGCGGTCTGACGCTGTCGTGGGTGGCGCAGGCGGGCGGCGCGGGCGCCAGGGCGGCTTTCCCGGCCACCGGTCAGCCTCCTGACCGGAGCGCGTCCGCGTCGCTCGTCCAGTGCGTCACCGCGGCCGTCCCGACCGAACGCTCGGCGACGTTCTCGGGCGAAATGACGGCGGTTGCCGGGGCGGCGCGCATGTCGATGCGAATCGAAGTGCTGGAGCGGATGCAGGGGGCAGCGAGCTTCCATACGGTCCTCGCTCCCGGGCTCGGCGTGTGGCGCACGGCCGATCCCGGCGTAAAGGTCTACAAGTACCTCAAGCAGGTCACGAACCTGGCTGCCCCCGCCGCCTATCGCGCCGTGGTCGCCTTCCGCTGGCAGGGCTCTCGTGGGCACGTGATCAAGCGCGCCGAACGGGTGACGCGCCTCTGCAGGCAGCCGGCGCCCGCGATCGCTCCGGACGAACCCGCCACGCAGGCGGGGGCTCCGTCCGCGACCGGCTGACCGCGTGCCCTCAGGCGTACGCGCGCTCGCGCGGCTCGGCGGCCGCTAGAATGTGCCGGCGATGAAGGCCAAGATCCATCCGAACTACGTTCAGGCTCACGTGCGCTGCACCTGCGGCAACGAGTTCGTGACCCGCGCGACCCGCGAGGAGCTGCACGTGGAGGTCTGCTCGAATTGCCACCCCTTCTACACGGGTCGCCAGAAGCTCGTCGACACCGGCGGACGGGTGGAGCGCTTCCAGCGTCGTGTCGCCAAGGGCCGCCTGCGCGGCGCGCAGACCAAGGCCTCGCAGTAGGACGATGCCCGCTCCGCTGGCCGGTTCGAGGGAGGGTGCTCGAGCCGGCATCCAGCCGGCTGACGCGACCAACAACGGCGGCGTCGCCGCGCATCCGGAGGAGCCAGACCGCGCTCCTCATGACCTGGAGGTCGATCTCGACAGCCACGGCGATCTGAACGCCCAGCGTGACGCTCCCGTCGGGGGTCAGGCCGTGATCGAGGGCGTGATGATGCGCGGCGTCTCCAACTGGGCCGTGGCGGTGCGCAAGCCCTCGGCCGAGCAGCTGCGCCGGCTGACCTCCGATCGGTCGGAGCACTCGCCCGAGGAGGCGATGCTCGGCGAGATCGAGGTGAAGGCCTTCCCGCTGAGGACCGCGCTGCAGCGCCATCGCCCGCTGCGCCTGCCGATCGTCCGCGGCGTGGTCGCGCTGGGCGGCTCGCTCGCGATCGGCTTCCGCGCGCTGGAGGTCTCCGCCAACGCGCAGCTCCCGCCCGAGGAGGAGGCCGAGAAGCCGCAGGAGATCCCCGCCGGGGTGTGGGCGGGCACGGTCGTGGTCGCGCTCGTGCTCGCGATCGTCCTGTTCTTCCTCGTCCCGGTGGGCCTGACGAGCCTGATCAAGGGCCAGCTCTCGAGCTCGGTCCTCTTCTGGATCGTCGAGGGGATCGTCAGGACCGCGATCTTCCTCGCCTACATGCTCCTGCTCTCGCGCGTGCGCGATCTGCGGCGTGTGTTCGAGTATCACGGCGCCGAGCACAAGACGATCTCCTGCCTCGAGGCCGGTCTGCCCCTGACGCCCTCAAACGCCCAGCGCTTCTCGCGCCTGCACCCGCGCTGCGGCACCAGCTTCCTGCTGGTCGTGATGATCGTCGCGATCTTCGTGTTCGCCCCGATCGGCCTGCCCGCGTGGTATTGGCTGGTGCTCACGCGCATTCTCGGCGTGCCGCTGATCGCGGGCATCTCCTTCGAGCTGATCAAGTTCGCCGGGCGCAACCGCCGCCGCCACTGGGTGCGGGTGCTCATGTGGCCGGGCTTGAAGCTGCAGCTGCTGACCACGCGCGAGCCCGACCTCGATCAGCTCGCGGTGGCGATCGCCGCGCTGCAGGCCGTGCTGGAGCGCGAGACGCCCGGCGCGCTGTCGGCCGCGGACCTGGTCGGCGTCGAGGTCGTGGCGTAGCCGGCCACCAGCCGCGGTCGGCATGGCCCGCACGGTCGCCGCCACGTAGCTCGAGCCCGTGCCGCACGCGGCAGTGCCCGCGCGGTTGACGCCGCCTAGACTGGCTTGGATGATCGAAGACCTGGTCGAGCAGATCGAGACGCGCTTCGCCGAGCTCGGCGAGCAGCTGACCGACCCCGGCGTGATCTCCGACCGGGAGCGCTACGCCGCGGCCGGCCGCGCCTACCGCCAGCTCGAGCCCGCCGCCAAGCTCGCCGCGGAGTGGCGGCGCGCGCGCGACGACGCCGCCGGCGCGGAGGAGCTGCTGTCCGAGGACGGCGACGATCCCGAGCTGCGCGAGCTGCTCGCCGGCGCCCGCGAGCGGATCGAGGAGCTCGAGGAGGAGATCCGCCTGGCGATGATCGAGCGCGACCCGAACGACGACAAGAACGTGATCGTCGAAATCCAGGGCGGCGCCGGCGGCGAGGAGGGCGGGCTGTGGGCGGGTGACCTGTTTCGCATGCTGGGCCGCTACGCCGAGCGCCTGGGCTTTCAGACCGAGGCGATGGACGTCGGCGAGGGCAAGTACACGTTCGCCGTCAAGGGCGACGGCGCGTACTCGGTGTTCAAGTACGAGGGCGGCACCCATCGCGTGCAGCGCGTGCCCGAGACCGAGTCCCAGGGGCGCGTTCACACCTCCACCGCCACCGTCGCGGTGCTGCCCGAGGCCGAGGACGTGGACGTGCAGATCGACCCGAACGACCTGCAGATCGACGTCTACCGCTCGTCCGGGCCCGGCGGGCAGTCGGTCAACACGACCGACTCGGCCGTGCGCATCACGCACCGGCCGTCCGCGATCGTCGTCTCGATGCAGGACGAGAAGTCCCAGCTGCAGAACCGCGAGAAGGCGCTGCGCGTGCTGCGCGCGCGGCTGTACGAGCGGGCGCTGGCCGAGCAGCAGGCCGAGCTCGCGGCCGATCGCCGCTCGCAGGTCGGAACCGGCGACCGCGCCGAGAAGATCCGGACCTACAACTACGGCGAGCGCCGTGTCACCGACCACCGCATCAAGCTCACGGTCCACAACCTCGACCAGGTCCTCGAAGGCCAGCTCGACGAGCTCACCGCCGCGCTGCAGGCCGACGAGCGGCGCAGGCGGCTGCAGGCGCAGGCCGCCGCGTCGTGAGCCGGTCCCGCCCTCGGGGCGCGGCCGCATGAGGGACGGCCGCTCGCTGGACCCGGCGTCGCCACAAGCCCCCCTCACGCGCGCCACGCTCGCACGCGAGGCGCTCGACGGCGCGATCGTCGCGATCGGCGCGGCCGATCGTCGGCCGATCTCCGATGCCTCGCCGCGCCTGGACGCCGAACTGCTGCTGGCCCATGTGCTCGGCGTCTCCCGCGAGCGGCTCCTGCTCGACCGCGACCTGGCGGTCGAGGGGCCGGCGGTGCGCGCCTTCCAGGACGCCGTGCGCCGCCGCGCGATCGAACGGGAGCCGCTCGCCTACATCCTCGGCCGCCGCGCCTTCCGCCGGCTGGAGCTCGGCTGCGACCGCCGCGCCTTGATCCCGCGTCCGGAGACCGAGCTGCTCGTCGAGGTCGCCGCCGCCCGGCTGGGGCGCGGCGCGCGCGTGCTCGACGTGGGCACCGGCAGCGGCGCGGTCGCGCTGGCGCTGAAGGATGAGCGCCCGGACCTGCTGGTCAGCGCCAGCGACGTCAGCGCGGATGCGCTCGCGCTCGCGCGCGCCAACGGCGAGCGGCTGGGTCTCGACGTGCGCTGGCTGCAGGCCGACCTGCTCGACGGCGTGCCCGACGAGCACGACGCGATCCTCGCCAACCTCCCCTACGTCGCCGAGTCCGAGCGCGGGTCGTTGGCCGCGGAGATCCTCCGCCACGAGCCGGCCGGGGCGCTGTTCGCGGGACCTGACGGGTTGGCCGCGATCCGCCCGCTGATCGTGCAGGCCGCCGGGCGTGAGCGCGTGCGAGCGCTCGCGCTGGAGGTCGGCGCCGGCCAGGCCCCCGTCGTGGCCGGTCTGATGCGCGCGGCGGGCTTTCACTCGACGCACGCCGAACGCGACCTGGCGGGGATCGAACGGGTGGTGGTGGGCAGCCGATGAGCGCCACGGCGCTGACATCCGCCGATGTCGATGCCCTGCGCGAGTGCGTCGCCCGCGCGGGCGTCGCGGTGTTCCCCTCCGACACCGTCTATGGCCTCGGCTGCGACCCCGGCAGCGAAGCGGCGGTGGGACGGCTGTACGCGCTGAAGGGCCGCCCGCCGGCACGCCCCGCGGCGGTCATGTTCTTCGCGCTCGAGCCTGTCCTGCGCGCGCTGCCCGAGCTGCAGGCGCGCGAGCGCGCTGCCTTGCGCGCGCTGCTGCCCGGTCTGCTGACCTTGCTGCTGCCAAACCGCCGGCGGCGCTTTGCGCTCGCGTGCGGGCCGGACCCGACGACGCTCGGTCTGCGCGTTCCGCTGCTGGGGGCCGATCTCGCCGCACTGGGCGCGCTCGAGGTGCCGCTGCTGCAGTCCAGCGCCAACATCTCGGGCGAGCCGGCCGCGCGCCGGCTCGCGGACGTGCCGCAGCGGCTGCGAGCCGGCGCCGACCTCGTGCTCGACGCCGGCGAGCTTCCTGGCCTGGCCTCGACCGTGCTCGACCTGCGCGAGTACGAGCGCTCCGGGCAGTGGCGCATCGTGCGCGAGGGGCCGGTCGGGCGGGCCGAGTTGGAGCGGGCGCTCGCCGCCCGCTAGCCTCGCCCTCGCCTGCGCCGCGCGCGACGCGGCTCTCGGGCGCAGATGACCTCGGGGCCTGCGATGCTTTGCGACGTCGATGGCGCATCCGACACCACTCGACGCGTTGTATGCCTTCCTCGTGGCCGCGGCCGTGACCGCGCTGCTGACACCGGTCACGATGCGGATCGCGAGGGCCGTCGGCGCGATCGACGAGCCGCGCGCGCGGGGGCTGTCCGAGCGGCCGACGCCGCTGCTCGGAGGGCTGGCGATCTTCGCCGGAGTCTTTGTCGCCGCGCTGATCTGGCTGCCCGCCGGCTACGGCGAGCCACTCCGTCGCTACGCCCATCTGTGGGATGGCGTGCTGCTCGGCGCCGGCCTGATCACGGTCGTGGGCACCCTGGACGACCGCTTCGACCTGCCGCCCGCGATCAAGCTCGCCGGACAGGTGCTGGCCGCTGTGATCGTCGTGCACTTCGGGGTCGCGGTCAAGGCGATAACGCTGCCGTTCGCCGGCAAACTGGCGTTCCCGAATGCCGGCGTCACGAACGCCGGACCGGTGCTGACGGTGATCGCGCTGGTCGCGATGATGAACGTCGTCAACTTCTCCGACGGTGTCGACGGTCTCGCGGCCGGCGTGTGCGCGATCATCGCGGCCACCCTGGCTGTCATCGCCTTCGATCTGGGTCGCGCGCAGCCGGGCGTGCTGGCGGCGCTGACCGCCGGGGCGGCGCTCGGCTTCTTGATCTACAACTTCCCGCCGGCGTCGAGCTTCATGGGCGACTGCGGCGCGAACCTGCTCGGCCTGCTGATGGGCGTGATCATGGTCGAGGCGGCGGTCAAGACGACGGCCGTGGTGTCGTTCGTGCTGCCCCTGATCCTGCTGACCGTGCCGTTTCTGGACACGACCTTCGTGGTGCTCAAGCGCCTGAAGTACCGCCGCCCGATCTATGCCTCCGACAGCGAGCACTTCCACCATCGCATGGCCCGGATCGGCTTCTCGAACAGGCGCACGATCGCCTATCTGTATGCCTGGACGCTGCTGCTCGCGGGACTCGCCCTGGCGCTGCGGTTCGTCCCCTACAGCGACCACCATGGCCACCTGCGCACCGGCTGGACGCTGGTGATGATCGCGCTCGGCCTGCTGGTGGTGGCCGCGAGCGTGTACCTCGTGTACGTGCTCGAGATCCTCAAGTTCAGACGCCTGGACGCGAACCGGCTGCGCCGGTTGCGACCGCACGCGACGCCCGCGGAGATCGAGCAGGACGTGATCGAGCACTTCGAAACGGGAGAACTCGAGGCCGTCTCAGCGACCGAGCGCCCCGACGTGCACGTGGTGGGGAGCGACGTGGACCTTGGGCGGGCTGAGCAACGGGTCGGCGAGCGCCAGGTGGATCAGGATCGCATAGGCGCAGAGCACGAGCGCGGCGGCGCGCAGGCGCCGATCGCCGCCGATCGCGGCTAGCGGCAGCGGCCAGATCGCATACCAAGGCAGCAGCCATGCGGTCGACAGCAGCAGCGCCAGCATCGTCCAGCCGGCGGCCACGCGCCAGTCCGCGCCGCGCGTAACGCGCCACAGCGCATAGACCAGCACGAGCCCGAACGCCGCGACGAAGCAGTGTCGCCACCAGCTCGGCGTGCCGTGCAGGCCGAAGAGGCGGGCGGTCTCGGCGGGGATGCTGTGAACCGCCACGAGCTGCTGCTGCTCGCCGACCGCGTTCAGGAAGCCGAGCGCGTGCGAGCCGAATCCCACCAGCCCGAGCGTCGCCACCAGCGCCAGCCCCGCGGCGGCCGCGGCGGCGGTGCGCGCTCGCTCGCGCCAGTGCGAGGGCGCGAGCACCAGGAAGGGCAGCACGACCCCCGCGGTGACCTTGATGCCCACGCCGGCCGCCAGCGTCAGCGCGCCACCCAGCAAGCGCGGCGAGGCGCCGGCCGTGAGCATGAGCGCCCCGGCCAGGAAGGCGAGCACCAGCGTGTCGTTGTGGGCGCCCCCGACCGCGAGCTCCAGCAGGACGGGATTCAGGCCCACGAAGGCCGCCGCCACCCGCGGCGAGCGCCCGAGCAGCGCGGCCGCCCGCGCGGTCAGCGCGACGGCCGCGAGGCTGCCGGCGACCGCGACCGCCTTCAGCGTCCACAACCCGCCGGCCAGTCCCAGCGGCGCGGTCGCATAGCTTGCGAGGGTGAACAGCGGGCCGTAGGGGGAGTGCTGGCGGGGCCAGCCGACGAACGGGTAGATCGCATCGGTGGGCGCTTCGACGGCCACGCGCGTGTAGGGGTCGAGGCCGTGCAGCACGCCCATGCGGGCGAACGCCAGGTAGCCGAACACGTCCTGGGAGATCAGCGGCGGGCCGAGCAGCAGGATCAGGTTGGCCGCCACGATCGCCGCCGCGATCGTTCGCGCCGACAGCGCGCGCGCGCTCGCCAGCACCGCCACGTAGCCGGCGCACATGAGCAGCGTGAACGCCTCGAAGCTGCCCGAGCCGAGGCCGAGGCCGAGGCCTTCCAGCGGCCCCGCCATCCAGCCCGGCCAACCCCCGCTGCGGCCCGGCACGAACACGGTCGGCCGCGTCGCCGCGCCGGCGCTCACCAAAAAGACGCCGGCCAGGACGCCGAGCAGCCCGAGCGCGCCGAGCGCCCGCAGTCGCCCCGTCGGGGCGCCCGCCGCCCGTGTGGCCGCGTCGAGGCCTTCTGGGGAGTACGTCCGCCCGGCCTGCAAGCGTCTCGCACGCTCAGTAGGCTGTGACAGCCAGATCGTGCCCATCCGGGGCAAGATACGCGTACGTGCGTACAAGCGCCGCGCAATGCAGGACCGCCTGCCGCTTGGGCGAAGCTAGATCCAGCAGACAGATGCGACGCCGACACCGCAAACCCAGGACGCGCCGCGCCTGCGACCGATCGGAGGTCGGCCGGCGTCGCGTGCTGATCCTCTCCGCCGACGTCGGCGAGGGCCACGCCGCCGCGGCACGCGCGCTGGCGCGCCAGATCGAGGACTCCGGGCAGCAGGCCGAGGTGACCGTGATCGACGGTCTCGCCGCGATGGGGCGCCTGCTGCAGCCCGTCGTCGAGGACGGCTACCGGGTGCAGCTGAAGTTCATGCCCTGGACGTACACGCTCGTGTACTGGCTGCTCGAGCGCGTCGCGCCGATCCGCTGGACGGCGCGGCGAATGCTGTGCCTGTTCGGCTCTCGCCCGCTGGCGCGGACGATCGCCGCCCACGACCCCGACGTGGTCGTCTCGACCTATCCCGCGGTGACCGTCGTGCTCGCGCGGCTGCGGCGCACGGGCGCGATCGACGGCCCGACCGTCGCGACGATCACCGACCTCACGGGCCTGTTCTTCTGGGCCCAGCCGGGCATCGACATGCACCTGGTGATGTACGGCGAGTCGATGAGCCCCGTCGAGCGCATCGCCGGGGAGGGCAGCGCACGTCTCGTGAGCCCGTTGATCTCCGCCGACTTCCTGAAGCCTCGCTGCCCGCTGCAGGCCCGTCGCGCGCTGGGCCTGCCGGAGGAGGGCCGGATGGTGGTCGTCTCCGGCGGCGGCTGGGGGGTGGGCGACGTGACCGGGGCGGTGCAGGAGCTGACGCGCGTGCCCGAGGTGAGCAGCATCGTGTGCCTGGCCGGGCGCAACGAGCAGCTGCATGAGCGCCTCGAATGTGACTTCGCCGGCGAGGAGCGCGTGCACGTGTACGGCTTCACCGACCAGATGCCGCGGCTCTTGGCGGCAGCCGACGTGCTCGTGCACTCCACCGGCGGCGTGACCTGCCTGGAGGCCGGCGCCGCCGGCACTCCGGTCGTCTCCTACGGCCTGCCGGTGGGCCACGCGCGGTTGAACACGCGGGCGATGGGGGATCTCGGCCTGGTGCGGCTCGCCAACGACGTCGACGAGCTGCGCGAGCACGTGCGGGCCAGCTTCGCTCAGGGCGTCTCGGCGGTCCCGCTCCCGGGGCAGGCAATCCCGGGTGAGCGAGCGCCGGCCGCCGAGCTGGTGCTCGACGCGCCCAGGCGCGTCAGCCCGATCCCGCTGTGGCGGCTGCGACTGGTGGCCTTCGCCAGCTACCTGATGCTGGCGCTGGGCGCCGGCACCTGGATGATGTCCACCGACGAGGTGGCCGCACTGGCTGTCAAAACCCTGCACATGCAGCCGCTCGCGCGTGTGGAGACCAGCCAGCGCGACGTGGGCGTGATCGTGCGCGTGCCTCCGGGAGCCGAGCCGTCGGTCGCCGCGGAGCTCGCGGCTCAGGGCATCCGCGTGTCGTTCGCCGACGAAGGCAAGGTGCCCAGGCCGGCCACGATCGCGAGCGTGCGTTCGCTCGGAGACGAACTGCTTCCGTCGATCCCCGACTCGGGCACGCTGCTGCGCTGGGTTACGGCGGGCGGCACGCTGCGTGCACAGGCGCGGGCGCTCGGCCTGCGCCATCGCTTCTACTTCTTGCAGCCCCGCGGTGGGCTGAGCCTCGGCCAGCTCGTGCTCGCGCACACGACGGGCGCCAAACCGGTGAGCGGGGCGCTGCGCCTGAACGCGACCGGCGCGCTGCCTCAGCGCGGGGCCCGCGCGGGCGAAGTGCTGGTCGTCACGCTCGACGGGTCCGTCGCCTCGGTGCGGGGGCTCGAGCGGATCGTCTCGACGCTGGGCGCAGACGGCCTCGGGGCCGAGCCGCTGGCGTCGCTGACCAGCTCGTCGGGCGCCGGCTCCTCCGCCAGCGCCTGACCCGCGGCCGGCTCGCCACGATCGGGCGCGCCCTTCACCAGCTCACCTCCCATCAGGGCCAGCAGCAGCGGCGAGCGCGCGAGCAGCGCCGCGCCGGCGACCAGCAGCGCGAGCGAGAACGCCAGCGGGACGCCGCCGAGCGGGGTGACGGAGAAGTGCTCGCCGAGCAGCAGCGGCGCGAGCACGACCGGCACGACCGTCTGGGTCACGAACACGACGGGCGCCACCTGGATCGCCGGGCGCGACTGCAACGCGCTCATCTCGCTGAGCACGCCGACACCCGACGCCGCCGCGGTCGACAGGCCCCACGCGATCGCCACGGCGAGGTGCCCGTGCGAGAGATCGTCGGAGGCGAGCTTGGTGGCGAGTCCGCTCCAGGCGAAGGCGAGGCCGGCGCCCACCATCGTCACCGACGCGGGCGAGCGGTGAAAGAGCTGCAGCACATACGGCAGCAGGCTGGCGAGGCCGAGGCCGACGAGCACCAGCGTGATCGTCAGCTCCTCGGCGGTGTGCGTCGTTGAGCGCGGCGGCGCCGTCAGGGCGATGCCGACCACGCCGATCACGATCGCCGCCATCGCGATGTGCTCATAGCGCCCCGCGTGCTCGTCCAGCAGCCGCTGTCCCGCGAACAGCAGCACGAGCAGTCCGACGGCGAGCGCGGGCTGCACGACCACCAGCGGCGCCAGCAGCAGGGCGGTCACCTGCAGCGGCCAGCCGAGGATCGACAGGCCGGTGCCGAGCAGCCAGCGCGCCCGCCTGAGCAGGCCCCAGACGAGCGCCACGCGCAGGTGCTCGCTTTGGGGCGCCTGCTTGGCGTCCATCGCCTGGAAGACGATCCCTAGGCTGTAGAGCGTCGAAGCCCCGATCGCCGCCCCGATGCCGAGTACAAGATCGACCATGTCCACCCACGATCATCGCACCCGCGCCAGCGCTGCGGCCGGCGCGCTGGCCGGACTGGCGATGGGCGGCTACCTGCTGCCGGGGCTCGCGGGCGCGTGGCCGGCGCTGCGGGGACCGCTCGGAATCGAGGATCGCACGGCGAGCGGGCGCGGGTACGCGCTCACCTTCGACGACGGCCCCCACGCGCAGGGAACGCCGGCGATGCTCGAGATCCTCGCCGCCGCCGGCGTCGGCGCGACGTTCTTCCTGGTCGGCGAGCAGATCCGGCGTAGCCCGTCGCTCGTGGAGGAGATAACCGCCGCGGGTCACGAGATCGCCCTGCACTGCGACCGTCACCGCAACCTGCTGCGCCTCGCGCCGCGTCAGGTGCGCGAGGACATCGCACGCGCGCAGGCCACGATCGAGGCGGCCAGCGGCCGCGCGATCGGCCTGTACCGGCCGCCGTACGGGGTGGCGAACGCCACGGCGCTGCGGATCGCGCGCGCCCGCGGCTGGCGGACTCTGCTGTGGAGCCATTGGGGCAAGGACTGGCAGGCGCGGGCAACACCGGAGTCGATCGCGGCGCGCGCGACCGCCGGCGCGGGCGAGGGATCGGTGCTGCTGCTGCACGACGCCGACGACTACTCCGCCCCGGGTTCATGGCGGCGCACCGCCGCGGCGCTGCCGCGCATTCTGGATACGCTCGCGCAGCGGGGGCTTCGCCCGGTCGCGCTCTGACACGCCGGCTCCACGCGGCCGCCCCTCGCGGTCCTGTTTCACCCCGCCGCGGGGCCGGGGGATAAGATCGTTGGCTTGTCAAGCGCGGTCTCGATCGATCCAAGCGGCTCCGCCGTCGCCGTCCGCCCGGTCGTGGTCGGATCGCCGGCCAAGGCGCGCGCTGCGCGCGCGCGCTGGTGGGTCGAGGCGCTCGTGATCGCGTGGCTGTGCTTCGTGTATGACGCGATCACGAACCTCGTTCCGCTGCGTCTGCACGCCGCGCTGAGTAACGGCGAAGGGGTGCTCGGGCTGGAGCGCTCGCTCGGCATCGATCCGGAGCTGAACCTCGACCGCTGGCTGGCCTCGCACCACACGCTCGCGCTCGTGGCGTCCGACTACTACGACAACGCCCATTTCGTCGTGACGCTGGGGCTGCTCGGATGGCTGTGGTGGCGGCGCGCGGACATCTACCGGCCGTTGCGCAACACGCTGGTCGCGGTCAACGTGATCGCCTTCGCCGTGTTCTGGCTGTATCCGGTGGCGCCGCCGCGGATGCTGAACAGGGACGGCTTCAGCGACATCGTCGCCTCGACGCACGCGTTCGGCGGCTGGCACACCGGCGCCCTGGCCTCCGCCGCCAACCAGCTTGCGGCGATGCCCTCGCTGCACATGGCCTGGGCGGCCTGGTGCGCGCTGGCGCTGTGGCGGCTCTCGACGCGGGCATGGGTGCGTGGACCGGCGCTGCTGTACCCGTGCATGACGGCGCTGGCGGTGCTGGCGACCGGCAACCACTACCTGCTCGACGTGCTCGCCGGCCTGGTCACGCTGGGGGCTGCGATGCTCGTCGCGACAGCCATTTCCCGCAAAATCCGGCAAGGTCGCGTAGCGCATGTCACAAACTTGTTACGAAGTCTGAGACCAGGTAGACTGCGAGAGCCGCCGCGGACCGTGTGAACGCGTTGCGAAAGGGCCGCCGCGTCAGCGCGCGCGGGCTTTCGCGTCTGTAGGGTGGCCAAGCAGATGCCAGATTTCGAGGTCAACGAAGGCTACGTCGAGGCCGGCCGCCGTCGCGCCGATGCGCCGCTGGCCGAGTCCGGCGCCCGGAGCGAGGCGCCCCCCGTGCCCGCGGGCGAGGATCAGCTCCTGGAGGAGTGGCTCTCGGCCTGGTACGGGCTCACGACCGCCGAGGATCGCGTTCCCGAGGCGGGCGGGGAGGCGCCGGCCGCGGCCGAGGCGCGCCGACTGCCCGAGGAGACGCCGATCGTCCGTCGCACGCGCCATCGCGCCGACGGCCACTTCGCGGGCGGCGACGCCGAGCGCAAGCGACTGGAGGTCAGGCTGATCGCGCGCCGCAGGCGGCTCGCGCGGCGGGCCTGCCCGTATGGTCGGCGCGCGCACCTGCTGGGAACGCCGCTGCGCAGCCGCCGGCGTCTGTGGACGACCTGCCACGGACAACGCCCGAGCCCCCCCGGATCGCCCTGAGCTGACGTGGTCACGCTCCGCTATCTCGACGTGTGCCTGGTGCTCGCGACGGCCCCGTTCGTGCTGGTTGCGGGCATGGGGACGTTCGGCTATCTGGTGGGAGCGTGCGCGTGGCTCTTGACTCGCGCCGGGACGGCGCTCGTGCACGAGCGGGCGCTGCGGACGCGCGACCCGAAGGTAAAGGCGGGGCTGCATGTCGCCGGAATGATGGCCCGCGTGTGGATCGTCGCGCTGGCTGTGATCTTTGCCCGGTACGCGGGCGGCAGGGATGACGGGATCATGGCGGCCGCCGTGGTGCTGGCGGCGTTCACCGTGTACTTCGTGCTGTCGATCGTGATGCGCGGGGGCCAGGTGGGCAGGTCGGAGCCCGTCGTCCGATCGAGCCCGTCGTGATGAGGTCGAGCCCGTGCTGAGGACCACCAAGCGCAAGCTGCTGGCGATCGCCGGAGTGTGGCTGGCCGGCGTGATCGGCCTGGTCGCGGCGTACGGGTGGCACAGCGAACGGAACACGAGCTTTCAGCCGCAGAACGAGTTCAAGCTCGACAACTGGGTGGATCTCGGGGTGTTCTCGATCAACAAGGCGGTGCTGTACCTGGTGCTCGCCGCGACGCTGACGTGCGTGACGATGATCTGGATCGCGCGGCGGATGCAGCAGCGGCCGAACAAGGTGCAGACCGCCGTGGAGTCGATCTACCGGCTGATGCACGAGAACATCACCGGCAGCAGCATGAGCGAGGAGATGGCGGCGAAGTGGTTCCCGTTCATCGGGACGCTGTTCCTGTTCATCCTGTTCTCGAACCTGCTCGGGTACATCCCCCTGCCGACGAACACGGAGCACGAGATCAGCGTGTTCGGTCTGCATATCCCGTCGTTCTCGCTGTATGCGGCAACCGCCAATCTGGCGATTCCACTGGTTCTCGCGCTGGTCGTGTTCGTCTCATACACGGTCGAAGGCGTGCGCGCGAAGGGGCCGATCGGCTATCTGAAAAGCCTGGTGCCGGGCGGCGTACAGGGGCCGATGGCGGGAGTCATCTTCGTGCTCGAGCTGCTGTCGAACCTGATGCGGCTGCTGTCGCTGTCGATCCGGTTGTTCGCGAACATCCTGGCGGGACACCTGATCATCCTGTTCATGGCCGGCGCGCTGGCGGTGCTGCTGGGCATCGCGGCGCTCGGCTGGATTACGATCCCGCTCGGGATCGTAATGTTCGCGTTCGAGGTCGGCCTCGTCGCGGCCCTGCAGGCGTTCATCTTCGCCACCCTGACCGCGATCTACCTCGGTGGAGCGGTGGCGGAGCATCACTGAGACCAGCTCGCAACGACAAGCCGCAACGGAAAGCGCGCTGCACCCGACAATCACCAAAGCCGAAAATCGCCAAAAGGAGTGAATGTGCACATTGCCCTAATAACCTTGCTCGCCGCCGCGACCGAAGAAACCGCCAAGGCCGGCAAGTCGATCGGCCTCGGTGTCGGCGGCGGCCTCGGGGCCGTCGGCGCGGGCGTCGGCATCGGGATCATCTTCGGCAAGGTGATCGAGGCCGTCACCCGCCAGCCGGAGATGCGCGACGAGATCACCCAGATCCAGTGGCTCGGGTTCGCGCTGACCGAGGCCTGCTTCTTCTATGGGCTCGTGGCCGGGTTGCTGGCCGCGTTCATCGTCTAGGAGCGCGGGACTCGTGGTTCTGGCATCGAACGGCAGCTTCCTGATCAAGCCGGGCGTCGGGCTGATGGTCTGGACGCTGCTCGTGTTCGGCGTGACGATGGTGCTGCTGGCGAAGCTCGCGTTTCCGCGCATCAGCGATGCCCTGGGGCGCAGGCAGAAGGCGATCGAAGACTCGATCGACTCGGCCGAGCGCACGCGCCGGGAGGCGGACGCGCTGCTGGCCGAATATCGCGAGCGCCTGAAGGCGGCCCGCGAGCAGTCGGATGAGATCGTCCAGCGCGCGCGCCAGACCGCGGAGTCGCACGAGCGCGAGGCCAAAGAGCAGGCGCAGCGGATCGCCGCGGAGGCGGCGAGGCGCGCCGAGCGCGAGATCGAGGCGGCCACGGAACGCGCGATCGACGGCATCCGCCGCGAGGTCGCCGAGTTGACGATCATGGCGACCGAGAAGGTGACGCGCAAGACGCTCGACGAGTCCGACCAGCGGCGCCTGGTCGCAGAGGCGATCGGCGAGCTGGACTTCTCGGGCCTCTCCTCCGGAGCGGGCAGCAGCTGATGGAGGAGCTCGCCCGGGTATACGGCCGCGCGCTGTTCGAGGTGGCGCGCGAGCAGGGCAAGATGGAAGAGCTGCGCGAGCAGCTCGGCCAGTTCGCCGACGCGCTCGAAGAGAATCGCGAGCTGGCGGTGTTCTTCTTCTCGCCGTACTTCTCCACGGCCGAGAAGCAGCAGGCGCTGAGCGGTCTGCTGGACGGCGCCGACGACGCATTTCTGGGCTTCTTGAAGCTGCTGATCGAGAATCACCGGATGCCGGTGATCTTCCGCGTCAGGCGCGAGTATGAGCGCCTGTGGGCGCGGGAGCACCTCGAGCTGCCCGTACACGTGACGAGCGCGATCGCGCTGGACGAGGCGACGGCCGAGAGCATCGGCCGGAGCATCGGCGAGAGCACCTCGCGGAAGGTGCGGCTGAGCACCGAGGTGGACCCCGACATCCTCGGCGGGATCGTCCTGAGGGTCGGCAACTCGATCCTCGACGCCTCGATCAGAAGCCGGCTGGAGCAGCTGCGCAAGCAGGTGGCGTCGGCGGCCGCCTGAGCAAATCGGAATCGACAAGGAGCCTTTCGGAAGAGAGACATGCAGATAAACCCAGACGAGATAACGAGCATCCTCAAGAGCCGCATCGCGGGGCTGGACGCCGGCCAGGCCGAGCTGACCGAGGTCGGCACCGTGCTGTCGGTGGCCGACGGCATCGCCCGGCTGCACGGCCTGGAGAACTGCATGTCCTTCGAGATGCTGGAGCTGCCGCACGGCGTGACCGCGCTCGCGCTGAACCTCGAGTCCGACAACGTGGGGGCGGTGCTGTTCGGCGAGTGGGAGCGGATCGCGGAGGGCGACACCGTCAAGCGCACGGGCCGGCTGCTGGAGATCCCCGTCGGCGAGGGGCTGCTGGGGCGGATCGTCGATCCGCTGGGGCGGCCGCTGGACGGCAAGGGCGAGGTGCACACGAGCGAGACGAGACCCGCCGAGTTCAAGGCCCCGGGCGTGGTGCAGCGCCAGCCGGTGAAGGAACCGATGCAGACGGGCCTGAAGGCGATCGACGCGATGATCCCGATCGGGCGCGGCCAGCGCGAGCTGATCATCGGCGACAGGCAGACCGGCAAGACCGCGATCGCGATCGACGCGATCATCAACAACAGGGACACGGGCGTGGTGTCGGTGTATGTGGCGATCGGCCAGCGCATGTCGACGGTCGTGGCGCTGGCGCAGACGCTCGAGGAAAACGACGCGCTGCAGAACACGATCATCGTGGCCGCCGCGGCCGACGAGGCGGCGCCGATCAAGTTCATGGCGCCGTATGCGGGCTGCGCGATGGGCGAGCACTTCCTGTACAGCGGCAGGCACGCGCTGTGCGTGTATGACGACTTGACCAAGCACGCGTACGCCTACCGGCAGATGTCGCTGCTGCTGCGCCGCCCGCCCGGCAGGGAGGCGTACCCGGGCGACGTGTTCTACCTGCACTCGAGGCTGCTGGAGCGCGCGGTGAAGCTCAACGACGAGCTCGGCGGCGGCTCGCTGACCGCGCTGCCGATCATCGAGACGCAGGCGGGGGACGTGAGCGCGTACATCCCGACGAACGTGATCTCGATCACCGACGGGCAGATCTTCTTGGAGCCGAAGCTGTTCTACTCGGGCGTGAGGCCGGCGATCAACGTGGGGATCTCGGTCTCGCGGGTGGGCGGCAACGCGCAGATGGGCCCGATGAAGAAGGTCGCGGGACGGATCAAGCTGGAGCTGTCGCAGTACCGCGACCTGGAGGCGTTCGCGCAGTTCGGCTCGGACCTCGACGTGGACACGCAGCGGACGCTCGCGCGCGGGGAGCGGCTGGTGAAGACGCTCAACCAGGGCGAGCGCGCGCCGCTGGCGGTGGAGGACCAGACCGCACAGATCTATGCCGCGACCAGCGGGTTCCTGGACCGCCTGAACACCGAGCGCGTGCCCGAGTTTTTGATCGGCCTGATCGAACGGATGCACGCCCAGCACTCCGACGTGCGCGCGAAGATCGCGGACGGCGACTTCTCGGATGAGACCCAGCAGGCGCTGCACGACGCGGTGCAGGGGTTCGCCCAGGACTTCGGCTACGACCTCGACGAGGAAGGTCAGCCGCTGGAAGAGGTCGCGGCGGTCTGAATGGCTTCTTTTTCGGGAGACCCGCGAGCCGGCTCCTGCGTCGAGCGCCGCCGGCGCCGGTCACGACAGCGGTCGGCGTTTGGGGCATTCACCACCGATCCGGTCGCATAGGCCGGGCTTCGATCGACCATGGCCAGTCAGCGCGACGTCAAGAACCGGATCGGTTCGGTCAAGAACATCCAGAAGATCACGCGGGCGATGGAGATGGTCGCGGCCGCGCGGCTGCGCCGGGCAGAGCAGCGGATCGCGGCGCTGCGGCCGTATGCGCAGGCGCTGCGGCAGATGACGCGCCAGGCGGCGCTGGACGCCGGGGCGGAGGCGGCACGCCTCGAGCTGCTGAACGAGCGCGAGCGGACAGAGAGCGTCGGGCTGCTGCTGGTGACGGGCGACAGGGGACTCGCGGGCGGCTTCAACTCGCAGGTGATCCGCGCGGGCGTGCGCGCGGGCACGGAGCTCGCGGAGGGGGGGCTGCAGACCGTGTGGTACGCGACCGGACGGCGGGGCGTATCGTCGCTGACCTTCCGCGGACGCGATCTGAGCGGCGCTTATATGGGCTTCGCCGACAAACCGTCGTACGCGGACGCGCGCGAGATCGCAAACGAGCTGATCGAGGCGTACACGAAGGGCGCCCTCGACCGCGTGGAGGTCATCTACAACGCGTACGTGTCGCCGCTGACGCAGGAGGTGACGCGCGAGACGCTGCTGCCGCTGTCGCGCGCGACCGTGGCCGGCGAGGAGTCCTCGCCCGCGGACGAGCCGGGCGGCGGGCGTGAGGGCGGTCCCAAGGCCCTGGTCGAGTACGAGCCGGACGCGGAGGAGATCTTGAGGCGGCTCGTGCCAGACTATGTGGAGACTTCGATCTACCGCGCGCTGGTCGAGTCGGCCGCGGGGTTCTTCGGCGCGCAGATGACCGCGATGCGAAACGCGTCGGAGAACGCCGGGGAGATCATCACAGACCTTACGCTGGAGATGAACCGCGCCAGACAGGCCGAGATCACGCAGGAGATCATGGAGGTGGTAGCCGGCGCCGAGGGCCTCAGCTAGGGCGGCCGCTGGACTGCGCTGGCCGATCTATGATCGGTCTGCGTCCTCAGTCGCTCGCGTGCTGGACGATCGGAGATCCCTTCGATCTACGATTTACGCCACGCTCCCTGCGTCCTTGTCTCGCTTGCCCATCGACCGTCCTAGAGCGCATGACCACAAGACTCGAACAGCGATAGGAGATTTGAAGACCAATGTCAACCAGCACCACAGTTGAGCCGGCCGACGCGCCCGAGCGCGCCGCTGCGGGGGCGGATGCCCCGGCGAGCGAGCGCAACGTCGGTCGCATCGAGGAGATCCAGGGCGTCGTGATCGAGGCTGTGTTCGAAGGGAAGCTGCCGGAGATCAACCACGCGATCACGGTCGCGCGGCCCAGCGCGGCCGCGGAGGAGGAGGCGCCCGGCATCAGCACCGAGGCCGGCGGGGACGTGCTCGTGTGCGAGGTCCAGCAGCATCTCGGCGACGACAGGGTGAGGGCCGTGGCGATGGACACGACCGACGGGCTGGCGCGCGGCGCCGAGGTGATCGACACGGGTGGGCCGATCACGGTGCCGGTCGGTGAGGCGACGCTGGGGCGGATCTTCAACCTGCTCGGCGAACCGATCGACCTCGGCGAGGAGTTGCCGGCCTCTACCGAGCGCCGCCAGATCCACCAGGACGCGCCGCGCGCCGAGGAGCTGACGCCGACGACGGAGATGTTCGAGACGGGCATCAAGGTGATCGACCTGCTCGCCCCGTACGCCAAGGGCGGCAAGGTCGGATTGTTCGGCGGCGCGGGCGTGGGCAAGACGGTGCTGATCCAGGAGCTGATCCACAACCTCGCCAAGGAGCACGGCGGGCTGTCGGCGTTCTGCGGCGTGGGCGAGCGCTCGCGCGAGGGCAACGACCTGTGGCTGGAGATGAAGGAGTCGGGCGTCATCGACAAGACGATGCTGGTGTTCGGCCAGATGAACGAGCCGCCCGGCGCGCGCATGCGCGTCGCGCTGTCGGGGCTGACGATGGCCGAGTACTTCCGCGACCAGGGCCAGGACGTGCTGCTGTTCGTGGACAACATCTTCCGGTTCGTGCAGGCCGGCTCCGAGGTCTCGGCGCTGCTCGGGCGGATGCCCTCGCAAGTCGGGTATCAGCCGACGCTGGAGACGGAGATGGGCCAGCTGCAGGAGCGGATCACCTCGACCAGGCAGGGCTCGGTGACCTCGGTGCAGGCCATCTACGTGCCCGCCGACGATTTGACCGACCCGGCGCCGGCGTCGGTGTTCGCCCATCTGAACGCGACGACGGTGCTGTCGCGGGCGATCTCCGAGAAGGGCATATACCCGGCCGTGGACCCGCTGGACTCGACCTCGACGATCCTGAAGGCGGACATCCTCGGCGAGGATCACTTCCGGGTCGCCAACCGGGTCAAGGAGATCCTGCAGCGGTACAAGGAGCTGCAGGACATCATCGCGATCCTCGGCATCGACGAGCTCTCCGACGAGGACAAGCTGACGGTGCAGCGGGCGCGCAAGATCGAGCGGTTTTTGTCACAGCCCTTCAACGTCGCCGAGCAGTTCACCGGCACGCCCGGCGCGTACGTGCCGATCGCCGAGACGATCAGGGGCTTCGACGAGATCATCGAGGGCAAGCACGACGACGTGCCGGAGAGCGCGTTCTTCCTGAAGGGCACGATCGAGCAGGTCGTCGAGGCAGCCCACAAGGGCAAGTGATGGCGCGCAGCAGGTTCGCGGTCGAAGTGCTGACCCCCGAGGGGAAGGTGTTCGGGGAGGAGGTCGAGATGCTCTCGACGCGCACGAGCGCGGGCTCGGTCGGCATCCTCGCCGGGCACGAGCCGATGCTGGCCACGCTCGAGGAGGCTGAGCTGCGGCTGTACCGGTCGGAGTCGGAGGTCGTGCGATACAAGCAGGGGGAGGGGTATCTGCAGTTCGCCGAGAATCGCGCGCTCGTGCTCGTGCAGGAGGCCACCGCTGTCGATGGCGACTGAGCGCGAGCCGATCGGGGTGATCGGCACCGGGTATGTGGGGCTGGTGACGGCCGCCGGGTTCGCGGAGCTCGGCAGCGAGGTGTGGTGCGTCGACATCGACGCCGAGAAGATCGCGCGGCTGCAACGGGGGGAGGTGCCGATCTACGAGCCTGGCTTGGAGGATCTGCTCGCGCGTAACGCCCAGCGCCTGCACTTCGCGACGGACCTCGGCGAGGCTCTGCAGAATGCGCGGCTGCTGTTCGTCGCGGTCGGCACGCCGCCGACGCACTCCGGCGACGCGGATCTCTCGGCGGTCCATCAGGTGGTGGACTCGATGCCCGCCGCGGACGGGCACGCGCTCGTGATGAAGTCGACGGTCCCGTGCGGGACGGGCGCGAACATCAAGCGGATCTTCCGCGAGCAGGGCAAAGCGGCGTTCGGCTACGTGTCGTGCCCGGAGTTCTTGAAGGAGGGCTCGGCGGTCAAGGACTTCCTCAAACCCGACCGGATCGTGATCGGCGACGACGCGGATTGGGCGGGCGAGGCGGTGGCGAGGCTGTATGAGCCCTTCGACGCGCCGCTGGTGCGCACGGACATCGCCAGCGCCGAGATGATCAAGCTCGCGGCCAACGCGTTCCTGGCCACGAAGATCTCGTTCATCAACGAGATCGCCAACGTGTGCGAGGCGCTCGGCGCCGACGTGGTCGAGGTCGCGCGCGGGATGGGCCTGGACGAGCGGATCGGGCCGAAGTTCCTGCAGGCCGGCCTGGGCTATGGCGGCAGCTGCTTCACCAAGGATGTGAGCGCGCTGAAGCTGCTGGCGGGCAACTCCGGCTATCACTTCCAGCTGCTGAACGCGGTGATCGAGGTCAACGAGCTGCAGAAGCGGCGTGTGGTCTCGAAGCTCGAGCGGCGCCTGGGCAAGCTCGCCGGCAAGCGGGTGGCGCTGCTGGGACTGGCGTTCAAGCCGAACACCGACGACATGCGCGGAGCGTCCTCGCTGGTGCTGGCGGCGCGCCTGCAGGCGGAGGGGGCGCACGTCAACGCATACGACCCGATCGCAGAGGGGCAGGCGCGCAGCCTGATGCCTCAGCTCGACTATGCAGAGGGCGCGATGGATGCGCTCGCCGGAGCGGACGCGGCGGTGCTCGTCACCGAGTGGCCGCAGTTCCTGGAGCTCGACTGGAGCGAGGTCGCTAAGGCGATGCGCGGAACGCTCGTGATCGACGGGCGCAACGCCCTCGACGCCGATGCGGTGCGCGCGGCGGGACTCGTGTACGAAGGGATCGGCAGAGGCTCCGAGAGCCCGGCGCATGGAGAGGAGCGGTGAGATGCAGGCGGTGATCCTCGTCGGTGGCGAGGGCACCCGCCTGCGCCCGCTGACCTCGACGGTGCCCAAGCCGGTGGTGCCGCTGGTGGATAGGCCGTTCATCGCGTTCATGCTCGAATGGCTGAAGGGGCACGGGATCGACGACGTGATCATGTCCTGCGGCTTTCTGGCTACGAGCGTGCGCAACGTGCTCGGCGACGGCTCGAGCATGGGGGTCAGGCTGCGCTATGTCGAGGAGCCCGACCCGCGCGGCACGGCGGGCGCGCTGAAGTTCGCCGAGCGCCTGCTGGACGAGCGGTTTCTGATGCTCAACGGCGACGTGCTCACCGACATCGACCTGACGGGGCAGATCGCCCAGCACGAGCGCACGGGCGCGAGGGCGACGCTCGCGCTCGCCCCGGTCCAGGACCCGAGCGCGTATGGGCTCGTGCATCTGCATGAGGACCGCTCGGTCAAGGACTTCGTCGAGAAGCCGAGCCCCGACCGGATCGACACGAACATGATCAGCGCGGGCGCGTACGTGCTGCAGCGCGAGATCCTCGACCTGGTTCCGTCGGACAGCAACGTATCGATCGAGCGCGAGGTCTGGCCGCTGCTGATCGGCAACGGGCTGTACGGATTTCCGGCGGACGCGTACTGGCTGGACATCGGCACGCCCGAGCGCTATCTGCAGGGCACGTTCGACATCATCGAGGGCAACGTCGAGACCGCGGTGCGCGCCCGTCTCGGCGAGAGCTGGCTGGCGATCGATCCCGGTGCCGAGCTGCACGGCCGGGCGGTCCCGCCGGCGGTGATCGAGCGCGGCGCGCACGTCGCCCCGGGAGCGCATGTGGGCAGCCTCGTCGTCCTCGGTGCGAACGTGCATGTAGGGCCGGGCAGCACGGTCGAGCGCTCCGTGCTGCTCAGCGGCGCGGAGATCGGGGCGAACTGCACGCTGCGAGACTGCGTCGTCGCCGCCGGCTGTCGCGTCGGCGACCGCAGTCGCATCGAGGGCGGGGCGGTGCTCGGCGAGGGGGTGACCGTGGGGGCAGACAACACGATCGCCCGGGGGGCGCGTATCTTCCCTAATGTCACGCTGCCCGACGGCGCGATCAAGTTCTAGTTCGAGCACCCGTTCACACGCCAAGCACCTCGAGCAGTCCGGTTTTCCGGACGAGCTGCGAACCCCGACCAGTTCCCAAGCCGACAGGAGGCGAGCAGATGAGCGACTCAGGCCAGGCGATCGCCACGCCGGTGGACGAGCAGGCGACGCTCTCGCGCGAGGCGATCGCGCGCGTGGACGTCTCGGGCCAGCTGGAGGACGTGCTCGGCCTGCCCGAACATCTGCGCGACGCGCTGTGGCGGGTGGAGTCGGCGATCATGCCCGACTGGGACACCTCCGCGGGGCTGGTCGTCGCCGGAATGGGCGGCTCGGCGATCGGGGGCGCGCTGGCGCGCGCCGCCCTCGGGGATCACGCGTCGCGGCCGATCTTCGTCACGCGCGCATACGGCCTGCCGCCGTGGACGATGCCGGACACGATGGTGCTGTGCGCGAGCTACTCGGGCGACACCGAGGAGACGCTGGCCTGCTACGAGTCGGCGGGGGCGCTCGGCGCCAAGCGCACGGTCGTGACGACGGGGGGACGCCTGGCTGAGATGGCGCGCGAGGACGGCGTGCCGGTGATACCGCTGCCGGGAGGCTTTCAGCCGCGCGCGGCGGTCGCCTACATGACGGTCGCGGCGCTGGAGGTCGCGGCGCTGTGCGGCGCGGGGCCACGGCTGACCTCGGAGATCGACGTGGCCGCCTCGCACACCGAGCAGCTGGTGGCGGAGTGGGGGCCGGAGGCGCCCGAGGACTCGCTCGCGAAGTCGATCGCGCGCGGGCTGCTCGGCACCACGCCGGTGATCGCAGGCGCGGGCCTGACCGCGCCGGTCGCCTACCGCTGGAAGACCCAGATCAACGAGAACGCGAAGCTGCCCTGCTTCATGCACGAGTTGCCGGAGCTCGACCACAACGAGCTCGTCGGCTGGGAGGGCGCGCCCGCGGTCGGTCGCTTCTCGGCGGTGTTCCTGGACGACTCGGACATCCACCCGCGGGTGAAGGCGCGCATGGAGCTGACGGAGCGGCTGATCGCGCCGTACGCCGCGACGACGTTCCGGCCGCAGACGTGCGGGCAGACGTCGATCGAGCGGGTGATATCGCTGGTGCTGCTCGGCGATCTCGTGTCGATCTACATGGCCACGTTGCGAGGTGTCGATCCGAGTCCGGTGAAGGTGATCGACGAGCTCAAGGCCGCGCTCGCGGCCAGCTGAGACGGGCGCGCGGGGCCCCCGCGTGTGGTAGCGTTTTCGGCGGCCGAGGAGCGCTGCGACGGGCTGCTTTCCGCCACGCTCGGCCTCCCTCTGCAGCAAGGGCGCTCGCTCACCTGACCGACAGGAGGTTTTGTCATGTCAGTAATGACCCCCACCGCAACCACAGGCACGCCCGCCGGCGCAGGCACGACCGGCGCCCCCACGCCCGAGGACAGCGCAACCACGCTGATAGCGAACGACTTCAAAGTCGCTGACATCTCCCTGGCCGAGTTCGGGCGCAAGGAGATCACGCTCGCCGAGCACGAGATGCCCGGCCTGATGGCGATCCGCGCCGAGTACGCCGATGCGCAGCCGCTGATCGGCGCGCGGATCACCGGCTCGCTGCACATGACGATTCAGACGGCCGTCTTGATCGAGACGCTGACCGCGCTGGGCGCGCAGGTGCGCTGGGCCAGCTGCAACATCTTCTCCACGCAGGACCATGCGGCGGCCGCGATCGTGGTCGGCTCCGAGGGAACGCCCGAGGACCCGCGCGGGGTGCCGGTGTTCGCGTGGAAGGGCGAGACGCTCGAGGAGTACTGGTGGTGCACCGAGCAGGCGCTGCGCTGGCCGGGCGAGGACGGGGCGCCGGGCGCGGCGGGCCCGAACATGATCCTCGACGACGGCGGCGACGCGACGCTGCTGGTGCACAAGGGGATGCAGTACGAGCGTGCCGGCGCGGTTCCGGACCCGGCGGGCGCCTCCTCGCAGGAGCTGCAGGTCGTGCTCTCGCTGTTGCAGCGCTCGCTCGGCGAGGACCCGCAGCGCTGGACGAGGATCGCCGCCGGGATCAAAGGCGTGACCGAGGAGACGACGACGGGCGTTCACCGGCTGTACGAGATGGCGGAGTCGGGCGAGCTGCTGTTCCCGGCGATCAACGTCAACGACTCCGTCACGAAGTCGAAGTTCGACAACCTGTACGGCTGCCGGCACTCGCTGATCGACGGGATCAACCGTGCGACCGACGTCATGATCGGCGGCAAGGTGGCGGTGATCTGCGGCTTCGGCGACGTCGGCAAGGGCTGCGCGGAGTCGCTGCGCGGGCAGGGCGCGCGCGTCGTGATCGCCGAGATCGACCCGATCTGCGCGCTGCAGGCGGCGATGCAGGGCTACCAGGTGCTGACGCTCGAGGACGTGATCGAGACCGGCGACGTCT
>DASQGE010000013.1:0-13621 GCA_035632775.1 Solirubrobacteraceae bacterium | reverse complement strand
GTAGGAGATCGATTCCTTGGGTTCTGCGAACGGCGCGCACGGCTGGCCTTCGGTGACCGCTGCCATGTAGGCGTGCCAGATTTCCGCCGGCAGGTAGCCGCCCTGCTGGGGCTGGCCGTGGACGTCGGTCATCGAGACGCGCCTGCTCGGATAGCCCATCCATACGACCGTCGAGTAGTCGGGCGTGTAGCCGTCCAACCAGGCGTCGACGAGTTCGCTGGTGGTGCCGGTCTTGGCGGCCGTCGGACAGTTGATCGCCGAGCGTCCCGCCGTGCCGCCGAGCACGTTCTGGTGGAGGATGTTCGTCTCCTCGGCGGTGACGGCTTCGCTCAGCACCTTCACGCGATGGGGCCTGCCCCAGTTGGTGTCGAGATGGCCGTTCGGGAACACGACCTTGGTGATGGCGATCGGCGAGTCGCGCCAGCCGCCGTTGGCGAGGGTCGCGAAGACGTCGGCCATTTCCAGCGGGGTCACGCCGAGCGTGAGCCCGCCCAACGCTTCGGCGGGATAGCTCGAGAGGTGAGTTTTGACCCCCATCTTGTAGGCCATCTGGGTGATCGTTTCCTCGCCGAGGTCGGCGGCGAGCTGGGCGTAGACGGTGTTGTCCGATTTGAGCGTCGCCTGCACGAGGTTGATCGTGCCGTTCTGCTCTCCCCCGAAGGTTTTGACTTCGTAGGTCGGATAGCCGGACAGCCAACCGGGCTGCAGCGTATGCGAGTTGTAGGTCGTGCTGTTCGGGTCGATCCCGCGCGTGAGCGCGTCGGCGAGGTCGATCGCCTTGAACGTCGAGCCGGGCTGGCGATGGCCGTCGGCGGCGAGGTTGTACTGGGACTGCGAGTAGCTCTCGGACTCGGCCATCGCCTCGATGTCGCCGTTGCGCGGGTCGATCGTGACGATCGCCGAGGCGGGATCTTCGGGCTGGTTGAGCACTTCGGCGATCGCTTTGCGCGCGAGCTGCTGCATGTGCAGGTCGATCGTCGTGTACACCTTCAGCCCGCCGAGCTCGACGGTGTGCTTCCCGTAGCGGCGTTCGAGCTGCTCGCGGACGTATTCGAAGAAGAAGTCCTCCCGGCGCTGGCGGTAGAAGTTGCCGGGTTTCACCTCGAGTGGGGCGTGCTCGGCGGCTGACGCCTGGGAGGGCGTGATGTAGTGCAGTTCGGCCATCTTCGCGAGCACCTCGTTGCGCCGCGTGCGCGCCGCGCCGGGATAGCGGAACGGGTTGTACTGGGACGGCGCCTGCGGCAGCCCCGCGAGCAGCGCCGCCTGCTCGAGGTTCAGCTGGGACGCCGGTTTGTCGAAGAAGACGCGCGCGGCGGCCTGCACGCCGAGCGCGGTCTGGCCGCCGACCGTGCCGTAGGCGACGGTGTTGAGATAGCTGGTGAGGATGAAGCGCTTGCTGTGGACTTTGTTGTATTCGATCGCGAGCTTGGCCTCGGTGATCTTCTGTTTGAACGTGTGCAGGTCGTTGCCCAGGTAGAGGTTGCGCACGAGCTGCATCGTGATCGTCGAGGCGCCCTGCAGAGCCTGGCCTTGCAAGACGTCCTTGACCGCCGAGCGGAAGATCCCCGTCAGATCGATGCCGTCGTTGTGGTAGAAGCGCTGGTCCTCGATCGCGACCGTCGCGTTCTTCAGGTCGGTGGGCATTTCGTTCCAGGAGATCGGGGTGCGCAGGACTTCGGCCTGGATGAAGCCCAGGCGGGAGCCGTCGGCGGCGAACACCTGCGAGGAGCCGCCGCCGAGGAGCGGGCGCAGCGAGCCGAGCGCGGGCGCGGAGTGCGCGACGTGCAAGATGTAGCCGACGGCGGCGATCGTGCCGACCACGAGCGCCGTCGCGAGCACGCCGCCGCCGACGAGCAGCATCCGGGTTGGCCCGGCGCGGCTGTGCCTGCGCCGGCGCTGTCTGGCTTGCCTGGACATGCTGTAGCCAGCCGAGGGTACCGCGCCCCGCGCTTGGGCAGGCGCCGGGGTCGAGCCTTGCAGGCGCTCACATTGCGGCGTCCCCTCCCTGTCGGGGGCTCGCGCCGGGATATCGACCCCCTCGACCCACCAACTATTCTGGCGCGAACCCCCGTGCCAACGCCATGAGCCCAGACACCGCCGAGATGGCCGTCGCGGACGCTCCAGCCGCCCGGATGCCCTTTGCGGCGCCTGCGCCCGCCACGTCCGCGATCGCCCCTGGGCCTGGCGCCGCGCGGGGAGGGCTGGCGCGGCTGCGGGAAGATCTGCGATCCGATCCGGCAAGGATCGCCGCTGTGCGCGAGACGTGGCGGGCGCTGTGGATCTCGCGGCTGCTGGTGTGGGTCGCGGGCGCCGGCACGGTGGCGGCGCTCGGCTTCGGACCCGTCCGCAACGCGTTCGATCCCGGCGTGATGCGGGGATTCGGCTGGCTCGGCGACCTGCTGGCGGCGCCCGCGGCGCGCTGGGACGCGTCCTGGTACCTGGTGATCGCCCACTACGGCTACAGGCCGGAGCTGGGCTCGTTCACCTCCGCGCGCGACGCCTTCTTCCCGCTCTATCCGCTCGGCCTGCGCGCGCTCTCGGACCTCGGCCTGCAGGCGGTGCTCGCGGGCGTGGTGTTCTCGCTGGCCGCGCTCGCGCTCGCGCTGTACGGGATCCATCGCCTCACCGCCCTGGAGCTCGGTGGGTCGGGACGGCCGGGAGCCGGGGACGTCGCGAGGCTCGCGGTGCTCCTGACGGCGCTCGCGCCGATGGCGTTCTACTTCTCCGCGGTCTACTCCGAGTCGCTCTACCTGGCGCTGTCGGTCGGGGTCTTCCTGTGCGCCCGTCAAGGCCGCTGGGCGCGGGCCGGCGCGCTCGGCGCGCTGGCCGCCGCGACACGCAGCACGGGCGTCGTGCTGCTGGCGCCGGCGCTGATGCTCTACCTGTACGGACCGCGCGAAGACCGGGCGCCGGACTTCGAATTGGACGGGTGGCCTCGCGCGGCCAGCAAGGACCGGGCGCCGGACTTCGAATTGAACCGCCCTCACGACGCGCTGGCCCTCGGTCTCGCCCCCGCCAGCAAGGACCGGGCGCCGGACTTCGAATTGAACGGGTGGCCTCGCGCGGCCAGCAAGGGTCGTGCGCTCGGCTTCGCGTTGGCGCGCCGGCTGCGTCCCCGCTACCGGCTGCGCGGGAACGCCGCCTGGTTGGGCCTGCTGCCGGCGGGCCTGGCCGTGTACGTGGCCTACCTGGGGCTCTCGGGCGGCGACGCGATGGCGCCGTTTCACGCCCAGGAGGTGTGGGGCAGACACTTCGCCGGGCCCTATCTCGGCGTGTGGGACGGGGTCAAGGCGGCGTTCGAGGGGGCGCGCCAGCTGCTGTCGGCCCAGCGCACACACGTGTACTTTCCGATCGCCGCGGGCAGCCCGTTCATAGCCGCGGGGCACAACCTGATGCTGCTTGCGTTCCTGCTCGCGGCGGTGGGGCTGGTGATCGGCGTGGTGCGGATGCTGCCGCTTGCGTACGGGGTCTACACGATCGCCGCGCTGGCGCTGCCGCTCTCCTATCCGGTGGCGCCCCAGCCGCTGATGTCGCTGCCGCGCTTCCTGGTCGTGCTGTTCCCGCTGAGCATGGTGCTGGCGGCGTGGCTGGCCGCGCGCCCGCGTGCGCGCATGCCCGCGCTCGCCGCCTCGGCGCTCCTGATGATGTTCTTCGGCGCCCAGTTCGCCACCTGGCACTGGGTGGCGTAGCGCCGATGGACGAGCCGGCGATCCAGCCGAGCGCGGCGATCGAGCCGAATCCCGCGATCCCGTCGAGTCAGGCGGTGCAGCCGAGCGACCCGAGGCGCTCCCCCGACATCGACTGGCCGGCGTGGACCGCTGCGGTGGCGCTCCTCGGCGGGCTCGTGCTGGCGGGGGTGGCGAGCTTCGTCGTGGATCTGCCCGCGCTCTTGCTGGGCGTGACGATCACACGATCGCACACTCCTGCGGGGATCGAGCTCGCGGACACGTTCGTGCAGGACCTCGCGTTCGTGCTGGCCGCGGTGTACTGCGCGCAGATCGGCCGTCGCGTGGTGCGCTCGTGGCAGTTCGGGCTGCGCCGGCCGGGCGTGGGCTGGACGTCGGCCGCCGGGATGCTCGTGTTCCTGCTGATCGCGTTCCTGGTGCTCAGCGTGATCTGGTCGGCGGTGGTCAATCCGGGGAAGGAGAAGCTGCTCGAACAGCTGGGCGCCAACGAAGGCGCGGCGCTGCTTGTGCTGAGCGCGGGGCTGACGTGTGTGGTGGCTCCGATCTGCGAGGAGTTCCTGTTCAGGGGGTATGTGTTCACGGCGCTGCGCACCTGGCACGGGACGTGGCCGGCGGCGGTCATGACCGGGATCGTGTTCGGCGGGGTGCATGCGGGCTCGGCGCCGGCGCTGGACCTCGTGCCGCTCGCGGGACTGGGCTTCGGCCTGTGCCTGCTCTACCGGTACACGGGCTCGCTGTATCCATGCATCGTCGCGCACTCGCTGAACAACTCGCTCGCGTTCGCCAGCCTGGAGAGCTGGGGCTGGCAGGCGCCCGTGCTGATGTTGAGCGCCCTCGCGGCGATCGCCGCGCTCGTGCTGCTCGGCAGGCGCGTCGGCGTGATCGCGCCCGAGGCTTCACCGGCGCCGGCGGCTGGCTCTGAGGCGCCGATCGTCGGCCCGAGCGCATAGGATCGAGAGATGCGCAAGATGCCAATCAGGGCTCACATTCCGACGCGAGCCCTTCGCTCGGTCGCGGTGTCGGCCACCCTCCTCTGCGCGGTCGCTTCCCCCGCCTCCGCCGCCGACTTGACCGCTCCGACATCCCCCGCGCCCGCCCCGTCGCCTGCGACGCCGGCGCCGGTCGCGGGCCGCATCAAGCTGGTGCTCCAGCACGTCGGCGGCAGCCCGCCGTTCGCGCTGCTGGGCCAGCGGATCGTGGTGCGGGGGATCGTTACGCCCTACGTCGGCGGGCAGACGGTGAAGATCAGCTTCTACCGCGACGGGCGCAAGGTCCGGGTCGAGAGGGTGAGCGTCCTGGCTGGCCGATCTTCGATCGGCGGCAACGGGGCTGGACAGTTCCACGTCAGCTACGCGAGCCGCTATGCGGGTCTGGTGGAAGCGCGCGCCGCGCACTACGCCACGGCGCAGCAGGGCGCGTTCAGAGCCCGCTCGCAGGGTGTGCGGTTCGTCTACCCCGACATCGGCCCGGGCTCGGCGGGGCAGTCGGTGCGGCTGCTGGAGTCTGAGTTGAACGTGCTGCACTACGCGGTGCCACTGAGTGGGGTGTTCGACGAAGGGACCGGGCGGGCCCTGATCGCCTATCGCAAGATGACGGGCCTCGCGCGCATCCCGGCCGCGGGCAGGCGGGTCTTCGACCTGCTGGCGCGGGGGGCGGGCAGCTTCCACGTGCGCTACCGCAGGGACGGCAGGCACGTCGAGGCCAACCTGACAAAACAGGTGCTCGCCGAGATCGAAGCGGGCGGGCGCGTGCGCGCGATCTACACGATGAGCTCGGGCAAGCCCTCGACACCGACCGTCGTCGGGCGCTTCCAGGTCTACCTGAAGGCCCCGGGGTACAACAGCGAGGGCATGTTCGACTCCAACTACTTCATCCGCGGTTACGCGATCCACGGATATGCCGAAGTGCCGGCCTACGCCGCCAGCCACGGTTGCCTGCGCGTGCCGATCCCGGACGCGCCCGCGATCTACGCATGGGTGCGGACGGGCACGCCGGTGGACGTCTACGACGACTACGGCGGGGGGAGCAGCCGCGTGAGCCCCAACGCAGGACCCTGACGGCGGGCAGCGTCGGATTCCCGCAGGTCGCGCGATCTCGCGGCTCGCGGCAGCGGGTGAGGAAGCTAGATCCGCACCCGGATGAAGCGCGCGAGGAAGCCGAGCCCAAAGCCGTAGACGAGCAGGGCGAGGAGGGTCTCGACGATGTGGATCGTCCACCGGCTGTGCGATCCGGAGACCGCGGCCGCAAACGGCGAGGTGAGCGCTTCGGCGGCGTCGTCGAGCGTGCGGCGCAGCGAGCTCTCGTGCGTTGCCGCCGGGGCAGCCGATCCAGCCGGGGCGCCGGCGGGCGCGGACCCTTCGTTCAGCTCGCTCTGCTGGCGCGCCGAGGCGCTGCCGGTCTCCCCGACCGCGAACGTGACGAACCAGGCGAGGACGATCAGGCAGGCGATCCGTCCCGCGAGTGCCAGCAGGCCGGCGAGCGACGAGGGCGCGCCTGATCTCATGAGGCTAGATTAGGCTCGGCGATGGACGGGCTGGCCGAATATCCGAGTGAGCTCGAGCGCGCGCGCGGACGTCTCGTCGAGCTGCTGCGCGAGCACGCGCTCGTAATCGGCGAGGTGACATTGACGAGCGGGCGCAAGGCCGGCTACTACGTAGACGCCAAGCGCGTGATCCTGCTGCCCGAGGCGTTCGTCGTGCTCGGCGCGCTGGTGGCGGAGCGGGCGCGGGCGTGCGACGCGAGCGCGGTCGGCGGCGTGCCCGTCAGCGCGATCCCCGTCGCCTGCGCGGCGCTGGCCGCGCCGCGGCCGCCGGCGAAGGCCTTCATCGTGCGCATGCAGCGCAAGGAGCACGGCCTGCAGCGCTGGATCGAGGGCCCGCAGCTGGACCCGGGCGAGCGCTGCCTGATCGTCGAGGACGTGGTCACCACCGGCGGCTCCACGATCGAGGCCGTGGAGCGCGTGCGCAGCGAGGGCTTGACGGTCGCGGGCGTCGTCAGCGTGCTCGACCGGCTCGCCGGGGGAGGCGAGGCGATCCAGGCCGCGATCGGCGGCGAGGTGTCGTACACCGCGCTCAGCACGATCGACGAGGTCTACCCCGACCGCCCGGACCGCGGTTGACACGGGCGCGAAGGACGGCCGCGGACGTGGAGGAGGCGCAACGACCGGAGCCCTCGGCCGGATCCCCGGCCGAGCCGCGCGAAGGGGCGCTGCTCGTACGCCCTGCCGAGCCGCGGGACGTGCCGGCGCTGCTCGAGCTGTTCGGGGCGCTGGCCGAGTACGAGCACCTGACGCACGAGCTGCGCGCGACCGAGCAGGGATTGGCGGCCGCGCTGTTCGCCCCCAAGCCGGTCGCCGAGGCGCTGATCGCCGAGCGCGACGGAGTGGCGCTCGGGTACGCGCTGTACTTCGCCACGTTCTCGAGCTTTCTGACCAGCACGGGCATCTGGCTGGAGGACCTGTTCGTCCGCCCGGCGCACCGTGGCGAGGGCGTCGGCCGGGCGCTGCTGTCGACGGTCGCCGCGCGCGTGCGCGAGCAGGGCGGGGAGCGCCTCGAATGGGCGGCCCTCGACTGGAACGAGCTCGCGCTCGGCTTCTACCGGCGGATCGGCGCGCGAACGATGGGCGAATGGATCACCCACCGCCTGGACGGCGAGGCGCTGGAGCGCCTCGCCGTGGGGGCCGCCGCTAGCCTTCCGAATGCTCCGTCGCCGAAGCGGCGGGACGAGCCCTCGTAGTCCAATGGATAAGACGACCGCCTCCTAAGCGGTAGATCCAGGTTCGACTCCTGGCGGGGGCACTTTTGGGAATGTGCTGGTATTGGGCGGAGCTCTGAGATCAGGCGATCACAGTGCGTCACGCCGGAATCACCGGCCGAGATCAGCGCCTCTAACGGACATACGCCGTAGTACCCTCTCCAGTATGGGAACGCTCCAGGAGCTGGCCGCCGACCTCAATGTCGAGGAGCGCACGCTGCGCCGTGCTGTCGCTCAGGGAACTCTGCGCGCCACCCGGAGTGGACCTCGACGGCTGCGACTCGCATCGGGCGAGCGCGAGTATCTCCGAGCTCATTGGCCGCTTCTCTCCAGCCTTCGCCGCGCGCTGCGGACTGAGCATGGCGTTCGGCTCGCCGTGCTCTATGGATCGCTGGCGCGAGGTGATGAGGACGCAGGCTCGGATCTCGACCTGCTGATCTTGTCCGCCGATGATCGTCCTTTGGCGACAGCCAAGCTTGCTGTTCGCTTGGAGCGCCTCTGCGACCGTCGAGTTGACATCGCCGACTTGGAGCGGGTGGAGATCCGGGCGCCGCTTCTTCTGGACCGAGTTCTCGACGAGGGGCGCGTCCTCATCGACCGGGACGAACAGTGGCGCATCCTACGAGCGCGCCAGCCCGCGATCCGTGTGCGCGCCCGCCGTGCCCACCGCCGTCAGATGGTCGGCGCAGCCCGCGCGATCGAAGAGTTGACCCTTCGGTGAGCGATCACTCATCTGAAGGGATCGACCGCCATGCGTTGGAGGCCGAGCAGGCCCGGTTGGGGCGTTTCTTCGAGACGATCAACAAGCATTGCAAGGCGCTCGACCTTGCGATCGAGGAGGGCTTCGGCGGCGAACTCGATCCTGCCGAGTGGAGAGCCGCCTTCGACTCCATCGAGCCCCGTGACGCCAACCGCACGATGGTCGTCACCGGGGATCACTCGGCTGTGCTCAACGCCTATGTCGAGATTCTCAAGGCCGGTGCTGGCGCCCGTCTGATCGGTCTGCTCCCGCATCGTCGCCCACATGCCAGCCAGGTCTTCGAGGCGGTCGTCGCCGACGATGGGTTGACGAACGCGCAGGCGTCGTTGCTGAACGAGCTTTATGTCCTTGAGGGTCGGCTGGAGCACGCTTCGCCCGATGTCGATGCCGAGAAGGTTCGCGCAGCAGTCGAGCACCTCCGCCAGGCACTGCCGGGGCTGATCGAAAGCACGCATACGTGGCTGCGTCGCCACGGCGTAGAGCTTCGGTAAGGAAATCGTTTGGGCAGTAACTCGATTCCGCTGCCCAAACCCCCACGAATCGCGTCTGATCTGGTCTGGTTCAAGATCACCCCGCCGCGACGACGTGTAGAGTCCGACAGGCCGAATGATTAGAACCCGCGTCGGGCGACCGGCGCCGTGACGAAGAAAGGTTCCCCGCGCGCCATGCACCTACTCAAGTTCTCGTCCACGCGACTGATCACAGCTACTACAGCGGCCTGCGCCGCAGCGCTGGCATCGGCAGCGCTTGCCGCCACAGCCTCGCCGGCGGCGCCTGCCAGAGCGGCCACCGCGCCGAAGTGCGCTACGTCCGGACTTGTCATCTGGCTGAACACCACGGGCAACGGTGCGTTGGGCAGCATCTACTACAACCTCTACTTCACAAACCTGTCCGGGCACGCGTGCAGCCTCAGGGGCTATCCCGGGGTCTCCGCGGTCAACCTCGCCGGCCAGCGACTCGGCGCTGGGGCGGGTCGCGAAACTGTCCAGAAACCGAGCACGGTGACGCTTGCGCGTGGAGCCACCGCGATGGCAGTGCTGCGGATCGTCGCCGCGGGCAACTTCCCGACCTCTGTCTGCCGCGAAGTCACCGCTGCCGGGCTGCGAGTCTACCCGCCGGGGCAGACCGCCTCGAAGGTGATCCCGTTTCCCTTCCAAGCATGTTCCCGCGCCGGGATGAGCAACCTGTTCGTGCGGACGGTCGTGCCAAAGACGTAGGGGCCCGCCGGGTCGCCAAGGGGGTCTGTCGAGACGCCGGGTCTGTCAGGATCGGCGCGGAGCGTCACTTGTTCGGCCTGGACCAGAAGATCGCCTCCTTGGCTTCGACCAAGCCGCTCGTGGCCCTGACGGTCGCGCTGCTGCTCGGGTTGCGCCATCCGCTCGATCCCGACCACCTGGCCGCGGTCGCGGCGATGGCAAAGCGCTCCAAAGGGCGATCGGCCTTGATCGGGCTGAGCTGGGGCGCGGGCCACGCGAGCACCGTCCTCGCCCTCGGGATCCCGGTCGTGCTGTGGACCGCGGCGCTGCCCGAGGGCGTGCATCAAGGCATCGAGGCGCTGATCGGGATCGTGATCTTTGGATTGGGCCTGGGCCTGCTGATCCGCCATGGCCGCGGCGAGCTGCATCCGCATCCGCACCGACCTCCGCGGAGCCTGCGCGAGGCCTATGCGGTCGGCGCCGTCCACGGCGCGGGCGGCAGCGCGGGGATCGGCCTCTTGATCATCGCGGCGATCCCCGACCACGGGGTTGCGCTGGCGGGGTTGGCCGTCTTCGCGATCAGCACCGCCCTGGCGATGAGCGTCGTGGCCGCGGGCCTGGGGCGCAGCCTCCGCGCCCTGCCTGCCCGTCCGGCGGGAGGCTTCGTCTGCGCCTTCGGGCTGTGGTACCTGGTCGCCGCCGCGGTCGGGGCGCCCTATCCGTTCTGAACGCCGCCTGGCGCGGGCCCGACGTTTTCGAAGATCGCGGCCATCCCCTGGCCGCCGCCGATGCACATCGTCTCCAGTCCGTAGCGCGCGCCGCGGCGGCGCAGCTCGCGCAGCAGCGTGGTCATGATCCGCCCGCCGGTCGCTCCGATGGGATGGCCGAGCGAGATGCCCGAACCGTGCACGTTGACGCGCTCAAGGCCGTCGGGCAGGTCCCACTCGCGCAGGACGGCCAGCGCCTGCGCGGCGAACGCCTCGTTGAGCTCGATCAGGTCCATGTCCTCCATGCTCAGCCCCGCTCGCTCGAGCGCCCGCTGCGTCGAGGGGACCGGGCCGATGCCCATCGTCTCCGGCGCCACGCCCGCGACCGCCCACGACACCAGGCGCGCAAACGGCCGCAGGCCGAGCTCGGCGGCCTTGTCGGGGTGCGTGACGATGCATACAGTCGCGCCGTCGTTCTGGCCGCTCGCGTTGCCCGCCGTAACCGTTGCCTCGGGGTCGCTGCGCGCCATGATCGGCCGCAGGGCGGCGAGCCGCTCGAGCGTCGTGTCCGCGCGCGGGTGCTCGTCGCGGTCGATCAGCCGCTCCTCCCCACGGCTCTTGACGGCCACGGGGACGATCTCCTGTGCGAACGTCCCATCCTCGTGGGCCGCCACGGCGAGCCGGTGCGAGCGCAGTGCGAACTCGTCCTGCTCGGCGCGCGAGATCGCGTACTGCCGGCGCAGGTTCTCGGCCGTTTCGATCATGCCTCCCGGCACCGGATGGTGGACGCCGCCGGCGGTCACCCGCGGCCGCGCCAGGCGATCCTCGAGCGTCACGCTGCCGCCCTTGACGCCCCAGCGCATGCCCGTCGCGTAGAACTCGGCCTGGCTCATGCTCTCCGCGCCTCCCGCCAGTACGACGTCCGCGACGCCCGTCTGGACCTCCATGCAGCCGAGCATGATCGCCTGCAGGCCGGCGCCGCAGCGCCGGTCCACCTGCAGCCCCGGCACGTCGATCGGCAGGCCGGCGTCGAGCGCGGCCACGCGGCCGATCGCCGGCGCCTCGCCGTTTGGATAGCCCTGCCCAAAGGACACGTCGTCGACCTCTGCGGCCGACAACGAGGTGCGCCGCACGAGCTCCTCGATCACCGTCGCGGCCAGCTTCGTGGGCGGCACGTCGCTGAAGACGCCGCCGAAACCGCCGACGGCGGTCCTGAGGGGCTCGCAGATCACGGCGTCGCGCATGGCCGGAGAGCCTGCCACAAATCATTCGGCCTGGTCGGATCGGCGTCGGGAACGGCGAGCTGAAGCAGGTTGGGCTGCCCGCCGTGAGCAGGCGGTCGCGGCGATGAAGATGTGCAATTTGCGCGAATCCGGGACTGTCTTCCCATCGGCTGGGAGCAGATCGGCATGGTGAGCACACGCCCGGCGAAGGCGCCATACCCTTGGGCTGGCGAACAGCAGAGCGCCGACACGAGAGGAGCTTCCGTGAGCCGACTGAACGCCCAGCAGGAAAAGCTGTGCGAGGAGTCCCGCTGGGACTTCTCGGATCTGCGCGCGCTCTACCTCAACTGCACCCTCAAGCGCTCGCCCGAGGTCTCCCACACCCAGGGGCTCGGGGACCTGTCGATCGCGGTCATGGAGCGAAACGGCGTACAGGTCGAGACGGTGCGCGCCGTCGACCACGCGATCGCGACCGGGGTGTACCCGGACATGATCGAGCACGGCTGGGAGCACGACGACTGGCCGGCGATTCACGAGAAGGTGATGGCCGCCGACATCCTCGTGCTGCTCTCGCCGATCTGGCTGGGCGAGAAATCGTCGGTCTGCACGCAGGTGACCGAGCGGCTCTACGCCAACAGCCACCTGCTCAACGAGCAGGGCCAGTGGGCCTACTACGGCCGCGTGGGCGGCTGCATCATCACCGGCAACGAGGACGGCGCCAAGCACTGCGCGATGAACATCCTCTACTCGCTGCAGCATCTCGGCTTCACGATCCCGCCGCAGGCCGACTCGGCGTGGCTCGGTGAGGCCGGTCCCGGCCCGAGCTACCTGGACCCCGGCTCGGGCGGCCCGGAGAACGACTTCACCAACCGCAACACGACGTTCCTGACCTGGAATTTGCTGCATCTCGCGCGGATGCTGAAGGACGCGGGCGGCATCCCCGCGCACGGCAATCAGCGCTCGGCGTGGGACGCGGGCTGCCGATTCGACTTCCCGAACCCCGACTACCGCTGAGGCCGCGCCCTGGCGTCACCGTCGGCGCCGCGCTCCCTGCTGTCATCCGCCTGCACCTCGTCCCCCTCGTCCTCGTCCGCGTACAGCGACTCGCGCGCGAGCTCCTGGCCTTTGCCGCCGAACAGCTTGATCTCGAGCAGATCGCCCCGGTAGTCGTCGGGCGCGATCAGCGTGAAGCGCTCGTCGATCAGCTCGCACTGGTCGACGGCGAGCTCGGCGAGCTCGGCGGTGGCGATGCGTCCGCCGGCGATCAGCGGGCGGCCCCAGACGAGCGTCATCGCGGCGATCGCGCCGGAGTGTCCGCGCCAGGAGCCGATCGTCTCCTCGCACAGGTCGAGCTTCCAGTCGGGGTTGCGCTCGGCGGTCTCGTCGGTGAAGTCGGCGTGCGCGTGAAAGTCGCTCGGATCGCCCCCGTCGGTCGCGGGGGCGAAGCGTACGTAGCCGAACAGCTCATAGTCGTTCGAGGTGATCGTGCTCGCGGGGACGTATGTGCGCCCGTGCCAGGTGCGGTCCGGGTACCACACGATCTCGCCGGGCTCGCCGAGGTCCTTGCCTTCGGCGTCGAGCGCGGAGCAGGCCGCGAGGAACTCGCCGCTCAGACGCTCGGCCCAGCGTCCGTAGGGCAGGACCTCCTGCGGCGGCTCGGCGGCGAAGCGGGGAAGGATGCGCTCCTCGGGTGGCATCGGCGCCAGGCTACCGTTCGTTCACGCCTCGCGCAGGAGCGCAGCCCCATGCTCGGGCGCGACGATGTTCAGGTTCAGCCCGGTCGAGAGCTCCAGGCCGGCGAGGTGGGTGAGGCGGGGCGCGATGTCGATGCGCCAGCAGAAGCGCTCGACGCCGCGCGGTGCGGTGCGCACCCACAGGTTCAGCGGCGGGCTCGAGCCGAGCAGGCGCGCGAGCCGTCGCAGCCCGTCGTGCAGCAGCGCGGCGCCCGCGCTGTCGTCCTCGAAGCGTGCGCACGGCCGGCGGGGGGCGAGCATCAGCTGCAGGGGCAGCCGCGACGCGTAAGGCGCGAGCAGCACCGCCTGCTCGTCGATCGCGACGATGCGCTCGCCGCGCCTGACCTCTTCGGCGATCAAATCCTCGAGCAGGTCGTGGCCCATCGTGCGGGTCGCATAAGCGCCAGCGCGCTCGCGCTCGCGCGCGACCTCGGCGGGCACGAAGTCCAGCGCGTAGAGCTGCGCGTGGGTGTGCGGCAGCGACGCGCCCGCCTCGCGGCGCTCGTTGACGATCAGCTGTACATAGGCGCTGTCGGCGTGCGTGCGCATGCGCACGCGCCACA
>DASQGE010000012.1:0-2797 GCA_035632775.1 Solirubrobacteraceae bacterium | reverse complement strand
CGGTCGAAGGTGGATCACACCGAGTCAGCACGATCGAACTTGTCGAAATTGCAGAGGTGGTCGGATTCGATGCGGATTCCGGCGATTGCGGACGGGTGTTCCGATTGATTGCGGACAGTGATTCCGATCGATCGCGGACAGCATTCCGATGATCGCGGACAGCGGCTCCCATCGACGGCTTCAATGGCTCACTCGGCGTTGTCAGTGTCAAGCTTGCCACGCTTGGCGGATTTTTCTGGCGGTTTGCGCAGGGTCTCGCCGTCGAGGGCGAGGCGGTGCGCTGTGTGCACGAGGCGGTCGAGGACGGCATCGGCGATTGTTGGATCGACGATCACCTCGTGCCAGTGATCGACGGGGAGCTGACTGGTCACGATGGTGGAGCCGCGGCCATGGCGGTCATCGACGATTTCGAGCAGGTCGCGGCCCTGCTGCGAGGTCAGCGGCGCCAGCCCCCAGTCGTCGAGGATCAAAAGCTCGACGCGGGCGAGGCTTTTGAGGAGGCGTGCATACCGTCCATCGCCGCGTGCCAGCGCAAGTGCATCGAGCAGGCGTGGGACGCGATAATAGAGCACCGATCGATCATCACGGCAGGCCTTGTTGCCGAGCGCGCAGGCGAGCCAGGATTTTCCCGTACCGGTTTTTCCGGTGATCAGGAGGTCCTGTCGGCGCCCGATCCAGTCGCCGGTCGCGAGCTTGGCGAACAGTGCCTTATCGAGACCGCGCGCCGCCTTGGTGTTGAGATCCTCGACGGTCGCATTCTGCCTGAGGCTGGCAAACTTGAGCCGCGTGACGAGCCGCTTGCTTTGGCGCTCGACGGCCTCGCGATCGACGAGGAGGCCGAGCCGCTCCTCGAACGTGAGCGAAGCAACGGCGGGCTGCTGTCGCTGCTCCTCGAACGCTTTGGCCATGCCGACGAGATCGAGGGCGATCAGCCGGTCGTGTGTGGGATGTGGAAGCATGTGTCATTCCTGTCTTTTGTTTTTCACCCGCGGCTTTTCTTCGCGTGCCGCCGTTTGCGGGCCTCCCGGGGCACGCGATCATCCGGGAGTTGCTCAGTGGTAGTAGCCACGCCCGCGGATGTTGGCGTGCCGGATCGGGGACGCGTCCGGCGTGTTCGGTTTGGCAAAGGCGCGATCGAGCCCGTTCTGCAGGATTGACTTGATCGAGCCATAGGTGGTCGCGCCGATATCGTTGCCACGCCTGGCCGCCGCCTCGATGCGCTCCGGTCCGTAGCTCTTCACGAGGCTGAGGATGCCAAGGCACGAGCGGAAGCCCTGCTCGGGATGTGGCTTCGCCTTCATGATCGCCTCGAACAGCGCGATCGTCGCGGGACCAATCTTCTCCGCCTCGCGCAACATCCGTGCCGGCGACCATTCCGCGTAACGCCGATGGCTGGACGGCATGTGCTCCGGGATCGTCGTGTGCTTGTGCGCGACGCGCGAGCGCATGTGGCTCGCGATCCGCTGGCCCTTGTGGAAGACTTCGATGGTGCCGTCGGTGAAGCGCGCCTCAACGGTCTCCCGCAACAGCCCGAACGGCACCGAATAGTAATGATCGTCGACCTCGACATGATAGTCGGGCGCGACTGTGCAGCGCTTCCACTCCGCATATTGGTAGCGCTCGCTCGGAAGCCGTTTCAGCGCCGGCCGGTCGAGACTGGCAAAGAGATCGTTGCGGCTCTGCTTCAGATGCTTCATCACCTTCGCGTTGATCTTCGTTACGCAGTCGCGAACGGCGTCGTTCAACTCGGCCAAGGAAAAGAAGCGCCTGTTGCGCAGCTTGCCGAGCACGAAGCGCGAGACGATGCCGACGGCGGCCTCGACCTTGGCCTTGTCGCGCGGGCGGCGAACGCGCGCCGGCAGCACGACGAAGCCGTAGTGATCGGCAAGATCCTGATACGTCCTGTTGACGCCCGGCTCGTAACGCGACGGCTTCGTGATGCCGGCTTTGAGATTGTCCGGCACGGCAGCCTTCGGCACACCGCCGAAGAAGTCGAGCGCGTTGACGTGCGCACCAATCCAGTCGGGCAGCGTCTCGCTCCAGCGCGCCTCGGCGTAGGTGTAGCTCGACGCGCCGAGCACTGCGACGAAGAGGTGCGCCTCGTGCACCTCGCCCGTCATCGCATCGATGATCGGCACCCTGCCGCCAGCCCAGTCGACGAACAGCTTATCGCCCGCCACGTACGTCTGCCGCATCGTCGGCGAGAGGCGCTTTCTCCATTCGCCGTAAAGCTCACAGAAGCGGGAATATCCGTGGCCGTCGACATATTCGGCGCGATGCTCCTCCCACAGGATCATCAGCGTCACGCCGCGACGCTTGAGTTCTTCGTGCACCTTCGTCCAGTCGGGCAGCCGCTTCGTCGAGCCCTCGTGGAAGCTCGCCGGCGTAAACAGCAGCCGCTCCAACGCTGCGTCGTCGATCTCTGGCGGGATTGGCCACGTGATCCCGACCACCTTGGCGCGGCTCACGTACTCGGAAACTGCCGTCTTGCCGACACCCGTTGCCTCGCAAACCCGACGAACGCTGAGCCCCAGCTCATGTGTCAGCCGCAGCACCTCACGGACTTTCCTCATCGACATTCTCATCTTCGCCATCGGCCGTCCCTGCTGTTCTTGACAGGGACTGCCGATCTGCTGATTCGGATGTCGACGGGAGTGCTGGCTAAACGCTCATCAGAAACTGTCCGCAATCATCGGAACGCTGTCCGCAATGCGTCGGAATGGCTGTCCGCGATGGGCCGGAATCCGCACCCACCTGCCGCAAAAGCCCCTGATAGATCGAGATAACTTCAAAAAAT
>DASQGE010000011.1:0-2117 GCA_035632775.1 Solirubrobacteraceae bacterium | reverse complement strand
CGACGGTGGTTCCAGTTCGCCCGCCAAGGTACGGATCTCGTCGGTCAGCGGCATCAGTCGCACTGCCGCGAGCTGTGCTCGAGCGGCACGCGTGTCTCCACCCACACGACGGCTCGCGCGCAGCACCTCGACTTCGAGGATCTCCGAGGCGACGACCCGCACGACACCATCGAGAGCCGCGCTCAGGCTCGTGGTCTCGGGCTCGGGCACCACCAGCTTGACGAACGCGGACGCGTCGAGATAGACCAACTCGGTGGCTGGCAACGCTCAGCGATCTTCTTCGGCGCGCATCTCCGCCAGCGCGTCTGAGAGAGGGCGCGGATTTCCGGGGTCATGAGGGCCGAGCCCCGCCGCAGTTTTCAGAAGATCGCTGGTGGAACGCGTGGCGGGTGTAGCTCCTCGTCCGGTCAGCCATCGGTCGAGCTCATCGCCAGAGTGCGCGAGAAGATCTTGGGCGCCGCGCATGATCAACTCGCGTGCCACGCTGGCCGTAGGCTTGGATGGGCCGAGCACGGACGCGCCAACCCTCAGCGCGCGATCGAGCTCAGGATCACGGGTCAAGGCGATGCGGGGGTGAACTGTAGGCACAGCGAGAGTGTAGCACCGCTGTTGCACCAGATCGCCGCTGCCGAGGCGACCGCGAAATCGGTGGATCCAGGCTCAGCCCACGCCCTCGAGCAGCTCGCCTGCCGAGCCCAGCTCCAGGCCGCGCGCGAGGATCACGATCGTCTCCAGCCGCGGCGAGCGCTTGCAGCGCTCGAGCAGGCTGATCTCCGTGCGGTGCAGATCGCAGATCTCCGCCAGCGCCTCCTGCGAGAGGCCCAGCCGTTCGCGATGGTGTCGCAGATTCTCGGCGAACTGCTGGCGCACGGGCTCCACCGGTTTCACGTCCTCAACTCTCGCGCTCCGCAGACGGAAGGTCTACAGACGAGCATCCGACAGACGGTTAGCTGACAGACGTGTGTCTTCTGGCATCTACGCGGTTCTGCGCCGGTCGCCGCGGAGCACCCCGCGTTGCGACGCTCCCCAGGAGATAGAGACATCTTCTGATCTTATACACAACCCCCGGCCGGAATGAAGCCGGATGACCGCCGCTGTCTGTCGTCAGCCGGCGATCGCCACGTCGTCACCGGGGGTCACGGTCGTCACCGGCAGGCCCATTCCTGCCACCTTGCTAGGCAGGTCGAGCCTCAGCCAGCGCGACATTCTCGCCGACAGCGTCGAGACGATCACCTCGTCGAAGCCGTGCAGGTTGATCGCGTCGTGCACCGCCGCGATCGGGTCAGGATCCCCGAGGAGCCCTGTCACGGGGGCGCCCGCGGCGCTTTCCAGCAGCGGCAGCGCGCGGTCGAGCACCGTCTGGCCCTCGCTCTGCCCCTGATCCTCGGGGTCTACGACCTTGTGCAGGCCATGGGTCGCGTTGGGCACGAGCAGCGTGAACGCGCATTTCCCGCGCTGCGCCCGCTCGCGCACCGCGTCGAGCAGCGGTCGCGTAGCCGCCGTCTTGTGCGCCACGACCAGCACACGGCTGGTGGATGCGGAGGACTCCATGGTCAGAGCTCCTTTCTCTCGGGTATGGCGTCTCGGCCATCAGATGATCCCACCGCCCGGCGCGTCGCGCCAGGGCGCAGAGGAGAGTGGTGGAGTCGCGGCGGAGAGGGATGGGGGCGCAGAGAAAGGGGTCGGGCGGCGCAGCCGAGAGTGGCGGGGGCAGAGTGGCGGGGGCAGGATTCGAACCTGCGAAGGCTGAGCCGCGAGATTTACAGTCTCGTCCCTTTGACCGCTCGGGAACCCCGCCGGGATCGACGAGGATAGCGATCACGATGTCTCATGCGAAAGCGGCGGTCGCCCGGCGTCGACCTCGAAGTCGGCGTACTTCGGTCCACCCAACATAGGTTGGGTTCGGACGAAGCGATACGGTCAGCTCGCCTCGCGCCTGATCCTCGCGATCGCGACCGTGCTCGCCGTCTGGTTCGGACGACCGATGAAAGTCAAGGGCTTGGCGGTTAATTTAGGAACGAGTTTCGGACGTCGGATCGGTCGCGGGTAACCGTTTGAGGGTCGCAGAACGCGTTTGTGGCGCTAGTTTCGGCGGGGCGCGGGTTGAGCGGCGTGAC
>DASQGE010000010.1:0-22042 GCA_035632775.1 Solirubrobacteraceae bacterium | reverse complement strand
CCGTGGGGGCAATGCTTTCGCTCTAGAGTCTCGTCGTGGCAGTGCGCATCGTGCAGACCGCAGATCCGAGCGAGACAGAGGCTCTCGGCGCCGAGCTGGCGGTGGGCCTGAGCGCCGGCGACGTGGTGCTCGTCGCCGGCGAGCTCGGCGCGGGCAAGACCACGCTCGTGCGCGGCGCGGCGCGGGCGCTGGGGGTCTCGGACCCGGTCACGAGCCCGACGTTCGGCATCGGCCACCGCTATCGCGGCCGCGAGGTGACCGTCTCGCACCTGGACCTGTACCGGCTGGAGGGCTTGGAGCACGAGGACCCGGAGCTGCTGGCCGACTACTTCGGTCCGGACAGGATCGCATTCGTGGAGTGGCCCGAGGCCGCGGGCTCCGAGCTTGCGGGCGCGCGCCTGTGCGTGACGCTCGCGCACGCGGGGGAGGACCGCCGGCGCATAGAGGTGGTGCGGCGCGGATGATCGTGCTCGGCTTCGACACCGCGACGCCCGCGACCGCGATCGCCCTGCGGCTCGCCGACGGGAGCGCCGTGCAGGCGCGCGACGACCCCGGACCGGGCGAGCATCCGGGGCACGCCACGCGGTTGCTTCCGCTCGTCGCGGATCTGCTCGCGCGGACCGGGCTGCGCTTCCGGGATCTGGAGCGGATCGCGGTGGGCCTCGGCCCCGGCACCTTCACCGGCCTGCGCATCGGCGTGGCCACGGCCCGCGGTCTTGCGCAGTCGCTGTCGTTGGGGCTGGCCGGCGTGTCGAGCCTGCAGGCGCTGGCCGCGGCTGCCGCGCGCGGCGAGCACGAGTTGGCCGAGCCGTCCACGAGGGTCGGCGCCGCTCGCACCGGGGTGCTCGCGGTGCTGGACGCGCGTCGGGGAGAGGTCTTCGCGGCGGCCTACTCCAACCGTCGCGAGCTGGCCGCCCCGCGGGCGCTGGCGCCCGCGGATCTCGGCGACGTCCTGGAGGAGGCGAGGAGAAGCGGATCCGTCGAACGGTGGGTCGCGGTGGGGGACGGGGCCGTGCGCTTCCGCGGCGAGCTGCAGGCGCACGGGGTCGACGTGGCGCGGGAGGACTCGCCGCTGCACCAGGTGAGCGGCGAGGCGATCTGCGAGCTTGCCATGACAGCGCCCGTGCGGCCGTTTCAGACGGTGCTGCCCGACTATCGGCGCAGGCCCGACGCCGAGATCGCGCTGGAGGGCGCGGGCGTGGGGCCGGGAGCGCGGGCATGAGCTCGCGCTCAGCGATCGAGCCCGGGATCGATCGCATGCGCGACCTCGAGGTCAGACGGCTCGCGTATCCGGATCTGCCGCAGGTGATCGCGATCGAGCGCCGCGTGTTCCCGACGCCCTGGTCGCTTGCGATGTTCGTGCTGGAGCTGTCCAAGCAGTCCGGCATCTGCCTCGCCGCGATGCTCCCGACGGGACACGGGCGGCGGCTGATCGGATATCTGATCTGCTCGCGCTACGAGACCGTCTGGCACGTGATGAACATCGCGGTCGACCTCGACCACCAGGGCATGGGCGTGGCCTCCTCCCTGCTGGCCGAGCTGTACGAGCGGGTGGGCGACGAGGGCGCCCGTTACACGCTCGAGGTGCGCCGCTCCAACGAGCTCGCGATCCGCCTGTACGAGCGCGAGGGCTTCCGCGCGGCCGGTCTGCGCCGTCGCTACTACCAGGACAACGGCGAGGACGCGCTCGTCATGTGGCGCACCCCGGCGACGCGAGCCGACCGATCACTCGACGACGTGCCCAACCCGGGCTCCGTATGAGGAGCCGCAGCGCCGGTTCCGAGCCCCACGAGGGCGCCGGCGCCGCAGCGGGGAGCCCCCCGACGATCCTGGCGTTGGAGACGAGCTGTGACGACACGTGCGCCGCGATCCTCGATCCGCGGGGCAGGATCCTCGCGAACGTGGTCTCCTCTCAGGGCGTGCACGATCGCTTCGGCGGAGTCGTGCCCGAGGTCGCCTCCCGCCATCACCTCGAGCTCGTGAATCTCGTGATCGAGCGTGCTCTGAGCGAGGCGCGCGTCACCCTCGCGGAGGTCGGCCTGGTGGCCGCGACGCAGGGTCCCGGCCTGGTGGGGGCGCTGCTCGTCGGCCTGTCGACCGCGAAGGCCCTGGCGGCCGCGCGGGAGCTGGCGTTTGCGCCGGTCGACCATCTGCAGGGCCATGTGGCGGCGAACTTCATCGCTCCGCGCGGCCCCGACGATCCCGAGGCGTTCGAGCCGCCGTTTCTGTGTCTGATCGCCAGCGGCGGGCACACGCTGCTGGCGCACGTCGCCGGGCACGACGGCTATCGGGTGCTCGGACGCACGCTCGACGACGCGGCCGGAGAGGCGTTCGACAAGGGCGCGCGGATGCTGGGGCTCGGGTACCCGGGCGGCGCCGCGCTCGAGCGTCTGGCCGTCGGAGGCGATCCGTTCGCGTTCGCCTTCCCGGGCTCGATCGCCGAGCGCGCCCGTGGCGGCAAGGGCGCCGGCAGGCAGGCGTTCGAGCGGAGCCTGGACTTCTCGTTCGCCGGTTTGAAGACGGCGCTGCTCTATCGGCTGCGCGAGCTCTCCTCGGCGGAGGTCGAAGCGCAGGCGGCGGACCTTGCCGCCTCCTACCAGGCGGCGATCGTCGACAGCCTGATCGTGCGGGCCGAGCAGGGCCTAAAGGCCACGGGGCTCGATCGCCTCGCGGTCGGGGGCGGCGTCGCGGCCAACGGCGAGCTGCGCCGGCGACTGGACGCGCTCGGCGCGACCGTGCACGTGCCCCCACGGGTGCTGTGCACCGACAACGCCGCGATGATCGCCAGCGCCGCGCGGTTCGCCCGGAAGCTGCCGTATCCCGCCTACCTGGGGCTCGACGCGTACGCGACCGGCGAACCACCGCGATGGGGCCACCGCGATGGGGCCACCGCAGTGAGGCCACCGCGGTGAGGGGGCCGGGCGATGACGGCGGGGCGATGACGGCGCCAGGCGACGAGGGGGCCGGGCGATGACGGCGCTCGTCACGATCTACTCCAAGCCCGACTGTCATCTCTGCGCGGAGGCGCTGAGCGCCTTGCGGGGCCTGCAGGCGACGCTCGACTTCGAGCTTCGAGAGCTGGACATCACGCGCGAGCAGAAGCTGCACGACGCCTATTTCGAGCGGATCCCCGTGATCGCCCTCGACGGCGAGGAGCTGTTCGACTACGTCGTGGACGAGCAGATCCTGCGCGAACGTCTAGAGTCACGGCGATGAGCTATCGCGAGCCGACGACCAGCTCCGCGAGCCCCGGAGCCGCCGCGCGCAACGGCGCCGTGTCCGGCGAGCGCCTCTCGCTGGGCGTGGCGGCCCGGCTGTCGCGCTACCTGCAGGTGCTGACACAGGCCAAGAAGATGGGCAAGGAGACGATCTCCTCGCAGGAGCTGTCGGACTACACCCACGTCAACTCCACTCAGATCCGTCGCGATCTGTCCGGCTTCGGCAAGTTCGGCAAGCGGGGCGTCGGCTACAATGTCGAGGCGCTCGTATCGCAGATCCGCAAGATCCTGCGCACCGCCGGCCAGCACAACATCGCCCTGCTCGGCGCCGGGCACCTGGGCAAGGCGATCGCCTCGTCGGACATCTTCGCCGACCACGGCTTCCGTGTGGTCGCGATCTTCGACGTGGACCCCGCGAAGGTGGGCACCACCGTCGGCAGCCAGGTCGTGCGTCACACCGACGAGCTGCGACGGGTGGTCGAGGAGGAGGACATCGTGGTCGGCGTGCTGGCCGTGCCCACCGGCGCCGCCCAGGGGCTCGCGGACGAGCTCGTCGACGCGGGCGTGAAGATCATCTTCAACTACTCCGAGTCGCTGCTGGCCGTGCCGCCCGAGGTCACCGTCCACACGTCGAGCCCAGCCGTCGATCTTCTCTACGCGCTGTACTTCTATTTGACCTGATCCAACCGGCCGGCGCGATCGGCGTGTGACACTGGGCGCCGGGACGTCGCGAGCGAAGACCCGAACGCAGGACACCGAGCCATGAACAGCCTGGATCTGGATAGGGTGGCGGAACGGTTTGCCGGAGCGGTGGACTTCACCGTCGGCGTCGAGGAGGAGTTCTCGATCCTCGACTCCGAGACGCTCGATCTGCTGCCGCGCTTCGAGCAGATGCGCGACGCGGCCGGCGCGAGCGACGAGCTGCTGCGCGAGGCGATCACCGGCGAGCTGATCTCCGCGGAGATCGAGATCATCTCGGGCATCGGCGCCGACCTGCACGACGCGCTCGCGCGCCAGCGCGAGCGGCGGCGGCGGCTGTTCGCGCTCGCGGCCGCGCAGGGCGTGGCGCTGGGCGCGACCGGCACCCACCCCTGGGCGGACTATCGCGAGCAGGCGATCATCGACACCGAGCACTACCGCCGCGTCGAGGAGGGCTTGAAATACGTCGCGTGGCGCAACAACACCTTCAGCCTGCACGTCCACGTCGGCGTGCGCGACATCGATCGCGCGGTGCGCGTCTGCGACCGCCTGCGCGACGTGCTCCCGCTGCTGCTCGCGATATCGGCGAACTCCCCCTACCTCGACGGGCGCGACAGCGGCCTTCAGTCCGCGCGCACGCAGAGCTTCACCAAGAGCTTTCCCCGCTGTGGCGTGCCCGATGCGTTCGGCGGCTGGCGGGCGTATCGGGAGTACATCGAGCTGCTGGTGCGCACGCGCTCGATCGTGGAGTTCACCCAGGTGTGGTGGTCGGTCAGACCGCACTTCAGCTTCGGCACCGTCGAGGTGCGCATCTGCGACGCGCAGAGCACCGCTGGGGAGTCCGAGGCGCTCGCGGCGCTGACGTTCGCGTGCATCGCGCAGGCCGTGCGCGACGTGGACGAAGGAGTTCCCCACGCGCAGCCGCCGCCGCGGCTGATCGAGGAGAACATGTGGCGCGCGATCCGCTTCGGGCTGGACGGCCGGCTGCTCGACCTGGAACGCGAGCGGGAGTATCCGGCGCGCGAGGCGATCGAGCGGCTGGCGGCGTGGACCGCGCCGATTCGCGCCGAGACGGGCGTCGAGCTCTCGTTCCCGGAGCGCAACGGGGCGCAACGCCAGCGGCGCATGATCGAGGCCGGCGCCACGCGCGAGGAGGTATTCGCGGCCGCGGTGACGGAGACCAGACAGACCTATTCACAGGAGGTGACGGTGTGAGCAGCGAGCCGGCGGGAGGACCGAGCGAGACGGCAGCCGCGCCGGGTGGAGCGCAGGCGCAGGCGACCGGACCGCAGGCGGAGCCGAGCGAGCAGGAGCTGCGCGCGGCCTACGAAGCGGAGCTGAGCCGCATCTCCAGCGCCGAGATGACCCTGCAGGCCGCCGTGTCGCTGTTGAACATCGGGGGATACCGGCTGGGCGGCGCCGGGCCCGACGGGCCCGGCGGCGGCGGACGCGATCTCGAGCAGGTGCGCGACGCGATCGACGGCGTGCGCGCGCTGCTGCCGATCCTCGAGCGCAGGATGCCCGACGAGCTGCGCCCGCTGCGGGACGCCCTCTCCCGGCTGCAGATCGCATACGCGCGCGAGGCCGGCGCCGGGGGTGGGGAGGCGGCGCCCGAGGCCGGCGGCGAGGGACCCGCAGGCGAGGGCGGCCAGGCGCCGCCCGCCGGGACGCCGGGCGGCGAGCCGGGCCGGCCCCAGCGCGGGCCGGGACCGGCGGAGTCCAGCGGCAGGCTGTGGGTGCCCGGGCGGTGAGCGATCCACGGTCGAGCGGGCTGCCGGGAGGCGCTCGTGCACGGCCGATCCGTTCCCGTTCGCCGGGCTTCGCCGGGGAACCCTTCCGCTGTCCGGCACGATAGACTGCGCGCGCGTTTACGCCGGATGGGCGCCAGCCGTGTAGCGAGCGGCCGTCCCAAGCGAGAAATGTGCGCGCGGTCCTCGCGCGGCACACCAATCAGACCGCGGAGGATTAACTGTTGAGCAGCTTTCTGACGAACCATGGGGTCGTCGTCGCCCTCGTTTGCGCCGCCTGCGCCGTGATCTACGGGCTGGTGACCACCCGCGCCCTGCTCGGGCTGTCGGCCGGCAACGAGAAGATGCAGAGCATCTCGCTGGCCGTCCAGCAGGGCGCTCGCGCCTACCTGAACCGCCAGTACACGACGATCGCGATCGTCGGCGTGGTGCTGTTCGTGGCGCTGATCTTCGTGCAGAACATCGCGGTGGCGTGCGGGTTCGCGATCGGGGGCCTGCTGTCCGGCGCGGCCGGTTACATCGGCATGAACGTGTCGGTGCGCGCCAACGCGCGCGTGGCGGAGGCCGCGCGCGGCGGGGTCTCGCCGGCGCTCAGCGTCGCGTTCCGCGGCGGCGCGATCACCGGTCTGCTGGTCGTAGGGCTGGCGCTGCTGGGCGTCGCGGGCTACTACGGCCTGCTGACGGCGGTCTTCGACGACAGCCAGAAGACGGCTGTGGACGCGCTCATCGGACTCGGCTTCGGCGGCTCGCTGATCTCTGTGTTCGCCAGGCTGGGCGGCGGAATCTTCACCAAGGCGGCCGACGTCGGCGCCGACCTGGTGGGCAAGGTCGAGGCGGGGATCCCCGAGGACGATCCTCGCAACCCGGCGACGATCGCCGACAACGTGGGCGACAACGTCGGCGACTGCGCCGGCATGGCCGCCGACCTGTTCGAGACCTACGCGGTCACGGCTGTCGCGGTGATGCTGCTCGGAGTGCTCACCTTCCACACCGAAGAAGCGACCCGCGTCGCGCTCTATCCCCTGGTTCTCGGAGGCGTCGCGATCATCGCCTCGATCATCGGGACGTTCGCGGTGCGCTCGCGCGAGGGCCACGTCGAGCGCGCCCTCTACCAGGGCCTGATCGTCTCGGGGTTGATCTCCGCCGCGGCGTTCTACCCGGTGACGCGCTGGCTGATGAACGGCCTGCAGGGCTATGCCGGCAACCTGCCGGGCAACCCGGTGAGCGCTCCCAGCGTGGGGCACCTGTATCTGTGCTCGCTGATCGGCATCGCCGTGACGGCGCTCCTGTTCGTGATCACCGACTACTACACCTCGACCCGCTTCTCGCCGGTCAAGAAGACCGCGAGGGCGTCGATCACCGGACACGCGACGAACATCATCCAGGGCTTCGGCTCGGGACTGCAGGCCACCGCGCTGCCGGCGATCGTGCTGGTGCTCGGCATCCTCGGCGCGTGGAAGCTCGCCGGCATCTACGGCGTAGGCGTGGCGGTGATGGGCCAGCTGTCGCTCACCGGGCTGATCGTGGCGCTCGACGCGTTCGGTCCGATCACCGACAACGCGGGCGGCATCGCCGAGATGGCCGACCTGCCCGAGGAGGTGCGCAGCGTCACCGATCCTCTCGACGCCGTCGGCAACACCACCAAGGCGGTGACGAAGGGCTACGCGATCGGCTCGGCGGTGCTCGCGGCGGTCGTGCTGTTCGCCGGCTTCAGGCTCGAACTGGCTGATAAGAGCGGCGGCAACTTCCTCAACTTCGGCATCAACGAACCGCCGGTGCTGATCGGCCTGCTGCTCGGCGGGATGATGGTGTGCCTGTTCGCCTCGCTGTCGATCGAGGCGGTCGGCCGCGCCGGCGGGGCCGTCGTGGAGGAGGTGCGTCGCCAGTTCCGGGAGAAGCCGGGAATCATGGAGGGCACCGATCAGCCCGACTACGCGGCCTGCGTGGACATCGTGACGCGGACGGCCCAGCGCGAGATGATCCTGCCGTCGCTCTTGCCGATCGGCCTGACGCTGATCGTCGGGCTGATCGACACGCAGGCGCTCGGGGGCCTTTTGATCGGCGTGATCGTGGTCGGCTTCTTCTTCGCCGTGCTGATGACCGCCGGCGGCGGGGCGTGGGACAACGCGAAGAAGCTGATCGAGGACGGCGCCTACGGCGGCAAGGGCTCGGACGCCCACGCCGCCTCGGTGACCGGAGACACGGTCGGCGACCCGTTCAAGGACACCGCCGGCCCGGCGATCAACCCGATGATCAAGGTCGCCAACATCGTGGCGATCCTGATCATCCCCCTCATAACCTGAACCGGCGTAGACGGCCGTCCGGGCCAGGCTCGCCGAAGCGCGGCGTAAGCTCAGCGAAGAGATGAGCGGTCGCGGTATCCACAGCGCGGGCACGGTCGTGCTCTCCCTGCTGATGGCGGTCATCGGCGTGGCGCTCCTCGTGCAGGCGATCGGCGGGCACGGGAGCGTGATCTCCGGGCGATTGCTGCTGGGAGTCCTGTTCGTCGCGGCGGGCGTCGGCCGGCTGTACGTCCAGGCGCGTCGACGGCAGGGGGGCGCGCCGCGATGAGCACGCCCGCGGGCTCAGGCGACGGGGCGGCGTCGGGCGGGAACGGTCCGGAGGCCGGGCAGGTCGCGGCGGAGCGCGCGGCGCTGGCGCTGTACGCGATGCGCCGCAGCATCGGCTCGCCGCGGCTGGCCGCGATCGTCTACACGTCGCTGGCGAGCGCGATCTACTTCTCGCTGGGGGTGATCGCCGGTCACGCGCTCGGACTTACGCCGGTCGTGTTCCTGATCGCCGCGCTGCTGTTCGCGCTGACCGCGCTCACATACGTCGAGGGCGCCTCGCTGCATCAGGATCGCGGCGGGGCGACGGTGTTCGCACGGTACGCGTTCAACGAGCTCGTCAGCTTCGTGGCCGGGTGGGCGATCCTCCTGGACTACATCATCCTGATCGCCGTCACCGCCTATTCGGCGACCCAGTACCTGAAGGTCTTCTGGAGTCCGCTCGGTGGCCGCACAGAGGCGCTGCTCCTCTCGTTGGCGTTCATCGCGTTCGTGGTCTTCGCGAACATCCGCGGGTTCGGCTGGCGTCGCGCGCGGCGGATCGGGCTGCTCGTGATCGCGGACCTGACGCTGCAGCTGTTCATCGTCGTGCTCGGCCTGGCCCTGTTCTTCGATCCGCACACGCTGCTCGCGCCGATCCAGCTCGGCACCGCGCCGACGTGGTCGGGCTTCGTCTTCGCGCTGACGATCGCGGCGATCGCGTTCACGAGCCTCGAGTCCGCCGCCGGCCTGGCCGGGGAGGTGCGGGTCAGCCGCGCCGGCCTGCGCCGGATGGTCGCCAGCGGCAGTGTCACGGTGATCCTCGGATACGTGGGGATCGCGGTGGTGGCGGTCACGGCGCTGCCGGTGCACGACGGCCACACCGAGCTGGCGAGTCGCTACATGAACGACCCGGTGATCGGGGTCGTCACGCAGATGCGCCCGCACTGGCTGGCGCAGGCTCTCAGGTACGTGGTGGGGGCTCTGGCGACGGCGACGCTGGTGGCGGCCGCGAACTCGGCGATGCTCGGCCTGTCGCGACTGGCGTACTCGCTGTCCACCAACCGCCAGATCCCCAGCGGCCTCGGCCGCCTGCATCCACAGCGCTCGACCCCGTACGTGCTGATCGCTCTCGCGGGCCTGATCGCGGCGGGGCTGGCCGCGTCGGAGAACCTCGACTTCCTCGTCGGCATCTACGCCTTCGGGGCGATGCTCGCGTTCACGATCGCGCACCTGTCGATCTGCAAGCTGCGCTACTCCGAGCCCGACCGGGACCGCCCCTACAAGATGCCGCTGTCGCGCAGGGTGCGGGGGGGAGAGCTGCCGCTGCCGGCGGCCTTCGGGGCGCTCGCCTCGGTCGCCGGCTGGGTGGCTGTGATGATCGTGCACGAACCCGCGCGCTACGTCGGCGTTGCGTGGATGGCGGTCGGGATCGTGCTGTACGTCGTCTACCGCCGGGCGGACGAGACCTCGCTGCTGCGGCGGGTCACGGTCGCGCCGGAGGTTCTGCGCTCCGAGCCGCCCGCCGAGCGCGAGTACGGCTCGATCCTGGTGCCGCTGCTGGGCACCGATCTGGACGACGACATCGTGCAGACCGCCGCGCGGCTCGCGTCGGCTGCGCCGACCGACGAGGCGGCGATCGACCAGGCGACGATCGAGGCCATCTGGATCTTCGTGATCCCGATGTCGCTGCCGCTCGACGCGCGCCTGCCCGAGGCGCAGGTGAAGCATGCCCGCCAGGCTCTGGCGCGCGCGAAGGCCGTGGGGGAGGAGTACAGCGGGGTGCACGTGGCGACCGCGACGGTCAGGGCGCGGCGCGCCGGATACGCGATCGTCGAGGAGGCGCGCAGGCGCGGGGTCGAGGCGATCGTGCTCGGAGCCGAGGAGCCCTCGCGGATTCGCGGCGGCGCCCGCCTCGGGGGGCGGGGCGGGCCGCTCGAAGACTTCGTCGGCGACGCCACCAAGTACGTCGTCGCCAAGGCCGACTGCCGCGTGATCGTCACCGCGCCCGCGGCGAGCGAACCCGCCCACGAGCACGCCGTGTCCATCGTCTAACCTGCGCGTCATGTCGAGAAGGCTCCTGCCATGTTCGTGCTGATCGTCGGCGCCGGGCGCGTGGGCTCGGCGGTCGCCAAGTCCGCTCTCGCGGCCGGGCACGAGGTGTCCGTGCTCGACGAGGACCCGCTCTCGCACGAGCGCTTGGATGCGGGCCAGAGCAAGAGCTGGGAGGACGCGCAAGGCCGGTTCACCGTCGGCACGGCGCTCGAGACCGACGCGCTGATCCAGGCCGGGATCGAGCGCGCCGACGTGTTCATCGCCTCGACCGACGGCGACAACACGAATCTGATCATCGCCCAGATCGCCCAGAAGCGCTTCGGCGTGGAGAAGGTGATCGCGCGGGTGATGGATCCGGCACGCGCCAGCTGGTACGGCGAGCAGGGCCTGCACACGATCTCCCCGACCAAGCACGCGATCGAGATGTTCGAGCGCGCCCTCGAGCTAGAGCTCGCCTGAGGCGTCGGCGTGTACGCGATCGTCGTCGGAGCCGGCAAGGTCGGGCGCAATCTCGCCCGCGAGCTGATCGTCAAGGATCACGAGGTCACGCTGATCGAGTGCTCGCGCGCGCGCTACCTGACGATCGAGGAAGAGTTCGAGCACGCCGTCCAGTACGGGGACGCGACCGAGCTGTGGGTGCTCGAGCGCGCCGGCATCCAGCGCGCCGATCTCGTGATCGCGGTGACGGGCGACGACGAGGACAACATGCTCGTCTGCCAGGTCGCCAAGGAGAAGTACCTGTGCGAAAGCATCATCGCGCGGGTCAACAACCCTCGTAACTACGACCACTTCAAGCTGCTCGGCATCCTGCCGGCGGTCTCCGCCACCGATCTGATCCTGCGCCTGATCGAGCATGAGGTGCCGCGCTACGGGCTCGTGCACCTGCTCGCGTTGGAGGAGGAGCGCTTGGAGATCATCGAGCTGGAGGTGAGCGCCGACGCTCCCGTCGCGGGCGAGCGCGTCGCCGACATCGCCCTGCCCGAGGGCAGCCTGATCATCTCCGTGCTGCGCGAGAACGCGGGCTTCGTGCCCAAGCCGGACACCGTCATCGAAGGGGGCGACGGGGTCCTGCTCGTGCTCGACCCGGGCCTCGAGCAGTCGATCACCGCGTTCTTCGCGCCGGACGGGAGTCCGGCGGAGGCGTAGGGGCCGGAGGTGTGGGCCGCCGGCGTGGGGCCGGCGGCGTGGGGCCGGTCGCTATCCTTGGTCGTCCGGTCCGGGATGGTGTAACCGGCAACACGCCTGCCTCTGGAGCAGGAATTTGGGGTTCGAATCCCTGTCCCGGAGTATCGCTGTGGAATGCGGTCTCGTGGCCTCAGACAGTCGCCCGACGGGCTGTCGGGAGGCCGTCGCATCAGGGATCGAGCCCCCTTGACCGGTCAAGATCGGCCAGCGCCCGCGCAGGCGGGGGACGTCGAGGGCGGGCTGGCGCGGGCGTCCGGCCTCGTGTCCACCCCCCGGGAGCGCCAGCTGCGTGTCTCTCAGCCTGGATCCACCGATGGCGGGTTGAGCATCGGTGCTGGGGGTCGAGCCTCCGGGCATCGACGGAGCGCCCGTAGGGTGACCCCTCGGGGCGACGGCGATGGCGCCTGGCGATGCGCCATCCGGTGCCGAGGCGACCGCGAAATCGTGGATCCAGGCTCAGTGCTGGGGGTGCAGTCGCTCGATCTCGCGCTGCACGTCGGTCTCGGTGATCGGCGCCCGAAAATAGACATCCCAGGCGTTCAGCAGGAGGCCGATCGCCCAGCCGCCGGTGACCCAGGCCGGCCAGGCATAGCCGGCGCCGGTCGCCGCCCACACAGCCCACAGCGCGGCGTTGATGACGAGGTACGCGACCAAGTGACCTTGCAGGTCGCGTCTCTTCTTGAGGCGGAGCAGAGCCTGCTCGCGGTCGCTGCTCGGCTGTTCAAGCTCGTTCGTTGTCATCAGAGCGAGGCTCCCACTGATGGCCCCGGCCGTCATCGGTGGATAGCCGCCGGGCGCGTGGTGGTTTCTACGGGCTCACGGCCCCGGTTCCGGGAGCGGTTTTGGATCTCCTGCGCGCTTGCGACGCCGCCATTGTCGAGGTCCCGGCCTTGAGTCAACGCTATTGACCCTACGCCGCGGCCTGGGTGGCCCAGTCGCGGTAGAGCCTGTAGTAGCGCCCGCCGGCGGCGAGCAGCTCGTCGTGGGTGCCCTGCTCGACGATGCGGCCGTGCTCGAGCACGACGATGCGCCCGGCCTGGCGGATCGTCGAGAGGCGGTGGGCGATGACGATCGCGGTGCGTCCGGCGAGCAGGCGTCGCAGGCCCTGCTCGATGCGACCCTCGGTGTGCAGGTCGACGTTGGAGGTGGCCTCGTCGAGCACGAGGATGCGGGGGTCGGCGATCAGGGCGCGGGCGAACGCGATCAGCTGGCGCTGACCGGAGGACAGCTGCGCGCCGCGCTCGCCGACCTCGGTGTCGTAGCCGTGGGGGAGGTCCGAGATGAACTCGTCCGCGCCGACGGCGGCCGCCGCGTCGTGGAGGAGCCGCTCGTCGGCGTCGGGCCTGCCGAACGCGATGTTCTCGCGGATGGTGCCGGAGAACAGGAAGGCCTCCTGGGGCACGATGCCCATCTGCGAGCGCAGCGAATCGCTGGAAACCCCACGCAGGTCGTGGCCGTCGACGAGGACCCGCCCGGCGGTGGGGTCGTAGAAGCGCGCGACGAGCTTGGCCATCGTGGACTTGCCGGCGCCGGTCGCTCCCACGAGCGCGACCGTCTGACCTGGGGGGATCGTCAGGTCGATGTGCTCGAGCGCCTTCACCTCGGCCGGCCGCTCGCCCGGCCGGCCGTCGGGGCCCGCGCCGTCAGGGCTCTGCTCGCCCGGGCTCGCGCCCTTCGCGGCGCCGGTCGCGCTCGCGGTCAGGCCTGTGCGGCGTCGCGCGCTCGTGCGCGGGCCGTAGGCGAACGAGACGTCCTCGAAGCGGACTTCCCCGCGGATGCGCTGCAGCGCGGTCGCGTCGGGCCGGTCCACCAGCTCGGGTTCGACATCGAGCAGCTGGAAGATCTTCTCGAGCGCGGCCATCCCCGACTGGTAGGTCGTGTAGAGCTGGGAGAGCTGCTGGATCGGTTCGAAAAGGTACGAGAGGGCGGCCACGAACGCGACGACGGTGCCGACCGTGATGTGGCCTTCGATCGCTTGGTAGCCGCCGTAGAGCACGATCGCGGCGACGGCGATCCCGGAGAGCATTTCGACGGCTGGGAAGTAGCGGGCGTTGAGCTTGACGGTCAGCATGTTCGCCTCGCGGTTCTCCGCGTTGAGCTCGGCGAAGCGCTTCTCGTGGCGGGGCTCCTGGGCGAAGCTGCGCACGACCCGGATGCCCGAGAGCGTCTCCTGCAGGTAGGCGGTGATCGCGCCGATCGTCTCGCGGGTACGCCGGAACGCGCCGGCCGAGGCGAGGCGGAACCACAGGCTGCCGCCGGCCAGCAGGGGGAAGATCAGGAACGTGAGCAGCGCCAGCCGGACGTCCAGCACGAGCAGGATCACGACGGTGCCGAGCAGCGTCAGTCCGGCCTGGAAGAGCGTCACGACCGAGTCCGTGACGAGGCTGTCGAGCGCCTCGACGTCGTTGGTCATGCGCGAGATCAGAACGCCCGCGGGTCGGCCCTCGTAGAAGCCGATCGGCAGCCGCTGCAGATGCGTGAAGATGCGGATCCGCAGGTCGGCGAGCGCGCGCTGGCCGACCCAGCCGACGAGATAGGTCTGCACATAGGTCATCGCCCACACGATCAGCGCCGCGAGCAGGAACGCCACGACGACGAGTGCCAGCGTGGTGGTGTCGTGGCCGGAGATGCCCTTGTCGATCGCGGCCCTGGCCAGCAGCGGCGGCGCGAGCGACGCGGCTGTGCCGAGCAGGAGCGCCAGGAGCGTCAGCGCCGCGCGCGCGCGGTAGGGGCGCAGCAGCCCGAGCAGGCCGCGGAGGTTGCGCCCGCGCGTGCCCCGGCTGGCCCGCTCGCCGGCCCACTGCGAGCGGGCGAGGCCGACCCCCACCGCGCGTCCGCCGCCATGCGCGCTCATATCCCGCTGACCTCGCGTTCGCGGGGCAGCTCTCGCGTCAGGAACACCTGATCGGGGAGCCCCTTCTCGACGATCTCGCGGTAGAGCTCGGAGACCTCCAGCAGCTCCTCGTGGCTTCCGTGGGCGGCGATCCGGCCGCGGTCGAGCACGACGATCTCGTCGGCGAGCGCGATCGTGGAGAGGCGGTGGGCGATGATGAACGTGGTGCGCCCGGTCATGGCTTCATCGAGCGCGAGCTTGATCGAGCGCTCGGTCGAGGCGTCGACCGAGGAGGTGGCGTCGTCGAGGATCAGCACGCGCGGGTCGGCGAGCAGCGCGCGGGCGATCGCCAGGCGCTGGCGCTGACCGCCGGAGAGGGTCAGCCCGCGCTCGCCGACGCGGGTGTCGAAGCCGTCGGGCAGGCGCTCGACGAACTCGTAGGCCTGGGCGCGCCGCGCCGCCTGTTCGATCTCTTGAAGGCTCGCGTCAGGACGGGCGTAGGCGATGTTCTCGGCGACGGTGGCGGAGAACAGGAACGGGTCGTCGCTGACGACCGCGACGGCGCCGCGCAGCGAGCGCAGGCTGACCGAGCGCACGTCGGCGCCGTCGATCGACACGACGCCTGAGCTGGCGTCGTAGAGGCGGGAGATCAGCGCCACGAGGCTGGTCTTGCCCGAGCCGGTCGCCCCGACGAGCGCGACGGTGCGTCCGGCGGGCACGTCGAGGTCGATGTCGCGCAGCACGGCGTCGCGCGCGCGGGCGGGGTAGCCGCCGTTGGGAGACGGGCCGTCGCGCGCCGGGCGGCCGGAGCCGTTCGATCCGGCCTGCGCGCCGTCGCGCTCGCCCGCCGCGGTGTAGCTCGGGCCGAGCTCGCCGAGCGGATTGTCGTAGCGGAGCGTGACGCCTTGCAGCTGCACGTGGCCGTTGCCGGGCCCCAGCGCGGGCGCGTCCAGCGGCTCGGTCAGGCGCGGCTGGCGGTCGAGCACCTGGAAGATGCGCGCCCCCGAGGCGGTCGCGCGCTGGGCCAAGCCGAGCGTCACGCCGAGCGAGCGCATCGGGCCGATGAGCATGTTCAGGTAGAAGAAGAAGGCGGTGAACCGGCCGAGCGGCAGGTGGCCGTGGATGACCGACAGCCCGCCGATGAGGAGCACGGCCGCGAGGCCGAGCTGGGGCAGAAAGGCGATCATCGGGTTGTACTTGGCCTCCAGGCGCGTGGCGACCATCGCCTGGTCGAACACGCGGGAGACGGTCCGCTGAAAGCGCCGCAGCTGCAGAGGCTCGCGCGCGAAGGACTTGACGACGCGGACTCCCGAGATGTTCTCCTCGGCGCTCGCGGTGAGCTCGGCGATGCGCTGCTGGACCTCCTGGATCGCCGGGCGCGCGCTGCGCCCGTAGCGCTGGGAGATGACGATGACGAACGGCACCGGCGCGAGCGAGATCAGGCCGAGCTTGGGGTTGATCGCGACCATCGCGACCCCCGCGAGCACGATCGTGAGCGCGGACTGGAGGATGAACACGAGGCCGTATCCGAGGAAGAAGCGCACGGCCTGCAGGTCGACGGTCGCGCGGGACATCAGCTGGCCCGTCTGCTGGTGGTCGAAGAAGCCGAGCTCCAGCCGCTGCAGGTGCCCGTACAGGCGCTTGCGCAGGTCGTACTCGATGCCCAGGGACACGTGCCCGGCGATCATGCGTCGCCAGTAGGTGAGCGCCCAGCGCAAGAGGACGACGAGCGCGATCGCGCCGGCGATCAGGGTCAGTTGGTGTAGGTCGCTCGCGCGGACGGCCGCCTGGTGGTGCTGGGCGGCGGAGGCGCCGGCGTGGATCCTTTCGACGGCTTCGCCCATCAGGTAGGGCATCAGCACGGTCATCACCATCGCCAGGCTGGCCAGCGCCCACGATGCGCCGAGGCCGCGCTTGTAGGGACGCAGGAAGCCCAGTAGTCGGTAGAACGTGCTCATAGTTGTACGGTCAACGATTATTGCATCGGAGAGGCTCGCGGCGCGGGCACTACGCTGCGGTCATGTCCTCCGAGCCCGCGCGCCCGCCACGCCCCGGCCCGCCCGCCGGCCTGTGCGACACCTGCGGGCACCGGGTGACGGTGCGCAACACGCGCGGTTCGGTCTTCTCGCTGTGCGGTCGCTCGCGCCAGGATCCAGCCTATCCGCGCTACCCGCGCCTGCCGGTGCTCGCGTGCGACGGGTACGAGCCGAACGCGACCAAACGGGCCGCCGGCGAGCGGGTCGGAGACGGAGCGAGCAGCTGACCGGAAAGCCGTGGGGGAGGCCGATGTTCGACCTCAGCCGGCGCCGAGATGGCGGGCGAAGAAGGGGACGATCCGCTGCCACAGCTTCGCCGCGGGGACCGGCCGGTAGGAGGGGCGGTAGTCGGCGAAGAAGGCGTGGCCGGCGTTCTCGTAGGTCTCGACGAGGACCTCCTGTCCGCTCGCCGCGGCGCGCTCGCGCAGCTGCTCGCCGACGGCGGGCGAGGGGTTGTGGTCTTCGGCGCCGATCGCGGCCATCAGCGGGCAGCGCAGCTCGCCGGCGAGCTCGAGCGGCGGCGTGGGGCGCGCGGGGGTGGAGCGGTCTTGGAGGGTCGCCGTGTCGATGAACCCGCCCCAGCAGTCGACGGCCGCGTCGAGCCGGTCGCTGGAGCAGGCGAACAGCAGGGTGTAGCGCCCACCCATGCAGAAGCCGATGCAGCCGACCTTGCCGCTGACGTCCTCGCGTGCGCGCAGGTGCTCGGCGGCGCCCTCGAGGTCGCCGAGGACGGTGGCGTCGGACATCGAGAACAGGCGGTCCATCAGCGCACCCATGTCGTCCAGCGGCGGGGGGCCGCCTTCGCGCGTGTAGAGGTCCACGCCGAGCGAGACGTAGCCGAGGTTGGCGAAGCGGTTGACGACGTCGCGGATGTGCTCGCGCAGACCACCGGCCTCATGGATGACGACGATCGCCGACCGTCCGCCCGCGCCGGGCGGCTCGGCGGGGACGGCGAGGTAGCCGTTGACCCGATCGCCGAAGGCGCCGGGGAACACGACATCCTCGCCGAGGATCCTGCTCGGATCGGTCACCGCGCCGGGCACGCGGTCGGGGCTCGGCTTCACTTCTGCTGCTGGGGACATGTCGCTGGTCCTCCTTCTCCGGCGCGGTCGTGGGCGTCGAAGCAACGGGTCGAAGGATCGCTGGTGCCGACGGCGGGCGCGGCGGTCGGCGCGGCGCTCACGGCGTGGGCTCCGGCGCGGACTCGGAGGACCTGGGGGGCGGGGGAGGGTAGGCGCCGGAGACGTGCGCGTCGAGCTCGCGGATCTTGCGCCGGACGCGCTTGCGGGTCTCGCTGAGCTCGTCTTTGAGCTTGGCAAGCTCGGCGGCCCGATTCTCGACGAGCTCGAGCTGGCGGTCGATGTGGCCGAGCGCCTCGTCCAGCAGCTCGCGCCGGCGCGCGGGCGCGACGTCCTCGCGGCGGAGCTTCGCACGCACGATCGCGCGGGCCTCCTCGGCGGCGAGCAGCGTCTTGAGCTCCTCGAGCGTGACGCCGAGCAGATCCTTCAGGCGCATCACCTCGCGCAACCGCTCGACCTCGGCGTCGCTGTAGGAGCGATGTCCCCCGGACGGCCGGGCGGGCGCCTCGGGCAGCAAGCCGATCTCCTCGTAGTAGCGGATCGTCCGGGGCGTCGTGCCGACCAGCTTGGCGACGTCGCCGATCCGCAGGCTGGGCGCGTCGCCGCTCATGTGCTCCTCCGCGGGATGCCCGTCATCGGCTCCGGGATGGACGGGTTCGGGCTTTCATGGGTCGCGTCCGCGCGGGTGTGCGAGACCCCGGGGCCGGGGGTGCGGGGCGTCCGGCCCCGCGCACGCGCGGGCGGCGCGGACCGAAGCGATCTCATGCGGGCTGCTCCTCTCGATTCCGATCGCGCTGTCCCGGGTGCGCAGGGCAAGCTGGTCCAGGACGCAGTGAGCGTGGCGTGCTTGGCACGTATGCTGGCCGATCTTCGCTCGGTGAGGACGCCGATCCAGCGCCGCCATGCGCGCTCAGGACGACGTGGCGCGGTCGCAGCAGGCATACGAAAGTGCCGATCAGCGAGGTCGCGGCGAGCGCCCACAGGGCGACGTGCATGTTGTGGATGAAGGGCGCGAGCTTCTGCTCGGACAGTCCCTTCGCCAGGCCGGAGAACACCGCGAACAGCGTGGCTTTGGGCACGGCCGAGGTGACGATCGCGAGCACGAACGCGATCGAGAGCACGGCGCCGGTGTTCTGCAGCAGGGTGCGCGCGCCGGCGGCGATCCCGCGCCGCTGGGCCGGCACGGTGCCCATCATGGCGGCGGTGTTGGGGCTGTTGAACATGCCCGAGCCGACGCCGACGAACGCGAGCCACAGCGCGCTCTGCCAGTAGGAGGAGTGGACCTGCAGGGTCGTCATCAGGGCGAGGCCGGCTGCGCTGACGAGCATGCCGAGCGCGGCCAGCGTGCGCGAGCCGTGCCGATCGGCGTAGATGCCCGAGAGGGGGGAGGCGACGAGCATGCCGAGCGCGAGCGGCATCAGCTTGACGCCCGCTTCGATCGGCGAGTCGGCCTGGGCGCCCTGGTAGTAGAAGACGAACAGGAACATCAGCGCGAAGCGCGCGAGGCCGTTGATGAACGCGGCGGCGCTGGCGGCGGCGAACAGGCGGCTCTCGAACAGGCGCAGGTCGAGCATCGGAGCCGGGGAGCGGCGCTCGATCAGAATCCAGGCCGGCAGCAGCACGGCGGCGGCCGCGAGGCCGATGACCACGACCGTGTCGTTCCAGCCGCTCAGGCCGCCGCGGGAGACGCCGAGGACGAGCCCGGTGAGGCCGAGCACGAAGGTGACGGTGCCGAGCACGTCGTAGCTGCGGGCGGGGTCGCGCTTGGCGAGCTCGCGCAGGATCAGCCCGCCCCAGGCGGCGCCGGCGAGAGCGAGGGGGACGTTGAACCAGAACACCCAATGCCAGGAGATCGCGACCAGCGCTCCGCCGAGAATCGGGCCGAGCACGAGACCGACCGCGGCGACCATCGTGTTCGCGCCCATCGCCAGGCCGAGCTGCTCCTTCGGGAACGCGTCGGTCACGAGCGCGGCGGCGTTGGCGAACAGGAACGCCGCGCCGATGCCCTGAAGTATCCGCCACAGGATCAGGACGGTCGCGTCGGGGGAGAAGCCCGCCCCGAGGGAGGCGAGTGCGAACACGAGAAAGCCGCCGACGTAGGCGCGCTTGCGCCCGAACAGGTCGCTGAGGCGGCCGGCCATCAGCACGAGCACGGTGGCCGCGATCAGGTAGGCCAGGATGACCCAGACGAGCGCGAGCAGGCTCGCGTGCAGCGAGCGCTCGAGATCGGGAAGCGCGATTATCAGCGTGCCCGAGTTGGTGGCCGCGAGGAGCATCCCGAGGCTGGTGCAGGACAGGGCCCACCACTTGTAGCTCTCGTGGGCCGCGCTTACGCCGAGGCGTTTCGACTGATAATTTGACGTGAACGTAAACATCATGCTATCACGGACCAGGACCCTCCGGTGGAGGCGCCGGCTGTCCGAGTCGGGCCTGCGCCGGGGCCCGCGGCGCGACGCACGCCCGCGGACGACCGAGGCGGGCGGGCGATGGAGGAGTGCTAGAACAGAGGCGATGGGTGAGCGGACGGTCGTGAAGTCGGAGGGGGAGTGGCGCGAGCAGCTGACGCCGGCGCAGTACGAGGTGCTGCGCAAGGCTGGAACCGAGGCGCCGTTCACGGGAGAGCTCGTCTACAACAAGGCTTCGGGCTCTTATCGCTGCGCGGCGTGTGACGCGGAGCTGTTCGGCTCGGACACCAAGTTCGACTCCGGCACGGGCTGGCCCAGCTTCACCGAGCCGGCGGTCGCCGAGGCGGTCGAGCTGAGACCCGACAACAGCCTGTTCATGCGCCGCACCGAGGTCCTCTGCCGCGCCTGTGGGGGCCATCTCGGGCACGTCTTCGACGACGGTCCCGATCCGACCGGACAGCGGTACTGCATCAACTCGGCCGCGCTCTCGTTCCAGCCGGAAGCGGGCTCTGCGCCGGACACCAGCGAGTAGGCTCGGTCGGGCGATGATCATGATCGACCAGTCCAAGCGGCTGTCTCAGCCGCTGCGCTGGGGACGGCGTGAGAGGGCCGCCGTCGCGGCGGTCCTCGCATGCCTGGCGGCCGTGGTGATCGGCCTCGGCGCGTATGCCCTGACGAGCGGAGCGCCCGCGCGCAGGGACTGCATCGATGTGACGTTCGCGAGCACGCTCGGAGGCGCGCGCGTGCACGAGTGCGGCGGGCGAGCCAGAGCGGTGTGCGCCTCGCCCGCAGCGTTCAAGGGCATCGCCGACGCGCTGAGAGCATCCTGCCGGCGCGCGGGCCTGCCGTACGGCTGACGTCGCGCTCGCCGCTTCGGCGCGGTCTAGACAAATGTCGAAAGCCGACTTCGAAGTGTTGGCCAGGTTGTCCCTACCGGGCCGCCTTCGCGCCGGTTTTCATACCTGGACTGCTAGTTGGCGCGCTGGAGCCTGCGTGCGCGGGATCGGAGCTGCCATGAGATCAAACGAGTAGGGAACGGAGGCACATGACCTGGAGCGCATACCCAACCTGGCTCAACGCCGGCGACAACGCGTGGCAGATGACCGCGGCGACGTTCGTCGGGCTGATGAGCCTGCCCGGACTCGCCGTCCTGTACGGGGGCGTGATGCAGAAGCGCTGGTCGGTCAACAGCATGATGCTCACCTTCGTCGCGTTCTGCCTCGTGCTGATTGCGTGGTGTTTGTGGGCGTTCAAGATGGGCTTCGGCACGCCGATCGGGAGCGGCAAAGGCTTCATTGACACCTTCATGGGCAAGCCGGGTAGTGTGCTCGGGCACGTCGGCGAGGAGGCGCAGGCGACGATTCCGTCGATCACGACCGGTCCGCCGTTCCACTTCCCGGAGTCCTCGCTGGTGTACTTCCAGTTCGTGTTCGCCGCGATCACGCCGATCCTGGCGCTCGGCTCGGTGCTGGGGCGCGTCAACTTCAAGGCGTGGATCCCGTATGTGCTGGTTTGGATCACGGTCGTCTACGCGGTCAACGCGTTTTTGATCTGGGGCGGCGGCTACTGGGCGGCGCACGGCGCGCTCGACTACTCGGGTGGCTACGTGATCCACCTCTCGGCCGGCATCTCGGGCTTCGTCTTCGCGGCGGTGATCGGGCCGCGCCTGCAACGCGACCGTGAGATCGACGCGCCGAACAACCTGTTGATGGTGATGGCCGGGGCGGGCCTGCTGTGGCTCGGCTGGAACGGCTTCAACGGCGGGGACTCCTACTATGCCGGCGCGAACGCGGCGGCGGCGGTGGTCAACACCAACCTGTGCACGGCCGTGGCGGTGATGGTGTGGATCGCGTGGGACTACATCTTCCGCGAAAAGCCTTCGCTGATCGGCTCCGTCAACGGCATGATCACCGGGCTCGTCGGCATCACGCCCGCGGCCGGCTTCGTCAACGGCTACGGCGCGATCGTGATCGGCGTCGTGGCGTCGACGATCGTGTGGATGGCGATCCGCTTCCTGAGCCGAGCGCCGGTGTTCCGCAACGTCGACGACACGCTGGGGGTGATCTACACCCACGGCATCGCAGGCCTGTGCGGCGGCTTGATGGTCGGGCTGCTCTCGGATCCGAACATGAACATCTACCACGGGCTCACTAACTTCGCGGGCCTGTTCATGAAGGGCGGCACCGCGACGCTCCTGCGCTGGCAGGCGGAGACCGCGCTGTGGGTGATCGTGTTCAA
>DASQGE010000009.1:0-41135 GCA_035632775.1 Solirubrobacteraceae bacterium | reverse complement strand
GTGTCGGTCGGACGGTGGTCGCTGGAGGCCTACGAGGACATCGTTCCCGGCGAGATCATCGCGGAGCTGCGCGAGCACGCGCGGAGCCTGCGCGGGGCGCGCATCCTGCACATAAACGCGACCCCCTACGGCGGTGGGGTCTCGGAGCTGCTGCGCTCGTCGGTGCCGCTGCTGCGCGACCTCGGGCTTGACGTCGACTGGAAGGTGATCGCCGGGCGCGACGACTTCTATCGCGCGACCAAGGCCTTGCACAACGCGCTGCAGGGCTCGGCGAAGACGCCCACAGAAGCCGAGCTGTCGGCCTACCTTCAGTGCGCGCGGGAGAGCGCGCCACTGCTCGACGGCGGCTATGACTTCGTCGTGATCCACGACCCCCAGCCGGCCGCGCTGCTGAGCGCCCACGGCCACGGCGGGGCCCGCTGGGTGTGGCGCTGTCACATCGACACGTCCGAGCCCAATCCCGAGGCGTGGCACTTCCTGCGGCCATACCTCTCGGACTATGACGCGGCCGTGTTCACGATGGGAGAGTTCGTGCCGCCCGACCTGCCCGTCGCGCGGGTGCGCACGATCGCGCCCGCGATCGACCCGCTGAGCCCGAAGAACCTCGAGCTGCCGGCGCGCACGGCCGCGCAGATCCTCGACTGGATCGGTGTCGAGATGCCCGGGCGGCTGGTGACGCAGGTCTCGCGCTTCGATTTGTGGAAGGACCCGTTCGGGGTGATCGCCGCCTACCGGCTCGTGCGCGAGGAGATCCCCGACCTGCAGCTCGCGCTGATCGGCTCGATGGCGCTCGACGACCCCGAGGGCTGGGAAGTCTATGCCCAGCTGGGCGAGCACGCCGACAACGACCCGCTGATCCACCTCTACACCAACCTCACGGGCGCCGGCAACGCCGAGGTCAACGCGTTTCAGCGGCTCTCGGACGTGACCGTGCAGAAGTCGATCCGCGAGGGCTTCGGCCTGGTCGTCTCGGAGTCGCTGTGGAAGGGCACGCCGGTCGTCGCCGGACGCGCGGGCGGCATACCGCTGCAGATGCCCGAGGGCGTCGGCGGCCTGCTGGTCGACTCGGTGCAGGAGTGCGCGGAGGCGATGCTGAGGCTGCTGAACGACCGTGAGCTGGCGGCCGAGCTGGGCCGGACCGGGCGCGAGCGCGTGCGCCAGCACTTCCTGCTGCCGCGCCTGTTGATGGAGGAGCTGGCGCTGCTGCGCTCGCTCGACGCCGACGGGCCCGCCGCCCCGGCCTGAGGACGGCCATGCCGGCGCGCTCCGAACGGCCTGCTCACCCGCTCGATCGACCCGCCCGCTCGAACGACCCGCGCGCGCTCGAACGGCCCCGCCGCGTCGAAGGACGGCCCCGCCGCGTCGAAGGACGGCTCGGCCGGCGGCGTCATCGCTGCGGGAAATCCCGGAGCGGCTTGGGTGGTGCGTGCGGATGTCGCCGATCGCGGCAGGCCCGAGTATGAGTATCCAGGCGTCACACCCACAGGGAGGGTCCCGAAGTTGCCGTCGTCACAGATCTCCGAGCCGCGTCATCACGGCGCCATCCAGCTGCTCGACATGTCGCGACGTCCGCTGCTCACCGCGCCGGACAGAGGATCCTTGGATCGGGAACACCTGATCGACCGCCTGCACCAGCTGCGCAAGCTCGTTCCGGCGTTTGCCGAGGAGCTGGCCGGCGCACGCCGGCAGACGGCGAAGCTGCGCCTGGAGAACCGGCGCCTGCTCGACCGGGTGCGCCGGCTCCAGCGCCAGCATGGCCACGCCGCGCACCCCACGCGCGGTCCGGCGCGCTGAGGATAATCGGGATCGAGCCCGAGCGACGGAAAGGAGAACGAGGTGACTGTGCCGCTGCGCTCGAAGAAGCCCAAGGACGTGCAGATCAAGCCAAGGGCCCGAGCCCGAAAAGCCGCCTAGCGTCTGGTCTCCCTCCCGGATGCTGAGCGACACGACGCGCGGGCGGCGGCCTGACCCCTCAGGGCCGTCGCCCGGCGCGTCTCAGGACGGCGCGCCTCAGGACGGCGCGTCTGGAGAGGAGGTGAACGCCGAGGAGTCCGCGGCGCTGCTGCTGCGCGACCTGCGCAGCTCGCGCACGGGCCTGTCGAGCGCGGAGGCCGCGCGGAGGCTGCTGCAGTACGGGCCCAACGAGCTGCGCCGCCGCGGCGGGCGGCGCTGGCCGCGCGAGCTCGCGCGTCAGTTCACCCATCCGCTCGCGCTGCTGCTGTGGGCGGCGGCGGCGCTCGCCTGGCTCGCGGGGATCGGGCCGGTCGCGATCGCGATCGTGGTCGTGATCGCGATCAACGCCTTCTTCGCCTTCATCCAGGAGGCACAGGCCGAGCGGGCCGTCGAGGCGCTCGCGCAGTTTTTGCCCGCCCAGGCGAAGGTGCTGCGCGACGGCGCGAGACGGACGATCCCCGCGCGCGAGCTCGTGCGCGGCGACGTGCTCCTGATCGAGGAGGGCGATCGGATCTCCGCCGACGCGCGCCTGCTGGAGGGCGCGGTCGAGGTCGACATCTCGACGCTGACGGGAGAGTCGTTCCCCGTGCTGCGCTCCGCGGAGCTGCTCGACACGAGCGTGCCCCTGCTGCGGGCGCGTGAGCTGGTGTTGAGCGGCACGGCCTGCACCGAGGGAGAGGCCAGCGCGCTGGTGTTCGCGACGGGAATGCACACCGAGCTCGGGCGGATCGCGGCGCTGTCCGAGCGCGTCAGCACCGAGGAGAGTCCCCTGGAAACGCAGGTGCGGCGCGTCGCCTGGCTGATCGCGCTGATCGCGGTGCTGATGGGCATCGCGTTCATGCCGATCGCGATGCTCGGCGCCGGGCTGTCGTTCACCGGCGCGGTCGTGTTCGCCGTCGGACTGCTCGTCGGCAACGTGCCCGAGGGTCTGCTGCCGGTGATCACGCTCGCGCTGGCGGTCGGCGTGCGGGGCCTGGTGCGCGAGGGGGCCGTCGTCAAGCGCCTGAGCGCGGTCGAGACGCTCGGCTCCACCGACGTCATCTGCACTGACAAGACGGGCACGCTGACCGAGAACCGGATGCGTGCGAGCGCGGTGTGGACACCGGTCGAAGCGCTGGACATTCGCCACGAGGAGTCCGAGGCGTCGCTGCAGGAGACGCCCGGCGCGACGCTGACGGCGCTCGCACAGACGATGGCGGCGTGCAACAACGCCGAGCTCGCCGCCGACGGCACGCCCGCCGGCGATCCCACCGAGGTCGCGCTGCTCGAAGCTGCGGCGATGCTCGGCGTCTCGCTGGAGCCCGACGAGCGCGCGCGCCGGCGCCGGCGGGAGTTCCGCTTCGACCCGAGCCTGAAGCTGATGTCCACGCTCGACGAGCGCGACGGAGGGGTCTGGATCGACGCCAAAGGGGCGTCCGAGGCGCTGCTTCACCGCTGCACGCGCGCGCTCGCGCAGGACGGCTCGGAACGTGCGCTCGCGCAGGAGGACCGCGAGCGGATCGGCGCCGTCGTCGATGGCTATGCGCGTGAAGGCCTGCGCGTGCTGGCGCTCGGCCGGCGCCGCCTCGCCGACGCGGCCGAGCTGCCCGCCGAGCGCGAGCAGGCTGAGCGCGAGCTCTGCTTCGTCGGTCTGGCGGCGCTGATCGACCCGCCGCGCTCCGAGGTCGCCGGCGCGGTCGCGCGATGTCACGAGGCCGGTATCCGCGTGATCGTGATCAGCGGCGACTATGGGTTGACCGCGGCGGCGGTCGCCCGAAAGGTCGGCATCGGCTCCGAGCAGCCCACGATCGTCACCGGCGAGCAGCTCGAAACGATGAGCGAGCAGCAGCTCGACGAGCTCCTGAGCACCGGCGGCGAGCTGATCTTCGCGCGCAGCGCTCCGGAGACCAAGCTGCGCATCGCCGACGCGCTGCGCGCACAGGGCCACGTAGTGGCGATGACCGGCGACGGCGTCAACGACGCGCCGGCGCTGCGCCGCGCGGACATCGGCGTGGCGATGGGTCGCTCCGGCACCGACGTCGCCCGCGAGGCCTCGACGATGGTGCTGACCGACGACAACTTCGCGACGATCGCGGCCGCGGTCCAGGCCGGGCGTCGCGTCTACGACAACATCCGCAAGTTCATCCTCTACATCTTCGCCCACGCCACCCCCGAGGTGACGCCGTTCCTCGTCTACGCGCTCGGCGGCGGCGCGATCCCACTGCCGTTGACGGTCCTGCAGCTGCTCGCCTTCGACGTTGGCACCGAGACCCTGCCGGCGCTCGCGCTCGGCCAGGAGCCGGCCGAGACGGGGCTGATGCAGCGCCCCCCGCGTCCGCGTTCGGAAAGCGTGATCCAGCCGCCGATGCTGCTGCGCGCCTGGCTGTTCCTGGGCCTGATCTCGGCCGTGCTCGAGATGAGCGGCTTCTTCTACGTGCTCACCGGGACCGGCTGGCACCCGGGCGATCCCACGGGCGCCGGCCATCCGCTGCACCACGGCTACCTGCAGGCCACGACGATGACCTTCTTCTCGATGGTCGCGTGCCAGATCGGCACCGCCTTCGCGGCGCGCACGGAGCACGCCTCGCTGCGCTCGGTCGGCGTCTTCTCGAACCCGCTGCTGCTGTGGGGCATCGCGTTCGAGCTGGTGCTCGCCGGCGCGATCATGTACCTGCCGCCGCTGCAGTCGCTGCTGGCGACGGCGCCGCCACCCCCCCACGCGCTGGCGCTGACGCTCGCATTCCCGTTCGTCGTGTGGGGCGCGGACGAGCTGCGCCGCTACCTGCTGCGCGCCCGCGACGCGCGCGCCGCGCAGCGCGCCGGCCACGCCTCCTCACACGCGTAGGCCGTCGAGCGCCGCAGGAGTCCAGAAGCCGCAGGACCATCCGAGCGCCGCAGGGCCGCGGGGTCGCGGAGGCCGTGGGACCGCGGAGGCCGTGGGACCGCAGCGCCGCAGGGCCGCGGAGGCCGTGGGACCGCGGAGGCCGTGGGGCCGCGGGGCCGCGGGGCTGCGGGGCCGTGACCATCGATTACCTGGTCATCCCGCAGCCCGGATCGTATTGGACAGGGCTTACCGCTGTCCGTAGTTCTCCGCGGCGCAACCAGGTGGATCTGCGGCTGTGCCGGGCGGGCCGGGGCCATAAGATCGCGCCATGACAGACGAACCCCAGAGCGAGCCGGCAGACAAGTCGAAGGGCAAATCGAAGGGCGAGTCCGACGGCGGGGCGCAGAAGCGCCTACGCGTCCTGATCGCCGGCGGCGGCGTGGCGGGGCTGGAGGCGGCGCTCGCGCTCGGCGAGCTCGCGGGAGAGCGCGTCTCGATGACGCTGATCGAGCCCGAGCCCGACTTCGTCTACCGGCCGATGGCGGTGCGCGAGCCGTTCGCGTACGGCGCCGCGCAGCGGTACCCACTGAAGGAGATCGCGCAGGACATCGGCGCCGCGCTGATGGAGGACAGCTTCGCCTGGGTCGATCCGGGCGCGCGCCTCGCGCACACCGAGGCGGGCGAGCAGATCGCCTACGACGCGCTGATGCTGGCGCCCGGCGCGAAGCTGCACCCCCGCTACACGCACGCCTACACGATCGACGACCACCACCTCGACGACATCCTCCACGGCCTCGTCCAGGACGTCGAGTCCGGGTACGTGCACCGCCTGGCATTCGTCGTGCCGGGCCGGATGGGATGGCTGCTGCCGGTCTACGAGCTGGCGCTGATGATGGCCGGAAGGGCCTACGACATGGGCGTCGAGCTGGCGACGACGATCGTCACGCCCGAGGACTCCCCCCTCCGCCTGTTCGGCCTGGGCGCGAGCGAAGCGGTCGCGAAGCTGCTCAAGGACGCCGGCGTCGAGACGATCACCTCGGCCTACGCCGAGGTGCCGCGCTGGAGCACGGTCGTCATCAATCCCGGCGACCGGCGCCTGGAGGTCGATCGCGTGGTCGCGCTGCCCGAGCTGTTCGGGCCGGCGGTGCGCGGACTGCCGGTGGCGCAGCACGGGTTCATCCCCGTCGACGTCCACGGCCGGGTGCGCGAAGTCGAGCGGGTGTATGCGGCGGGCGACGCGACCGACTTCCCCGTCAAGCACGGCGGGGTCTCCTCTCAGCAGGCCGACGCCGCCGCGCAGTCGATCGCCGCGCTCGCCGGCGTCCCGATCGAGCCAGAGCCCTTCCATCCGATCGTGCGCGGGATCCTGCTCACCGGCGGGAAGCCGCACTACCTCACCGCGCGCATCACCGGCGGGCACGGCTTCAGCTCGGAGATCACCGACACCCCCACCTGGTCGCCCCCGGTGAAGATCGCCGCCAAGTACCTCGCTCCCTACCTCGACCGGCTCGACCGGCGCGGGCGCGCGGGCGGCTGACCGGCCTCAGAACCTGTTTCAAAAAGATCGGCACGCCCGGAATGCGTCCCTGACACGGCGCTGGCCGATCCCGGACGATCGGCAGCATGCGCTTCGCCGCCCCGCGTCGCCCAGCTTGGTCCATGAACGCCCCACCGATCGAAGATCGGCCAGCACCGCCTGATGGGAAATCAATGGTTCGTCAAGCGTCGGTCTGCGGCGGCGGGACGAGCAGGACCGAGCACGGGGCTTCGTGCACCATTCGCGCGCTCACGCTGCCCAGCGCGCGCAAGCCCTCGCGGCGGCGCCAGCCCATCACGATCAGCGACGCCCCCGCGCCGTTCGCCCGCTCTACGATCGCGTCGAACGCGCCCGTCGGCTCGATGTGGACCTCGAAGGCTTCCGGCAGCGCGCGCTCGAGCGCCCGCGCCTGGGCCTCGATCCGGTGCGGGCGGGACTGCGACTCGACGCCGACGGCGTGCACCAGGATCGCGCCGCCTTCGTGTGCCCGCGCCAGTCGTGCTCCCAGCTCGACGAGGGCGTCGGAGTCGTCCCCACCGTCGCTCGCCAGCACGATCCGCTTCGGAAACGGCGTGCTCGACGGCCCCCTGCGGGCCATCAGCAGCGGCGTCGTCAGCGAGCGCAGCGCCATCTCGGTGACGCCCCCCACCAGCAGCGCGCCGATCCACGAGCTCGAGGGCGCGCCCATCGCCAGCAGGTCGTGCCGCGCGGCGCGCTCGACGACGACCTTGGCGGGCGGACCACCGGGATCGACCACGCGCGTCGCCGGGACGCCGGCCTTGCGGGCGATCTGCTCGGCGAGCGCGAGCGCGTCGGCGGCGCGCGTCGGGGAGATCGCGGCGACCTCGGTGGGGCCGGAGCCGCTCACGGCGGTGACGGCGAGCAGCGTCAGACGGCCGTGGCAACCTGCCAGCGCGGCCGCCTGACGGACCGCCTCGTAGCTCGCCTTGGAGCCGTCGACGGCGCACAGGACGTCGGCGAACACGGTTTCAGGCGGAGTCGGAGTCGGAGTCGGGTCCTCATGCGGCTGGTCCAGCGCGGTCTCTGCCATGGGGCCAGCCTATGCTCGAAGCGCGTTCTCGGCATCCGCAGCTTCTCCGTCCCTTGGGACCGTGGTATTCCGCAGCCGCGGAGAACGCCGCGACGGACGCCACGCAGGCTGGAGACGCCGCGCCGACCCGTGGCCTGCGCGGCCCTCCGAACGAGACTCAGCCGGTCTGCGGCGGCGGGCTCAGCGTGGGCGGGGGCGCGCCCGCCGCGCGGTAGTGCTCGCGCCAGATCAACTTGTAGACCGGCAGCCATCGCGGGATCGAGCGGATGCCGGGCAGGAACGGGATGCAGATGAAGGCGAGGCTCAGCACGCTCATCACGAGCACCACGAGGATGTCGGCGTTTTCGGAGGCTTTGAAGGGTTCGATCTGATACCAGGCCGTGTAGAGCCACAGCCACACCTGACCGGGATAGCTGCCGGTCTCGTTCATCATCCCCCACTGCTCGCCGAGCAGGTGCTGGCCTTGGGCGCGTTCTTCGAGCAGCCCGCCGTCGGCCATCAGCAGCAGCGGCTTGGTGTAGTCGGTCTGGAAGAACTGCCTGCTGGTCAGCAGATCGCCGTCGAGGCCTCCGCTCTGGGCGAGGCCCAGCAGCGAGCTCATCATCGTCGCGACGGGACCGTATTCTCCGGGAGCCACCGTCAGCGCGCCGCCCGAGGCGGTGGCCTTTTCGAGGGCCTTCGCGTAGGCTTCGGCCCACTTCTTCTGCTGCGCCGCAGACGCGGCCTTGTACTGGGCGAGGGCGCTCTTCAGCGCCGGGTCGTTCGGGATCGTCTGCAGCGGTTCGATCACATAGCTGTCGGCGGTGTTGATCGGATGGCTGACGCCGAGCCATTTCTGCAGGTAGACGAAGGCGACGTGCTGGCCTTCGGCGGCGTGGTTGTACGGAGGGCCGTATTCGGCGGTGCCGCTCGTGCCGTCGAGCTCGCTGACGGCGGTCGTGGCGAAGTTGGCGGGCATCTGGCGCGACCACTGCGCGATCGTGCTCGGCTTGTCGTCGGGCGAAGAGAACAGCACGGTCAGCACGACCACCAGCAGCGTGATCACGCCCAGCGCGACGAACAGCTCCTTGACGAGGTCATACGGGGCGTACGGGCCCTTCCACTCGGCGGTTCCGTCGGCTTTTCCGCGGCGCAGACGGCTCATGACCGCGCCTCCTCGGAGCCGGCGTCCGCGCCCGGCCCCCTCCCCGCCCCGGCGCCGGCGGTGGCGGTGGCGGGGTCACGGCGCCGCTCCAGCTCGAACGGCGGGACGACGCCGTGGCGGCGCACGAGCAGCACGTGGCCCGCCACCAGCGCGACCACGGCGACCGGGAACAGGAGCACGTGCCAGCTGTACATCTGGCCGAAGTTGGTCACGTTGAAGAACGCGCCGATGCCGACCGCGTTCATCGCGTCCTTCGCCTGCGTCGAGATCCACTGCGCGTCGAAGTTCTGCTGGGACACGTAGCCGGTCAGCGCGGTGGGGATCGCGATCAGGAACGTGACCGCTCCCGTGATCCACACGCGCGCGCGACCGCCGCGCCAGGCGGCCATCCAGAACTTGCCCCACAGGTGCACGACCATCGTGAAGAAGAACAGCTCGACCGCCCACAAGTGGATCGAGTTGAAGAAGTGCCCGACGCCGGTGTCGTGCCACCAGGCCGGCCCCTTCAGGCTGAGGATCATGCCCGAGCCGACGATCACGATCAGCGAGGCGATCGTCGCGACGCCGAACACGTAGATCCACGAGGCCACATACGTCGGCTGGCCGTCGGGCAGCAGCTTCTCCGGGGGCAACGCGCCGACGCCCGCCTCACGCACGCGCGCCGTCCACGAGGGCTTCGTCGCCCTGCGCCCGTCGGCGGCCGGAGGGCTCGTCGAAGCGGCGCTCATGAGACGCTCCCCTGCCTGCGCGCCGCCTCGCGGCGCGCGGCGCCGGGGAACGGCAGCAGGATCGCGAGCACGAACACGATCAGCATCAGCACGATCACGACCACGTTCGAGACCGACATCTGAAAGAAGTGCCAGTGAACGTACTTCGCGGGGTTGTTCAAATCGACGATCGCCGCTGTGATCGCGCCCATCCGCGCTCCTCCTCTATGCGTTTTACCGGGTCAGTCGGTGTCGCGTCCGCAGCTTATACGGCCGGCAAGACACGACGAGGCTACGTGCGCGAGCGATCGCGGACATCCGTATTTCCTGCCGATTGACGATAGGCAGCGGTCGACGAAAGGGCGGGCAGGTATACCTTGCCCACGTGGCGCCAGAATCAACCACGAAACCTCCCTGGCGCCTTCGCGCCTGCGCGCCTCGGACGACCTCCGAGGCGCCCCCTCAACGCCAGCGGGTGCGGTGACCGGCGCTGGCGGCAAACGACGCAGGAGCCCAGCCTACGGGTCTCCCCCCCAAACCCCGCGCCCGGACACGCAAACCGGCGGAGAGCGCTCCCGCGAAGGCCGCCTCCCGGTTCGAGCGCCCGCGGGCTCGGCTCCTCTCAGCCTTGCGCCTCCAGTCGTGCGCGCGTTCGCGCCCGGGCGGGTGAACCTGATCGGTGAGCACACCGACTACAACGAAGGCCTCGCGCTGGCGTTTGCGATCGCCCAAGGCGTCACGGTGGACGCCCAGGCCGCCGCGCCCGGCTCCGGCGGCGAGGAGCGGGTGCTCGCCCAGGCGCTCGACCTCGGCGAGCGGGACGAGTTCGCGCTGACCGACCCCCCGCGCGCGCAGGGCTGGCGTGCGTTCGTGCGGGGGACCGTCGCCGAGCTGACCCGCGCCGGACTGCGCCCGCCGGGCGCGAGCCTTCAGATCGGCGGGGACATACCGCGCGGCGCCGGCCTGTCCTCCTCCGCGGCGCTCGAGGTCTCGCTGAGCCTCGCGCTGCTCGCCCTGGCCGGCGCCGAGCGGGAGATCGGACGGACTGAGCTGGCCAAACTGTGCTCGCGCGTCGAGAACGACTGGGCCGGAGCGCAGACCGGGCTGCTCGACCAGCTGACCTCGCTGTACGGACAGGCCGACATGGCGATGCGCATCGACTTCCGCACGCTCGCGGTCGAGCCGGTGCCGCTGCGCCTGGACGGCTGGCGGCTGGCGACGCTCGACTCGGGGGAGCGGCGCGAGAACGCGAGCTCCGGCTACAACCGGCGGCGCGCCGAATGCGCGCACGCGTGCGCGCTGCTCGGCGTGAGCTCGCTGCGCGACGCCGACGTCCAGCATGTCGAGCGGCTGCCGCCGCCGCTGCGCGCCCGCGCAAGACACGTGCTCGGCGACAACGAACGCGTCGATCGCGCCGTCACGGCGCTGTCGGCGGGCGATCTGCCGGCGCTCGGCGAGCTGCTGAACGAGTCGCACGTCAGCCTGCGCGAGGACTTCGAGATCTCCACGCCGCACGTGGAGGAGACGGTCGCGCGGATGCTGCAGGCCGGCGCCGCCGGGGCGCGCCTGCTCGGCGGCGGCTACGGCGGCAGCGTGCTCGGGCTGCTCCCGCCGGACGCCGCGATCCCGCCCGGCGCGCGCGAGGTCCGCCCGTGCGCCGGCGCGCGGCTGCTGGAGGGGTAGGGTTCGCGTCACGGTCGAGCGATAGCCGCGGCGACACCCAGCGAAGCGAGGAGACGATGAGCGAGCACACCGGACAGACCACGAGCGAGAGCGCCACGCAGACCGGGGACAGGCCCTTCACGGCGATCGTCACGGGCGCCTCCAGCGGGATCGGCGAGGCGACCGCCAGGCGGCTCGCGCGCGAGCCGGGGGCGTCGCTGGTGCTGATCGGGCGGCGCGAGGAGCGGTTGCGCGCGCTCGCGCAGTCGCTCGGCGCGGAGCGCACGAGCTGGGTGGCGGTGGATCTCGTGGACGAGGACGCTCCGGCGCGGATCCGCGCGCACGTGAACGAGCGCCACGGGCGGCTGGATCTGCTCGTCAACAACGCCGGCGCCGCCTGGCGCAAGCGCTTCGCCGACGGCGGCTACGAGAACGTCAGGCGCACGATGGCGATCAACTTCGACGCGCAGGTGCGGCTCACCGAGGCGCTGCTCGGGCTGCTGCGCGAGTCGGCGCCGAGCGCGATCGTCAACGTCGCGAGCACGGCCGCGCGGGTGACCCGGGCCGGGACCGGCGCCTACAGCGCCTCCAAGTCGGCGCTCGCGAGCTGGTCGGACGCGCTGTGGGCGGAGGAGCGCGCGCACGGAGTGCACGTCGGGCTGGTGCTGCCCGGGTTCATCTCGACCGAGGGGTTCCCCCAGTCCGAGCTGACGGCGCGGCCGTGGACGCGCTGGGCCGTGTCCACGCCGGAGAAGGCCGCCGAGGCGATCTTCCAGGCGGGCATCGGGCGCCGCCCGGAGCGCTACGTGCCGCGCCCATACGCGATCGCGGCGGCATTGCGCGTGCTCGCGCCCGGTCTCGTGCGGCGCGTGCTGAGCGGCCAAGGGGCCGCCGTGATGACGACCACGACCGGCGCCGACGTGGCCGACCGCGAGGCGCCGTCGCCCCGGCAGCCGTCGTAGCGACCGACACCGGGGCTGGGCCGTTTCCGAGGCTGGGCCGTTTCCGGGGCCGGGCCGTTGCGGAGGCTAGGGCTCGAGCGCGCCCGCGTAGAGCGCGAACACGGCGCCCTGCGGGTCCGCGACGACCGCGATCTTCGCCATCTGGATGTCGATCGGTCCGGCGTGCTTGACGCCGCCCAGCTCGGCGACCTTGGCGAGCGCGGCGTCGAGGTCCTCGACGCCGAAGTACACGAGCCAGTAGGGCGGGGTTCCGGGCGGCGTGAGCGGACGGATGCCGCCGTTGCTGGCCCCGCCGTTCTTGATCGACAGGTACGGCTCGGGACTGCCCTCGAACGGGGCTATCGCCCAGCCGAAGAGGCCGCTGTAGAAGGCGGTGGAGGCATCGAGGTCGGGGGAGCCGAGCTCGTTCCAGACGAGCGCTCCGGGCGCGTTGACCAGCGCCGCGCCGAAATGCTCGCGCGGCTGCCAGACCATGAAGAAGGCGCCCTGGGGATCCTGGATGACGGCCATCCGGCCGACCTGCATCACGTCGAAGGGCGCAGCGTGAACGGTTCCCCCGAGCTCCTTCGCGCGCTCGGCGATCGCATCGGCGTCCTCGACCGAGACATACGAGTTCCAGACGGGAGGCACGCCGGCCTCGCGCTGGGCCTGCGGCTGCGGGGCGATCGCGCCGACGTGCTTGCCCTCGAGGCTCATCATCGAGTAGTAGACGCCCTCGCCGACCGGGTTGTCGTGGGCGCTCCAGCCGAACAGGCCGGAGTAGAAGCTCTTGGCCCCCTCCTGGTCGGTTGTGGTCAGATCGACCCAGCAGAAGGTGCCCGGCGTGTACCCCGTGCGCTCACCCATGCCGGGGAGCGTAGCGCAAGGCTCCGAGGGCGACGTGAAGAATCGGGTAAGCGATGTGCGCTCGAAGCGCGACGCGCGCAAGAAATCGACGCGTGCAAGAAATCGACGCGCGCAAGAAATCTACGCGTGCAAGAAATCGACGCGTGCAAGAAATCGACGCGCGCAGGCAATCGACGCGTGCAGGCAATCATTCCTTTCTTTCTCGCGTATCACCATCGCTATACGGGACACGTATTTTGTTTACTCAGTCCGCTTCCCTTTAGATTCGTATCTACTATAGTCAAACGCCAACGATGGTTTTTCCATCATGCGATCCGCGCGAGGACGAGCGCGCACGCGATCAGGACCATCGAAGCGGACAGCGCCGCAAGCGCGCCGTCGAGCGGCGCGAGCAGGCCGGCGAGGGTCAGCGGCTCGGTGGCGCCGTCGGCGCGAATACGGGTGCCTTGCACCGAGCTGGTGCGGCGGCGCAGCTCGCGGGCGGGCGAGCTCAGGCGCCGCTGGGCGACGCTGCAGGCCAGGCATCCTGCGGCGATCAGCAGCGCGGCGGCGGTGATCCGCTGGGCCTCGGCGAAGTAGCCGACGAGCGCCGGGAACGCGCCCCAGCCGAGGGCGAACCAGAGATCGCCGTGCAAGCGCCCGCCGAGCAGCTCGAGGTTGTAGGCGGGCAAGAACAGCGCGCCGGCGAGGACGAACGGGGCGAGCAGGGCCGAGACGGTGAGCACGCCGGCGAGACCGATCGCGAGCGCTCCGAGCAGTCCGGCGCCGGCGAGGCCGATCAGCGCGCGGTCGGACAGGCGCGTGCGCAGCGGCCGGTCGTGGAGCTCGTCGAGGGCGTGCGCGGCGACGCCCACGGCGAGGCCGAACGCGGCCAGCCCCCACAGCAGCCGGTCGACGTGCAGGCGCGGGGCGATCGCTGCGCCGATCGCGAAGAAGCTCAGATGCCAGGCCGTGTAAGGCGGGTGCAGCAGCGTGAGCACGTCGCCCGGCAGGCCGCGTCCGAGCGCATAGAACGCGGGGCGCTCAGGCGTCGCGGGCATCTGGGGCGGGGGCGGGGCGGGAGCGCGACGGAGAGCCGGAGCGCACGGCCGACATGACAACGCCGCCGCCGAGGCTCATGCGACGGACGGTGACGTCCTGGAGCCCGGCGTCCTGCCAGTAGCCGACGAGCCGAGGCAGCGGATGGAGCTCATAGAAGCCGGCGATGCTCGGCCCGAGGAAGCGCCCGACCTCGCACCAATCGCGCGAGACGAGGCGTCCGAGCGCGGGCAGGCCGACTTTCGTGTACAGGCGCCACGCGGCGCGCGGGAGGGCGCGCGCAGGGATGCCGAACTCCAGCGAGGCGACGCGCCCGCCCGGGCGCAGGACGCGCGCCAGCTCGCGGATGGTCGCGGCGGGATCGTCGACGTAGCGCAGCAGGTAGGTGAACGTGAGCGCGTCGAAGCCCGCGTCCGGGAAGGGCAGGCGCTCGGCCTCCCCCTCCACCAGCCGCACACGCGCGCGCTCGGCGCCGGCGAAGCGGGCGCGCGCGGCGGCGAGCATCTCGGGGCTCTGGTCGAGGCCGACGACGGTGCAGTCGTTACGCGAGAGCAGCTCGGCGGCGACCATGCCCGTGCCGGTGGCCACGTCGAGGACGCGCTCGCCGGCGGCGGGCGCGATCGCATCGACGAGCGCGCGCCGCCAGCGCGGGTCCTGCCCGAAGCTGAGCGCGGCGGAGAGCAGGTCATAGCGCCGGGGCAGGCCGCGGAAGAGCTCGAGCGCCCGGCGCTTGCCGGCCGATCGCCGATCGGCCGACGTCGGAGGGGCTACGCTGCTGGGCGGGTTCGAGCTCATGAGGGTCGCCTCGAAGAGGCCAAGGGTCCACGAACCTTAACCGCCCGGCGCGTGGCGCAGCGCATCCATGACCGAGGACCTGGTGCCCGAGGGAGTAGACCGCCAGGCGCTCGCCCGGCGCGTGGCGCAGCGCAGGCCGCTCGACGTGCTCACCAGCGCAGCAGCGCCGCGACCTGCCCATGCTCGCGCAGCGCGCCGGACTCGTCGCCGACGACCACGATCTCGACGGAGCGCTGCGCGGCGAGCTCGACGATGTACTCGCTCGCGTCGACCGAGGCGAGCGGCGCGCCGTCCAGCGGGCAGCCCCCTTCGGCCGAGGTGGACAGCCTGCCGCAGCTCGAGCACAGCCCCGCGGCGAGGTTCGCCCGATCGGCCAGCAGGAGCGTTTCGACGCGGTCCTGCTCGAGCAGCGTGAGCACCTCGTCAAGCCCGGCCACGGCGGTCCCGCCGGTTCCCAGCGCGTCCTCGAGGCGAGCGATCAGCGCACGCTCACGGTCACGCTCGGCGCGACCGACGATCGGGGCGATCGCCTGCAGGATGTCCTGCACCGGCGCGTGCTCCAGATCGTGGTCGATCACTCCCGCGAGACGATCGCGCAGGTCGCGATGCAGGCTGGCGTCAACCACCGGCCGGAGCTCGTCGGACGCGACGAGGACGATCTCATCGAACGGGCGGCGCCGGTGTGCGCGCAGCAGCAGCTCGGCCGCGTGGCGCACGTGCTCGGCGACCTGCTGCTCGATCCCGCGCTGGAAGCGCGCCTGCGACCAGCCGCCCTGCGCGTGGCGTCGATGCAGCTCGTCTTGGATCGAGGCGAACTCGACCAGCCCCTCCCGCCCACCGCGGAACAGGCGGGCGGCACGCCTGCTGAGGACGGCGACGCCCCAGTCCTCCGTCGTGAGCATCGCGGCGAGCGGCTCGAGCCAGGGCACCGTGTCGACGACGGCCAGCGGCTCGACCGGCTCGGGCAGCGCGAGGACCTCGAGCGCGCCGGTGGCGGCGCACGAGAAGATCGCGACGGCGTGCGCGCCGCGTACGAGCTCCGGGTGGGCGTCCAGGGCGTCGCGAACGCGCTCGGCGTTCGCGTTGCGCGCGCCGGCGCGCGACAGCAGGGCCGACAGCTCGGCGTGGCGTGCTGTCGGGGTCGGGAAGCGGCTGGGGTCGAGGTCGATATACACGCTCAGCACGGAGTGCCCGGCGCTCTCGAGCTGGGCCAGTCGCTCCAGTGCAGAGGCGCTCACGGCGGCTGCCATCAGCTGCTCGCCGGCGGCGGCGTGGGGGGCGGGATCTCCTCCATGAACGCGACGTGCTCCCAGTTGATGTGCAGCGGCCGCCCGGCGCCGCTCTCGAGCGTCACAGGGTTTGGGTGGTCGCGGCGCACGGCATGGACGACGTCCGCCTCGTCCTGGGCGACGATCACCTCCGTTCCGCCGTCGAAGACGATACGTGTGGACATGCGTTCCTCCTGTCGCTGATCGCTGGAGTCGAAGATCGCCGAGTCGAGCTGGAAGAGTGGAGCGGACTCGCGCCGGGCCGACTCGCCTCGCGGCCTTGCGCGGGTGCGAAGGCGTGAGTCGGCAAGCCGGGCTGGCCTCGGCGCCGAGGCGTCGCGTCTCCTTTGGTTGGGTTGCCGGGGTGCCCGACGGTATTCGGCGACCGCGCGCGGCACATCGGGGAGTGCCCGAATGAGCGCTCCGTAGTTAATCCCGCGCGCGCGGATCGTCACCCGGTTCAGGGTGGTCGGCGGCGCAGGGTCGGCGGCGCAGAGCGCGACTCGCGCGTGGCTGGCGTCCGATGGCCCACACGGCTGGAGTTCGATGGCCACGTCGCCTGCGCAGGACCTCAAGCGGGCGTGACAGGCCCAGCTTCAGGCGGGGAAGCGCCGTTGCGCAGATGCCGCGTGAACCAGTCGACGGCGAGTCCGGCGACGCGGTCGAGCGCGCCGGGCTCTTCGAACAGATGCGTGGCGCCGGGCACGACGGTGAGCTCGCTCTCGCAGCGCAGCTGCCGTTGCGCTTCGCGATTGAGCTCCAGCACGTCCGCATCGGCGCCGCCGACGATCAGCAGCACCGGCGCCAGCACCTCGCCCAACCGCGGCTGCGCCAAATCGGGGCGCCCGCCACGTGAGACGACCGCGCCCACGACCGCGCCCAACTCGGCCGCGGCGAGCAGCGCTGCCGCCGAGCCCGTGCTGGCGCCGAAGTAGCCCAGCGCCAGGCGGGCCGTCTCGGGCTGGCGGCGCAACCAGTGCGTCGCCGCCACGAGCCGCTGCGCGAGCAGCGGGATGTCGAACACGTTGGCGCGATCGACCTCCTCGCGCGGGGTCAGCAGATCGAACAGCAGCGTGGCGAAGCCGGCCTCGTTCAGCACGGTCGCGACCTGCCGGTTGCGCGGGCTCAGCCGGCTCGAGCCCGAGCCGTGGGCGAACGCCACGACGCCGCGCGCACGTCCACCCCGCGGCGCCGCCAGGTCCCCGCTCAGCACGCAGCCCGGAGCCGCCTCGATCGCGACCTCGCGCGCGAGGTCGCCTCCGCGCTGGGCCAGCAGCGCGGTGACCTCCTCGTCGGAGGTCGGGCTGAAGTCCTCGTACCAGAACCCGATCGCCCACATGTTCTCGGGCGTCTCGACGCAGACCACGTCGTCTGCCCACTCGCGCGAGGAGCGCGCCGACTGGGGCGCGGCGACCGGCACCGCCAGGATCACGCGCGAAGCGCCGCGCTTGCGCAGCGAGCGCGCGGCCGCCTGCGCGCTGCGACCGGTCGCCAGACCGTCGTCGACGAGCAGCACCGTGCGCCCGGCGACCGCCAGGCGCCGGCGTGTCGCCTCGTAGCGAGCCAGCCGCTCGGCCAGCTCGCGTTGCGCACGCGCGAGGACCGCGTCGAGCTCGGCGGCGCTGAGCCCGAGCGCCCGTACGGCCTCTTGGTCGATGACGCTGACGTCGTCCTCGGCGAGCGCCCCGATCGCGTACTCGGGGTTCTCGGGCGCGCCGACCTTGCGCACCACGACGATGTCGAGCGGGGCTTCGAGAGCGCGCGCGACCTCGACCGCCACCGGAATCCCGCCACGCGGGATGCCGACCACAACCGGATTCTCATCGCGGAGATCCGCGAGCCGCGCCGCCAGGCGACGCCCCGCGTCGTGGCGGTCGGTGAAGCGGACGTCGCCATCGGCGGGACCGAACGGCAGCTCGACCATCGAGTTGACCGCACCGCTACGCCGCGCATGTCGTGGCTGTGTCACGAGATCCTCCAATGCACCACCGCCGATCTTCCCCACAGCCGGCGGGCGGCGCATCGGCGGCATGTGCGGATCGCCGCTGTGGGCTACTACTCGGTGCGCGCTGCGACTACCTGTGGCCTGGCGGTCATGGCTGGGGAGAGTATCGCCTGTCGCGACTGGACTCCCGCGGTCGCGTGCGTGGGCGCGCTTCGGCGAGCGCGCGGATCTCAGCTCAACTGCGGCGCAAGCTCCAACCCCGCCTTTGGGAGCGCCCGGCGCACTCGACGGTCGAACGAGCCTACGTGCGCTTTGTACGCCTGCGCGGTTGCGAGCGCGAACCCATCCGCGAGACTGATGTTCAGGGCACGGTGCCTCGCCGCGTCCACGGCCATCGCGGGCGTGGGAGCGATCAGCCGGACGCCCAACGCCGCCAGCGCGTCCACAGCAGTCCGCAGAGTGCCGTCATCTTCGGCGGGCCTGACCAGAGTCTCGGCATAGTTGATGAGCGACAGGAGCAGGGGCATGCCTTCCTCGATCATCGCCTTGATCCCGTTGGCCGCCTTGGAGTGATGGGAGTCGTGCCGGTCGAGCGCCGCGATCACGACGTCGGTATCCAGGACACAACCGCTCACGCCCGCTCGCCCGCGCGAAGCCGCTCCAGGTAGCCGGGCTCATACAGGCCGTCGAAGACACCCAAGACTCGCTCCGCATCACGCGACACGCGGCGAACGACGATGCGATCGTCCCCCTCGGCTTCGATCGCGACCTCGTCGCCGACGCTGAGGCCGGCTCGCTTCAACGATTCGACCGGAAGCGTCACCTGGTGCTTGCTTGAGATCCGGGCCATGCCTTTACTATATAGTAAAGGTCGGCTCCAAGCAAGTCTGTAATCCAGAAGGACGGAGGGGGAGAGATTCGAACTCTCGGTACGCCAAATGACGTACAACAGCTTTCGAGGCTGCCGCATTCAACCGCTCTGCCACCCCTCCAGGGCGACGCACCTAGAGGCTATTAGATCAATGCGGTCCGAGAGATATGACCGAACCGCCTGGCCGTGGCTGGCGGTGTCGAGCGCGGATCTCCCGCGGGTCGCGAAGAAGTCGACCGACCCCAACCCGAGAATGAGGCGATGCCTCCAACAGGGCCGGTCTCCATGCGGGCGTACCTCCATCGCTTCGACTTGTTCAGGGTCAAAGCGGAGGCTACGCCCGCAACATCAAATCCCCCGGCTCATGAGACGCGACCCCTGGGCATCTGCGGAGGTGCGATCAGCGACTTTGGCGATAGCGTCAATGGCATCGTTGATCGCTCGCGCGAGTAGATCGCCGGCCGATCAAGCCAACTCGAGCACCAATTGGAGAGCGTCGTCCACGGCGCGCAACTCGTTGTATGTCAGATGGCAGATTCGTTCTCCGAGAGCACGCGCATCGACGGCTCCAACCATCTCGCAAAGGACCTGCGTTGGCTGGTCAGGGAGCGTCACCTCCGGATGGAAGCTGGCGGGAAATGCAGAGCGTGACGTTGGGCAGATGACGACAGTGGAGAGCGTAAGGAGATCGTCAGCTTGCACGATCACCGCATAGCGGCGTCCCCGCTGTACGTGACCGCGCTTGCCCGGAAGCTCGATCTGATGGACGTCACCACGGACCACGCAGCATCTCCATGAGATCGGCGACCTCCCGCGCTTCCTGAACGTAGCGCTGATCCTGCATGAGACGCCTCGCCTCCGCCGCGAGTCCCGTTCGCCGCCGCTCGCGCTCGGCTGTCTCGGCGATCGCCTGCCGTGCCGCCTCGGCGCGGCTCAAGCCTCTGTGGCGGGCAATCTCATCCAACGCGCTCAAACCGTCGCGCCCAAGGCGGAGCGATAGCGGATGAGGAGCCGATGCCATTCGACCTAGTGTAGCGCAGAACACGCTACATTGACCGCGATTGGGCTATACGACGATCGCCACGCGACCCGTCGTGAGCCGGGTTGCGAGGGCCAGCGCGGGATACTCTCCGCGTGGAGACCTTGTTCGAGGACGATTCGCCCGGGCGCCGACAGTGCGCACCTGAGGGGGATCTGCCGCGGCCGCTGGCGGTGCGGATGCGGCCCACGCTGCTCGACGAGTTCGTCGGCCAGGAGCACCTGCTTGGCGAGGGATCGGGCCTGCGGACCGCGATCGAGCAGAGCAGGCCCCACTCGATGGTGCTGTACGGGCCGCCGGGGTCGGGCAAGACGACGCTGGCGCGAATGGTGGCGGCGAGATCGGACGTGGCGTTCGAGGAGCTGAGCGCCGTGCAGGCGGGACGCGTCGAGGTGCGTGCGGTGATCGAGCGGGCCGCCCACAGACGTGCGTCGAGCGGCACACAGACAGTGCTCTTCCTGGACGAGATACACAGGTTCAACAAGGCCCAGCAGGACGCGCTGCTGCCGGCGGTCGAGGAAGGGCTGATAACGCTGATCGGGGCGACGACGGAGAACCCGGCGTTCGAGGTCAACGGCGCGCTGCTCTCCCGCGTGCGGGTGTATGCGTTGCAGGCGCTCAACGCCGAGGAGGTGGGAGCGGTGCTGCGCCGCGCGGCGGCGGCGCAGATCGCCGGTGCGCCGCCCGTGGAAGAGGAGGCGATCGAGTTCCTCGCCGCGCGCAGCGAAGGCGATGCGCGCACGGCGCTGAACGCGCTGGAGCTCGCGCTGGCCACGGCGCAGGAGCTCGGCGAGGAGCGCGTCGGCCTGAGCAGGGTCGAGGACGCGCTGCAGCGCAGGGCCGTGCTGTACGACAAACGGGGCGACCGCCACTTCGACTACATCTCCGCGTGGATCAAGGCCACGCGCGGCTCGGACCCCGACGCCTCGCTGTACTACCTCGCGGTGATGCTCGAGGGCGGCGAGGACCCCCGCTTCATCGTGCGGCGGATGGTCATCCTCGCCTCCGAGGACATCGGCAACGCCGACCCGAACGCGCTCACGCTGGCGATCGCGGCGGCGCAGGCGGTCGATCGCGTGGGGATGCCCGAGGCGCGGTTCGCGCTCGCGCAGGCGACCGTCTATCTGGCGCTGGCGCCGAAGTCGAACGCCGCCGGGAGGGCGCTCGCAGCGGCCGAGCGCCACGTGCGCGAGCACGGCGCCGCGCCCGTGCCCGCGTGGCTACGCCCCAAGGTCCGGCCTGGGCAGGAGGTGGGCGGCTACGACTACCCGCACGACCGTCCCGGCGGCGTCTCGCCCCAGGAGCTGGCGCCCGAGGGCGTGGCGGGAGAGCGCTTCTACGACCCCGGCGAGGCGGAGGCGGAGCTGGCGAAGCGGCTGGCCGAGCTGCGCAGGATGCGTGCGCGATGATCACTGCGATGGGCACGGCCGCAGACCGCGGCGCCGGCAGACGCGAGCAGGGCAGGCCGCGAGCGGAGAGGTGGCGGCGCTTGAGCCGCTGCGCCCGCTGACCCGGCGCTCAGCCGGGTGCAAGCGCGCCTGGGTTGACAGCGACAACCCTCGACCAACTTATCGGGGCGCGGGCTACCGCCGCGATGCGAAGAAGCCGCTCAGCAGCTGGCCGCACTCGGGCGCGAGCAGCCCGGAGACGACCTCCGGCCGGTGGTTCAGGCGCGGCTCGGAGAGCACGTCGAGTACGCTGCCGGCGGCGCCGGCCTTGGGATCGGTGGCGCCGAACAGGACGCGGGGAACGCGCGCCAGCACGATCGCGCCCGCGCACATCGCGCACGGCTCGAGCGTCACATACATCGAGCAGTCGAGCAGGCGCCAAGACCCGAGCGCGCGCGAGGACTCGCGCAGCGCGAGGATCTCGGCGTGGGCGGTCGGGTCGGCGCGCAGCTCGCGCTCGTTGTGGGCGGCGGCGAGGACCTCTCCCGCGTGTACGAGCACGGCGCCGATCGGCACGTCGTCGTGCGCGAGCGCGCGCTCGGCCTCGCGCAGCGCGAGTCGCATGAAGTAGACGTCCTCGTCGTGTGAGGTGGGGCGCTCGCTCATCGTCTGCTCGCTCATCGTCCGCTCGCCGGCTGCTCGGTTTTCAGTCCGGAGGTCGTCCGGATCGCGCGTGTCGCCCGAGCGGCGACCGCTGGGCCTGCGAGAGTGGGTCATCACCGGGGTGCCGCCTCGCGGGGTCGCGCACGGGATCATTACCCAAGATAGCGATGCCGTTGCCGAACGAAGGCCATCCGAGAACCGCCGCCCGCAGGCGCCGCGCGCGCGGGTGGGCGATGCCGCCGATCGCAGCGCTGATGGCCGCGATCGCCCTCGCCAGCTGTGGCGAAGCGCGCGCCGAACAGCCGCAGGGGGAATACGCCCAGCGCGAGGTGGTCGTGAGGTACGCCGCGCGCACGAGCTCGGGCGCGTGGGCGGCGACGGCGAAGGTGGCGGGGGCCGAAGACCCGGCGAAGGCGGTGCAGCACACGCGGCTGCTGAGGCTGGCGAAGGGAGTGAGCGTGCAGAGGGCGTTGCGGGCGCTGAGAAGGCAGCGGGACGTGGTGTGGGCGGCGCCCGACTACAAAGCGCGCGCCGCGGGCGGGCTGATCCCGAACGACCCGGGACCGAAGCTGGGAGGCGCGTCGAGGGATTGGCAGCGGCTCCAGTCGGGGGATTGGCAGCAGCTCCAGTGGAACTTCGCGGGGCAGTTCGGAGTCGGCGCGCCGGAAGCCTGGGCGAACGTCCTGGCGGAGGGCGCGCCGGGCGGACGCGGGACGATCGTCGCGGTGCTGGACACGGGGGTGGCGTATGCGAACAGGGGGCGCTACCGCCGCTCGCCGGACTTCAGCGCCTACAGCTTCGTCACGGGGTATGACTTCATCGCCAGGACCCGTTACGCCGACGATCACAACGGCCACGGAACGTTCGTCGCGGGGACGATCGCCGAGGCCACGAACAACAGGTTCGGGCTGACCGGGCTGGCGTTCGCAGCGAGGATCATGCCGGTGCGGGTGCTGAACGGCGAAGGCGAAGGGTATGCGTCGACGATCGCCGAAGGGGTGCTGTTCGCGGTCAGGCACGGCGCGAAGATCATCAACCTGAGCCTCGAGTTCTCGAGCGACGTGACGGCCGGGGACATCCCGGAGCTGATCGACGCGCTGCGCTACGCCAACCGACATGGCGTCCTGGTGGTCGCGGCGGCCGGCAACGAGGGGCACGCGGCGATCGCGTATCCGGCGCGGGCGCCGCACGTGATCGCGGTGGGCGCCACGACCGAACACGGCTGCCTGGCGGACTACTCCAACTACGGATCGGGACTGACGCTGGTCGCGCCCGGGGGAGGCGCGGACGCGAGCCTGCAGGGCGACCCGAACTGCCACCCGGAACTGCCGGCGGGCAGGGACGTGTTCCAGATGACGTTCACGGGAAGCTCGCCGCGTCGGTTCGGGTTTCCGCCGGGATACGAGGGCACCTCGATGGCCGCGCCACACGTGACGGCGACGGCCGCTTTGATCATCGCCGGCGGCGTGCTGGGACGCAGGCCGACGCCGGCCCAGATCACGGCGCGGCTGCGGGCGACGGCGAGGCAGCTGGGGGGACCCGGCGACGGGGGCCTGTACGGGGCGGGTCTGCTGGATGCCGCCGCGGCGACCGCCCGCCGCGGGCGGAGCGCGGCTCGGTAGGCGCCTCGAACGCGGCTCGGTAGGGGCCTCGAACGCGGGCTCGACCAAGGTCGACGCGATCACGGCGGAGGCATCGATCGGAAGAGCCTCTTCGAGGAAGAAGCGTGTCTTGAGCGGTGGCTCCCGGGACGGGGTAGATGTTCCCGAAGCGTCGAGTAGGCGCGAGCCTCACCACACCGCGACGGCGCGCGGATGAGGGTGGTCGCGCAGCTTGCCGTCCTTCGTGACCAGTCGCCACCCGTGCTCGATCGCCGTCGCGTAGATCAGCCGGTCGGCTGGGTCTCCGGGAAACGACGATGGCAGGGAGACGGCCGTGTCGGCCACGGCCGGTGTGACTCCGACGGTGCGCAGCTCATTGGCGAGCTGCTCAAGCCATGAGCGGATCGGGATCGTCACGACGATCCGCTCGCGCCTGGCCAGCCACGCCAGCTCGAACCAAGAGATGGCCGCAATCGCGAGCTCGTCGGCATCGTCCAGCGCCTCGGCGGCGGCACGGCTGATCCGATCCGGCTCGGCCGACCACCAGTGGACGACGTGGGTGTCGAGCAGGACCGTGCTCACGGAAGGTTCCAGGCGACCCCGGTCGTGAACAGGTCCTCGTCCTCGGCCGCGGTCATCGCCACGCCGACGAGCTTGCCCTTGATCGACTGGGGGCCGCCAGCGGGCACCAGGCGAGCCACAACACGGCCGTGCTTGGTGATCTCGAGCTCGTCGCCCGCCGCGACTTCGTCGAGCAGAGAGAGTATCTTGGCCTTCGCCTCGGTTGCGGTCACTGTTCTAATCATATGGTCAATATACTGGTCCTCATCACGCGGGCATGCCGATACGAGACGGCGCGTGGAGTGAGGACCATCGAGTTGCGGGGCGAAATACAGTAGCTCGCGTGTCGCCTCCCGAGCCGCAGAGGAGCGCGCCGGCGCCCGCCAGATGCGACGTGGCGATCGTCGGCGGCGGAATCCTGGGGCTGGCGCTGGCGCGCGAGCTGACACGGCGCCACCCGCGCCTGTCGGTGTGCGTGCTCGAGCGCGAGGCCGAGCTGGGAGTCCACCAGACGGGCCACAGCTCGGGCGTGATCCACGCCGGCCTCTACTACGAGCCGGGCTCGCTGAAGGCGCGCCTGTGCGTGGAGGGAGCGCGGGAGCTGTACGAATACTGCGCCGGGCAGGGCATCGCGTACGAGGCGTGCGGGCAGCTGATCGTGGCGACCCGCCACTCCGAGCTGGCCCGCCTGGAGGAGCTGCGGCGCAGGGGCGCCGCGAACGGGGTGCCCGGCCTGCGCCGCCTGGACGCGAGGGGCATCGAAGCGCTCGAGCCGCATGCGCGAGGGATCGCGGGGCTGCACTCGCCGAGCACCGGGATCGTCGACTTTCGCGCGGTGGCCCTCGCCTACGCGCGCGATGCGCTCGGAGACGGCGCGAGGATCGCCACGGGCTGCGCGGTCGAGGGCGTGGAGGTGAAGGCGCGCGCGCTGCGCCTGCGCCATGGCCAGGGGACGACCGACGCCGGCAACGCGCTGTTCTGCGCGGGAGCCTGGTCTGACCGGCTGGCGGTCGCGGGCGGGGCGGGGACGGACCCGCGCATCGTCCCGTTCCGCGGCGCCTACCTGCGACTGCGCCCGGAGCGCCGGCATCTGGTGCGCGCGCTGATCTATCCCGTTCCCGATCCGTCGCTTCCGTTCCTCGGCGTGCACCTGACGAGGCAGATCGGCGGGGACGTGCTGATCGGGCCGACCGCGCTGGTGGCGGGCGCCCGCGACGCCTACCGCCTGGGCAGGGTGCGGGCGGGCGACGTGCTGGACACGCTCGGCTGGCCGGGGTCGTGGAGGATGTTCGCACGCTGGTGGCGAACGGGACTGCGCGAGCTGCACAACGCCACACGGCGCAAGGCGTTCGTGCGGGCCGCCGCACGGTACGTGCCGGAGCTACAGAGCAGCGACGTCGAGCCGGCGTTCGCCGGGGTGCGGGCGCAGGCGCTCGGGCGCGACGGCAGCCTGATCGACGACTTCGTGTTCTCGGCCACCGAGCGGGCGCTGCACGTGCGCAACGCGCCCTCGCCGGGAGCAACCTCCTCGCTGGCGATCGCCCGCCACGTGGCCGACGAGGCCGGGCGGGCGTTTGGGCTGTAGAGGCGAAATGCGCGCACTCGGTCGCATCCGGCATCAGAGCGGTATCTCGGGTCGCATCCGCGCGGGCCGAGAGACTCCTACGGCCGCGGGCGCGGGGCGTCCGGCCCCGCATCTGAGCGAAGCGCGCAAACCCGACCGCGGGCGGCGAGCGAGGGCTGCATGCGAGTTCGGCGAGTGAGCCGCCGCGGCGCCTCAGGTCGTGCGGATGATCAGCACCGAGCAGGGGGCGTGGTGAGAGACCTTGTTCGGCACCGAGCCCAGCAGGAAGCGCTTGGCGCCGGTCATTCCCTTGTTGCCTACGATGATCAGATCGGCCTCCCGCTCCTCGGCGACGTCGAGGATCGCGTCGGCCGGATCGCCCTGGCGAGGATAGACGTTGACGGCCACCCCCGCCCCACGCGCAACCTCGGCGGCCGCCTCCAGGGTGGTGTCGACGTCCTCGCGCGGGCTGATGGCCCACTGCAGATCCTCCGGCGCCTCACGGCGCTCCTCGCGCAGACGCTGCGCGGGCACGGGCTCGTATGCGCTTACGAGCTCGAGCGTCGCCCCCACCGAACGCGCCAGGTCGACCGCCTGGCGCACGGCCTGGGTGGCCGTATCGGAGCCGTCGGTTCCAACTACGATCGATCTGAACATGATCCTCCAATTGCCTTGAGCCGAAGCCGATCCGGGAGGCCGGCAGGCCCGATCATATCCGTGTCACGCGTAGACTCTCGGCGGCGTCGAATGGACGAATGTCGAACGACGGTGACCGCACCGCCGCGCCGGTGACTGTGTTCCAAGGCATAGACCGACGATTGCGCCTGCCGCTCTACCAGCCAGGACCATGTTCCTTCTTCCCCGCATGCATATCCCCACTCGCGTCGGCGGGCGCTCACGATCGCCGGCTCTCCATGTCGCTCTGCTGGTGCTTGCGCTTGCGGCGCTGATCCTGCCCGTCGCCACCGAGCAGGCCGGGGCCTTCGGCGTTCCCCTGCAGACAGGTATCGACGTGGGAACCAGCGGTCCGGAAGCGGATCATACGTTGGCCCATGTCCGTGCCGTCGGGGCTCAGTTCCTGAGGCAGACTTTCGCCTGGGATCAGATCGCACCTAGAACCCCACCGCCCGGGTTCGAACCGGCCAACCCAGACGATCCCGCCTACCGCTGGGGCAACGTCGACCGAGCGATCGCCGCCACCGTCGCTCGCGGGTTGACGCCGTTCATCGGCATCGGAGACCCGCCCGTCTGGGGTCAGTCTCCGCCCGGCGCCGGCGAAGACAGCCCGGACCCGAGCCAGCTGGCGCTGTTCGCGCACGCCTTCGCGGCTCGCTACGACGGGTCGCGATCGGGGCTGCCGTGGATCCGGTACTGGGAGGTCTGGAACGAGCCGAACGCCAGCTACTTCCTCCAGCCCCAGATCCAGGAAAACCGCATCGTGTCCGTAGGCACCTACCGGACGATGGTCAGCGACTTCGCCGCTGCCGTGCACGGCGTGCGCCCCGACAACGTCGTTATCGGCGGCGCGCTCTTCCCCAACGGCCTGCGCCGATCGAATGTCACGGCGATCGCGCCGCTTGAATTCGTAAGGGACCTGTTCTGCCTGTCGGCCGGCCCCCATCCCCGCAGGACATGCAGCACGCAGGTGAACGTCGATGCGGTGAGCATTCACCCCTACACCTCGGGCGGCCCCTCAACGCCGCCGGCCAACCCCGACAACGTGTGGATCGACAACCTCGGATCGCTGACCTCGCTGGTCCAAGCTGCTCAGCGCCTGGGGACGCTCGTCTCGGCACACCCGGCCCAGGTGTGGGTCACCGAGTTCAGCTGGGCAACCAATCCCCCGAACCCCAAGGGAGTCCCGGCCCAGCTCGAGCAGCGCTGGGTGGCCGAAACGCTGTACCGCAGCTGGCGAGCCGGGATCGGCGTGTTCAACTGGTACTCGCTGCGCGACGAACGGCTCGCCACCCCACCCCAGCAGGTGGGGCTGTACTTCGAATGCCCGCGGGGCATCTATTGCGACAAGCCGAAGCCGGCGGCGGCCGCCTTCCGCTTTCCGTTCGTCGCGTACACATCCGCCAAGCACCGAGTGCTGGTCTGGGGACGCACTCCGGTAGGGGCGCCGGGCAGGGTGCAGATCCAGTGGCTGCAGGGGCGCCGCTGGCAGAAGCTCGCCACGCTGAAGACCGACGGCGACGGGATCTTCACGGCGCGCCCATCCCTGCCCCGTGGGGCCAACCCGAAGAGCGCGCTGCTGCGGGCGGTCCAGTCAGGCGGGGGCGCTTCGCCCTCGTTCTCGCTGCACCGGACGCCCGACATACTGGTCACGCCGTTCGGCACCTGAGCGCCGCGGCGCTCCCCGGCACACCGCATGTCTGGACGCTCGGGCAGGATGTCTCGTGCGTGACGCGGCTCAAGGCTCTTCGAACGCGCCTGTGTGCAGAGGGATCGTCCCTGATGCCGGCGGGCCTGGCGATCGCGGTGGTGATCGCCTGGGCGGCGACGGGAGGAGGCTACGAGTCCCAGCCTGCGCTCGGCGCGGGGTATGACCCGGACCCCTGGTACCTCGGAGCGCTGGCGCTTGTCGGGCTGACGTGCGCGACCGCGTTCGGGGTCGGCCGAGTCCGCCTCTCCCGCTGGGCGACGGTCGCCTGCACGGCCCTGGCCGCCTACGTCGCGTGGTCGTTCCTCTCCGTCCTCTGGGCGCACGATCAGGGCACGGCGTTCCTCGGCAGCGACCGCGCGCTCGTCTACCTCGCGGCGTTCGTCACGTTCGCGATCCTGCCCTGGAGCAGCTGGTCCGCGCGCGGCGCGCTGGCGCTGCTGGTGGGCGGAATCGGCGTTGTGGCGATCGTGACAACGATCAAGGTCGCGGCGCTCGGCGATCCCAGCAGCCTCTATCTGAGCGAGCGACTCGCGTACCCGCTGGGCTACTACAACGCCGACGCAGCGCTGTTCATGACGGCCGCCGTGACGGCGATCGCGCTCAGCGCCCAGCGCAGCGGCCTGGCCGCGCTGAGGATCGCCGGGCTCCTCGTCGCCGCCGTGTGCCTGCAGCTTGCGGTCCTGAGCCAGAGCCGCGGCTGGCTGTTCACGGTCCCGATCGTGCTGGCGCTCACGCTGCTGCTGATTCCCGGCCGCCTGCGCCTGCTGGCATTCGCCCTCGTTCCCGCGGCGGCCACCGCGGCGATCGCGCCCGTGCTGCTGCGCGTCTACGGAAGGGCGGCGCCGCAGGGCACACCGCTGCCCCAGCCCCGTCTGAGCCATGTCCTGCACCAGCAGGGCAGCCACGCGGTGCATGCGATGTTGATCGCCGACGTTGCGCTGACCGTCGTCGCGGCGCTGGTCGTGGCCTTCGACCGGCGCGTCGAGCTCAGCCGACCGGTCCAGCGACGCATCAACCGGCTGGGCGCGGGGCTGGCGCTCACGGCGGCGCTCGCCGGCGTCGCAGCCGGCCTGATCGCCGTCCACGGCGATCCGCTCGGGCGCGCCGAAAGCGCGTGGCGTTCGTTCGCAAACGCCGGCAACACGGCCGGCGGCTACTCGCGCTTCTCCACGCTCGCCAGCAATCGGGCGGACATCTGGCGCGTGGCTCTGCACGAATTCAGCCTGCATCCGCTGACGGGCATCGGCCAGGACAACTTCGCGACCAGCTACATCCGGCTGCGCCACACCGAAGAAGCGCCGCGCTGGGCTCATTCGATCGAGCTTCGCCTGCTCGTCCACACCGGGCTGGTCGGCGCGCTCCTGTTGGCGCTGTTCATGCTGGCGGTCCTGCTCGCCGCCCTGGGCGGCCGGGACGGGAGCCCGGAGCGCGTGACCGCGGGAATTCTGCTTCTGCCGCTGGTCGTGTGGCTGGTGCACGGGTCGATCGACTGGTTCTGGGAGTACCCGGTGTTGAGCGTCCCCGCACTGGCCTTCGCCGGCGCGGCGACCGCGCTCAGACAGGTGCCCCGTCCCGCGGGCACCACAGGTGCCCGCCAACGCCGGCTCGCGGTCGCGTGGTGGACCGGCGCGGCGCTGCTCGGCGCCGGCGCATTCGTGGCGCTGGCCATCCCGTTCATCGCCGCACGGCGGGTTCAGAGGGCGATCGCCGTCTGGCCCGCGCAACCCGCGCTGGCCTACAACGAGCTGAGGTCGGCCTCCAGTCTGATGTCCTTCGATGCGCAGATCTACCTGGTCGGTGGCGCGATCGCGCTCAACCTGGGCGAATATGACGAAGCCCGCACCTGGCTCGTCAAGGCCGAGCACCGCGAAGACCAGGAGTGGCTGACGCCGTTCCTCCTCGGCCTCATAGACGGCGAACAGGGCCGGCGCGCCGAGGGCCGGACTCAGCTGCTGAGCGCACGGCGGCTGAACCCGCGCGAGCCGGTCATAGCCCAAGCCCTCGAACGCCTCGACAGAAGGCGCCCGCTCACCTTCGTCGAAGCCCAGATCCTGCTGAGACCGCATATCGTGACCCCTCCCGCATAGTCGAATCGCGGCCCAGCGATGCCACGCCGTGGCTATCGTGTGAGGGTCGGCCTCGGCACGAAGCACTCCTGAAATATGACGGTCCCGCCACTCACATCGCCGCGCAGGATCCTCCTGGCCGCAGGCGTCGCCTGCGCCCTGGGAGCTCCGCCCGCGTCCGCTGAAGTGCCCTCCCTGGACGCCTATGCCGGTCAAGCGTTGGTGTTGGGCACTCCCCACCACCCCCACGCCGGCGGACACTCCGGCGTGGGCAGCGGCCCCGGGAGCTCCGGCGGCGGGAGCGGTTCCGGGTCGGCTCTCGGCTCGGGGCCATCCGCCGGCTCCGGGCCATCCGCCGGCTCCGGGTCGTTTCCCGGCTCCGGGTCGTCCTCAGGCCCAACGCGCGCCGGCTCCGCCGTGCACCCCAATGGAGGATCGAGCGCGGCCTCTCCAACCGGAACAGCCCGATCGGTGGAAGAAACAGGCAGATCGCGGCGCTCCCCTGGGACGACACAGCCCACCGGCGGCTCGGTGCCGCTCAGCGGCCTGGATGTGCTCCTGTTCGTCGTAGGCTTCATCTTGCTGCTCGGTACCGCAGTGGTCCTGCGCGGCACCCGCCAGAGCACCTGAACTGGGATCGTGAACTGGGGATCGGGATCCTCACGACGATCCGCTCGTGCCTGGCCAGCCACGCCAGCTCGAACCAGGAGATGGCGGCGATCGCCGGCTCGTCGACATCGCCCAGCGCCTCGGCGGCGGGCAGACCGGGAATCTGGAGAGCCCGTCTAGAATGCGACAGCTCATGGTACGGGACATCAAAGCGTCGCTCGTTGGCATGAGCTCCTGGACCGCATGAGCACAGCCCCATCCGTGGTCCGTACGCCGCGCGCAGGCGGACTCTGGGTGAAAGCGCTCAGGCGGGTTTGCCGGCGGCGCTCGGTTGTGCTGGGCTACCACGGTGTTGCCGAATCCCGCCTGCGGGACGACCTCAGCCTGCTGCAAGTCTCCCCCGCGCGCTTCCGCCGCCAGATCGAGGCGCTGCTGACAGCCGGCTTCAGCTTCCTGACGATGGCAGAGCTTGCACGACGCGCTGGCGACGGCCCGCCCGAGCCGGGCCTGGCGGCGATCACATTCGATGACGGTATGCGCAACAACCACTCCGTCGCCTTGCCGATCCTGCGCGAATACGGCATACCCGCGACCGTGTACGTGACGATCGGCTTCATCGGCGGCGTCAGTCCGTGGATAGGCGCAAAGGGAGATGGCGCGATGATGCGCGAGTCGGAACTGCGCGATCTCGTCGCCGCGGGCTGGGAGCTGGGCGCACACACGATGACTCACTCCGATCTCTCGACGCTCGACTACAAGGCTTGCCGCCGGGAGATCGAAGAGAGTCGCGACGAGCTGCAGCGCATCGCGGACATCGATGTCGAGACATTCGCCTATCCGTTCGGCAGATATACCCCCGGCGCGCTGGCCGCGGTGCGCGACTCGGGGCTGCTGGCCGCGGTGACCACCGGCTCCGGCAGCTGGGCTCCCTATGAGATCACGCGTGCGATGATCGGCACCCTGGACCCGTGGCCAGTGATCCTGCTCAAGCTGACCGATCGCTACGAGCCCCTATTGCGATCTGCTCCCGTCAACCTGCTGCGCCAGACGAGCAAACGGTGGCGCGAGCGGCTGCGGGGACGGCAGCGGCTCGCACAGTGAAGACAGCCGCAAAACTGCGGAATCAGGGGATATGAACAACCGAACCCGAGTGCTGATCACCAACGCCGAGGAGCGATCGATGCTCGCCGCCTGCCGCAGCCTACATCTGGCCGGGTACGACGTCACGGCCGCCTCGTCCACCGCGCTCGCGGCGGCAAAGTGGTCGCGCGCGTGTGCGCGTCGTCTCCGGGTCACCGACGCGCGCGACGACGCTGGCCGGTTCGTGGAGCAACTCGGCGAGGAGTTGGCCCGCCGCCCCTACGCGACGTTGATCGCCGGCAGTGACAGCTCCCTGCTTGCCATATCCCGAAAACGAGAGCGTTTGCAGGAGCTCACCGAGCTCGGCCTGCCGCCACGGGACGTCGTCGAGCGCTCCCTCCAGCGGGAAGGCCTCGCCGCGGCCGCCGCGCAGGTCGGGCTGGCCCCCGCCGTGTCGATCCGTTGCAAAGACGTGGAACAGGCGCTCGACGCCGGCCGCCGGCTCGGCTTCCCGGTCGTGCTCAAGTCCCCCGAGGCCCCCTCTCCGAGCCACGGCGCCGTGCCAAGCGTCCCGAAGGGACGAACCGTCGCGAGCGAGGCAGACCTGGCGGAGGCGGCGTCCGCCTTTCATGGCGAGCTGTTGGTGCAACGCTGGGTAAAAGGCGATTTGGTGTCCTTCGCCGGGGTGCTCGGTGGCGAGCGCCTCCTCGGTGTAGCGGTCTCGCGCTACCGGCGCATGTGGCGACCGGACGGCGGCAGCGTTGCCTTTGGCGAAACCGTCGCCGTCCCGCCGAAGCTTCAGGAAATGGTGCGGCAACTGATGGTCGCCATCGGCTGGGAGGGTATCTTCGAGCTCGAGCTGATCCAGTTGGGACCGGAGGACTTTATGCCAATCGATCTCAACCCGCGTCCTTACGGCTCGATGGCCCTGGCGAGCGCCGCGGGCGTTCCTCTGGCGGCGATCTGGTGCGACTGGCTGCTCGGCCGCAACCCGCGACCGGTGCATGCGCTTGCGGGCTATCGCTATCGCTGGGAGGACGCGGATCTGCGTCATCTCGCATGGCAGCTGCGGCGGGGCAACTACCGCGCGGCGGCGACGACAGCGCTTCCCCACCGCCGTGTCACTCACGCCCACTTTCAACTATCCGACCCGCTGCCGCTCCTGATGCGCGGGCTGCACCTGGCGAGCAAGGCGACGACGCACGGCTCGACCACAAGGTTGAGATGGCGGTAGGTCAAGACGACCCTGTCCGGCGCGATCCTAAGATGCAACAGATGGCCGGGACCTCAGATGCCGTGAGTGCCGAGCCGCGAGCCGGGGCGCGTTCATCGCTCATCCTTCTCAACGCGACTTTTCGCGCGATCGCCGACATCGGCTCGAAGATCGCCACGGCGGCGCTGTACCTGTTCATCGCCCGCAAGGCGGGTGCAACCCAATTCGGCATCTTTGTGTTTGCCCTGTCATTCGCCGGGATCGCGATCACGCTCGGGCAGTTTGGGCAGGAGATCGTGCTCACACGCGAGGTGGCTCGCGACCACCGCCGCTTGGACGCGTACTACTCCGGCGTGCTGCTCTCGCGCGCGCTGCTCAGTGTGCCGCCCCTGCTCTTGGCGCTGACGGTCGCCTCGCTCGCCGGCATGAGCGGTCACACGCGACTGGTGATCCTGCTGATGGGATTTGGCTTTGTCGGCGACTTCCTGCTTCAAGTCTCCTTCGCCGTGTTTCAGGCGTATGAACGAGCGGGCATGATGCCGGTCGTCCTGATCACCCAACGATGGGTCACCACCGCCGCAGCGATCACGGCCCTCTACCTGGGTGGGGGCATCGTTGCGGTTTCCGCCTTGTATTGCGCCGGTGCCTTGGCCGCCGCCGCCCTGGCCGCTTGGCTCATGTATCGCATGGTGGCCCGACCGCGATTGCGATTCGACGTCGGTGGAGCGCTGCGGGTGACCCGCGAGGCTGTGCCCGTCGGTCTCGGCATGGTCGCCTTCCTCCTGCTCGCCCGTATCGACACGACGATGCTGGCGATATTCACTCCACCCTCTGTGGTCGGCCAGTACGGCGCCGCCTACCGCCTCCTGGAGACGACCGCTTTTGTAACGTGGAGCGTCAACACCGCGAGCCTGCCCACGATGGCTCGTCTCTCCCCGACGAGCGCCCCATCGGTCGGAGCCGTCTATCAGCGAGCGCTGAAGCTTGTACTGGTCATCACTGTACCGATGGCCGTCGGTGCGGCGATCCTGGCCGGACCAATCATCGCCCTGTTGTACGGTCCGCAGTATCATCTTGCTGGGTTCGCACTGGTGCTGCTCGCGCCCACCATCATGCTGTTTCCCGTCAGCTCGCTGTCGAGCCAGTTGTTCTATGCCCAGAATATCAGGCGAATCGTCGCGGTCACCTATTTGGTGGTCTTCGTTGAGAATGTCGTACTGAATCTCATCTTGATTCCGCTCTATTCACTCAACGGCGCGGCCATCGGCACCACGATCTCCGAGTTTCTCGTCGCGGGGACGTTGCTATTCCGGTCGAAGTCCCTACGCGGACGTCTCCACGTCCGGCGCATCCTCGCCGGAGTAGCTCTTGGCAGCAGTGCCGTCGCTATCGTTACAGTCGTGCTTCACCAGTATCTGGCCTTGGCGATCCCACTCGCGATCGTCATTTATTTGGCAGTCTTCTTGGCACACGAGCGCCTTGTTTTTCCCGAGGACTTCGCGGTCATCCGTCACTTCGCCGCCCGACTGACGCCTCTGTCGACTCCACCCGCCGCATCGTGATGAGACGATCGAGTCCACCGCCACGACCGTCGGCGACCCGCCTCAGTGAGCATCTTCCGCCCCCTTGCCTGCATGCATGCGCGGTTCATGACACTCGAAACCCAGCGCGGCGCCCTGGACCAGCCTCAGGGGCGCCCATCAGACACCGGTGACCACCCTCCGGCCTAGGTATATACGCCAGGATGGCGCTCGGACGTCAGCGTCTTCTCGCCGGGCTTGGTGCGCCGGTGGGATCTGCTGGTGCCAGTGCGCTGTCCATCAACCCTATCCGTCAGTACCGTCTGATAGACATCAGCGGTCTCGGCAACCATGCGCGGCAAGCTGAAGAGTTCGGCATGACGGATGCGCGAGGCCCGCTCCATACGCTCGCGCCGCTCGGGATCACACAGCAGATCGATCAGAGCGCCGGCCAGCGCGGCGGGGTCTTCCGGGGGGACGGTCACCCCCGTCTCCGCGCCCATCGCCTCCGCGACACCTCCCACATCGGTTGCGACCTGCGGCACGCCGCAGGCGAGAGCCTCCAGCAGGCCGATTGGGAGGGACTCCCAGCTCGAGGGGAGCACGTAGATATCCGCGCACCTCAGGTACCGAGCCGCCGGCCCCTGAAACGGGAGCATCAAAAAACGTCCGCCCTGGCCCAGACCGAGCTTCTCGGCAAGGTTTGAGAGAGCGGCGCTCTCAGGCCCGTTGCCGATCACGGCCGCCCGTGCCTGTGGAACCTTGTGCAAGACCTCGGGTAGAGCCCGGAGGAACAAGTCGACTCGCTTCTGCGTACGCAAGGACGCTACGACGACGATCAGCGGATCGTCGCCGCGGAAGCGGCATAGATCTGGGTCAGGTGTGGCCTCGGGACAAGGCTCGCAGGCGTTGAGCACCAGATGATGGCGCCCGGCCCGGCCCACGTGCCGACCGATCGCCGTCCGACGCTCGAATTCGCTGACGTCGATGAACGCGGCCGCAAGCGGCGCCAGCGACCGCTCGATCACCAGACCGGCAATCGAGCGCAGACGCGTCGTATTGCCTAGGAACGGAAAACAGTGAGCCGTGTAGACAACCGGCGGGCCACCGCCCAGACGAGCCAGCCGTGCGATCACGCTCGCCTGAGCCGAATGGGCATGCAGGAGGTCATACCGACCACGGCGCACGACGGAAAGCAAGCCCCAGAGGGCGGCGGCGTCCTCACGCAGAGGGCCGTATCCGGGGGTGATGGGAAGCCGGTGTACCGGGATCGACCCGGGGACTCGATCGTAGACAGGTGTGGTAAGCGGCCCCGCCAGCTCGATCTCCCAGCCGTGCCGATCGAGTCCTTGGGCAAGCTGCACGACATTTTCGGCCGCGCCGCCATCGGGCGCCTTGAAGACCATCAGCAGCCTCGGCACCAGGCGAGCTTATCAACCGCCCATGACCAGCTGCGGATCACGGCGAGCCTCGCTGGCTCGGTCTCGCACGCCCTCGTCTCCATCATAAGTCCAACCTCGGCGCGACGTTCGGATCACGGCGAGCCTCGCTGGCCCGGTCTCGCCCCCTCGTCTCCATCATCCGTCCAACCTCGGCGCGACGTTGAGAGTTGAGCGTCGACTTGCCGATCCATGGCGAGTAAGACAATCGAGCAGGCTCCCCTCCTCGCTCTCGACAAGGCAAACCCGGCGCGAGCCGGCGGCGCAAAGCCAGGGATCTCTCAGAGACCGCCCAGCTGCCAAGGAGCTTTCAGATGCACAACCGAGTTCGCAGTGCGTTTCCCGCCCTCCGACTCGCCGTAGTCGTGGCGTTCAGCACGATCTTCGTCGGGTTCAGCACAGTCTTCGTCGGCCAAGCCACCGCCGACACAGCCGGAGCGGTGCACTTTGTGCGCTTCGCTGAACCGTCCTTTGATCAGTACCTCGAAAACCCCTCGCCGAGCACACAATCATGGCTGAATACGCACGTCTGGCGCATGGGGGTATACGCGCCCTACTTCGACAGCAAGACAGCGTGGTATCCCAACGGCTGGTTGTACAAGGACTCCTACGCCCTCTACACCGATGAAAACATCGCCAGCCAGCACCCGGAATGGGTCCTGAGGGACACCTCGGGCAATCCTCTATACATCCAATGGGGCTGCTCGAACGGGACCTGTCCGCAGTATGCGGCCAACATCACCAATCAAGCGTTCCGTCAGTGGTGGATCAACAACGCGAAAGCCGAACTGTCCGCGGGCTATCGCGGCCTGTTCATCGACGACGTCAACATGGAAATGCGGGTCAGCAACGGCCGCGAAGAAGTAGTGGCGCCGATCGATCCGTCAACCGGCCAGCCGATGACCGCAACGGCCTGGCGAGGCTACATGGCCCAGTTCATGCAGGAAATCCGCAGCATGCTTCCGGGCACCGAACTCGTCCATAACGCTATCTGGTACTCGGACGGCGATGCCGGAACCAGCGACGCGAGCATCCGCAGCGAGATCTCCGCATCTAACTTCGTCTATCTGGAGCGAGGGGTCAACGACTCGGGCCTGACCGGCGGCGACGGGCGATGGTCACTGAACGCCATGCTCTCCTTCATCGACCAGGTTCACGCCCTCGGCAAGGGAGTCGTCGTCGATGGCAAAGCCTCAGATCCCGCAGGCCTCGAATACAACCTGGCCAGCTATTTCCTGGTTTCCACAGGCAACGACGCCGTCAGCGGCGGCGGGCAGACGCCCAACAACTGGTGGGCTGGATACAACACGAACCTCGGCGAAGCCACCGGGCTGCGACATAGCTGGAACGGCCTGTTGCGACGCGACTTCACGAGCGGCATGGTGCTTGTCAACCCGCCCAACGAACCCACTCGGACAGTCACCCTTACCACCCCTATGCAAAACGTCAACGGCGGTACGATGACGTCCGTCACGCTCCCCGCGGCCTCAGGCGCCATCCTAGTCGGCACCCCCCCTGCGGCGACATCTCAGCCGAAAACGCCGACACCAACGGAAACGACCGTGGAAACAAAGCCGGTCGTCGGCAGTCCCTCACTGAGCCCCAGCGGCAGCTCTAGCGCGGAAAGCTCGACTACCGCGACACCCACGAAGCCAACACCATCACGGCACAAGTCCGGCAGGCACAAGTCACAGCAGCACGCCCGGCTGGCAAGGACTGCGCGTGCACACCGAGCGCGTCACCGCGCCGTGCCGACCCTGGTCAAGGGCTCGGTCAAGCGAGCCTCACGTGGGCACGTCTCGATCCAGCTCGAAGCCCGACTGGGCAACCGATGGACGCATGCTCGGATCTTGACGACCAGCGTCAACGCCAAGGGGCGCTTCACGCATCTGTTCGACCTCAAGCCCACGGTGCGCTATCGCGTGCGTGCCCTGTACAAGGGTGCACCCGGATATCGTCCGTCACGGTCCGGCTATCGTCAGATCGCGCCACGCGCACGCTGACGCCACCGTCGAGGAACGCAGCGCAGTAGCGTGACGTGACGTGACCCGACTCCTGCTCTGCCACCAGCCCACCGATGGAGGGGTGGGGCGACATGTCGAAGACCTCGTGCTCGGGCTCGGCGAGCGCGGATATGAGGTGCTGCTCTGTGGCCCCGCTGTTCCCAAGGGCCTGGCTGGCAAGGTCGCCCACGCGCACCTGGACCTCGGGCGCGCCATCGCCCCCCGAGCCGACGTCGCCGCCGTGGCCGGACTGGGTCGGATCGTGCGAGAGCACCGCCCCGACCTGATCCATGCCCATAGCTCCAAGGCCGGCGCGGTAGCCCGGCTTGCGCGGCCCTTACAACCGCGAACTCCTTTGATCTATACGCCCCACGGGTACGCATTCGCCGGATACTTCTCGCGCTCGGGGGAGCGCCTGGCCTACCGGGGCATCGAGCAGGCACTCGCGCCACTCGCCAGCCGCGTCGTGTGCGTGTGCGAGGCCGAGGCGCGGCTGGCCCGGTCGATCGGCCCTAAGAACAGGGTGAGGGTCGTACACAATGGCGTCGAGCCTGTGCAAGATGGTCCTGTCGATCGGCGTGTCGCCGAGCTGTCACGTCGTGGTCCGGTGATAGGCGCGCTCGCGCAGCTGCGTCCGGGAAAGGGGCTTGAGACATTGATCGACGCATTTCCCCGGATGCTCACCCGGCATCCGACCGCCCAGCTGGCAATCGTTGGCGACGGCCCCGACCTTCAAAAGCTGCGCGCACATACTGAGCTGCGTGGGACCGCTGACGCCGTGCACTTCCTTGGATCGAGCTCGGATCCTCAAGCCGTGCTGCGCGGGCTGGAGGTGTTTGTCCACCCTTCCTGGGCCGAGGCGTTTCCCTACGTCATCCTTGAAGCCATGTCGTTGGGCAGGCCGATCGTCGCCAGCGACGTCGGCGGGATCGGCGAGGCAGTGGTGGATGGAGCGAGCGGCTTTCTCGTACGCCCACGAGACGACGGCGCACTCGCCGAAGCGCTCCTGGAGATGCTCGATGATCCCATCCGCCGGACGCGGATGGGCGCAATGGCGCTCAGCCGTGTCAGAGAATGCTTCACAAGGGCGGCTATGATCGGGCGCCTGATCGACGTGTACGATGAGCTCATGCAAGCCCCGCTCGAGCCGGACGTCGTAGAAGACCCTGGATCTGAAGTTGCGTCGTCGCCATCGTCGCAAGCGATGACGAGGCACCTCGCGCGATGAGCTCCCCCGAACGGCCATCCTCGCCCCTGCCGACCGGTTTCGCCGACCAGCCGGTGGATGCTCAGCGCTACCTCGGTGCGCTGCGTCGCGGCATTCGGCTGATCGCGGCGATCATGATCGTCGTGACCGTCGCGGTCCTCGCCATCTCGCTCGAGCTCCCGAAGACATATCGAGCCTCCGTCGACATCGTCTACAACCCGGCGGCGACGTTGCTGCAGTCCTCGGAAGCAACCTCCACGCAGCGTCAGCTGGCGACGTTCGAAGCCCTGGTCCAAACCCCTCCGGTCGCGACGGCAGCCGCTTACAAGCTGTCGGAATCACCCAAAGCGGTCAAAGACGCGATCAGCGCGTCGGCCGATCCCAACGCCAACCTCCTGACGATCACGGCGAGTGCTCGTAAGGGGTCCGTGGCAGCCGCTCGCGCCAACGCGGTAGCCCAGGCGTTCCTCTCCGAGGAGCAGTCCATGCAGAACCTCGGTCTCGACAACGCCCGAGCTCAGCTGCAGGCACAGATCGCACGGCTGCAGGGAACGCCCGGCGCGGCCAACCAGGTCGCTGCCCTGGAAGCACGCATCAGCGCTTTGCAGATCAATGCCGCCGGCACCGCTTCCGAGCTGCAGATCGCCGAGTCCGCCGCGCCCCCGAGCAGCCCAAGCTCTCCCCGAGTGGCACTCAATGCGATCGTAGCGATCTTTGCCTCCCTGCTCATAGGCGTCTTGGTCGTCCTCGGGCGCGATCAACTCCGACCCAGGTTCACGACGCCGCGAGAGCTCGGGCAAACCCTCAGCCTCCCCGTCCTGGCGGGTGTCCCCTATCGTCGACGCACCCTCAGAGCGCAGCGTCGACGAGGCCTGTCTGGGCTCGAGCACGAGACATATGACGCGCTGCAGGCGACGATACGCCTGCTCGGGCCCGCAAACGGAGGACAGAACGTGCTGCTCGTTACGAGCGCGACCCACGGCGAGGGCAAGACCACGGTCGCCGCGAGCCTGGCCCGCTCACTCTCCCGCGCCGGGCAGAAGACGCTCGTGATCTCAGGAGACCTGCGCTCACCCACGCTGCACGAGCATTTCGGACTGCGGTCTCGGCCCGGATTTTCAGACTGCCTCCTAGCCGTGGACAATGACGCTGAGGATCTCCGCGAGGCACTCGATACGGCCGTCAGGGCCGCGCCTGGAGAGCTCAACCTGGACGTGCTCAACGCTGGACAGGTCCCCCCCGATCCGGCGGCCCTGCTGTCGAGCTCGGCGGTGGATCGCTTCTTCGAGGTGCTGCGGCAAACGGACTACAGCTACGTGTTGATCGACTCCCCCCCGATCCTGGGTCTGGGCGACGCGCAGTTCCTGGCCCGGCAGAGCGACGACGTGCTGGTGGCCGCGCGGCTGGACCGCGTAAGTCCGGGACAGGCTGAGGATCTGCGCGACCTGCTCAAGCGCCTGCAGCTGAACCCCATCGGCGTGGTGGTGATGGGTGCGAGAGTGGAACTCTCCCCCTACTACCTGGCCGAGCGCCCGCTGACGCGGGCAGCCTCCTGACAGCACCTATACGGACTGCGGCACAGCGCGCAGCCTTGTTGAGCTGGCGACCATCTGCCAGCGCATCGTCCCAGCCCAGATCAGGGCGGCAACAAGCCACAGGTGACGCCAGTGCAGCGTGTCCACGAAGAAGCTGTTCGCCACAAGCCCGCACCAGGCGGCCAGCAACGCCGCTGCGCTTATCCCATAGGTGTCGCTGCCATGAATCACGTTCAGGACTCCGAAGGCGATCGTTCCCACGACCAGCGCGGCGATGACGAGCAGGCCGAGCACCCCTTGCTCGGACAGTGAACGCACATAGAGGCTGTGGCTCGACACAGGCGAGACCACGTCGAACTGCCCGGGACCGACTCCAAATGCATGATGCAAACCGACCGTCAGACCTCGTGCCTGAGCGGCGAAGCGATGGGCGTCGTAGTTCTGAAGATGTGCGCGTTCCTTGAGAAATCCAAGCGACCCGGTGCCGAGCACCGCGCCGACGATCGCCAGGCCGCCGACGAGCACGACGAGCATCAACGAGATGGCACGTCGATCCAGTCGACGCACCGCAACCACGCCGATCAGCACGATCAAGCCGATTGCGAGGTTCAGCCACGCGGCGCGTGAGAATGAGAACACCACCCCGACCGTCAGCGCAAGGAAGCACGCGATCATCGAG
>DASQGE010000008.1:0-5401 GCA_035632775.1 Solirubrobacteraceae bacterium | reverse complement strand
CGAAGGCCTGCACCTCGAAGACGCCGCCGAGCGACTCGTTGGCCTTGCGCAGGCGATCGATCTCGTCCACCATCGCGCGGCCGGCCGCGGCATCGAGACAGCGCACGGGCGAGGCGTCGACCTCGGCGAAGTCCTCCACCGCGAGCGGGGCGGCGGGCGCGGGCGCGCGCACGGAGGCGATCTGAACGACGTGCGAGCGCACGTGGACGCCGAGCGCGGCGAGCAGCGCCTTGCACAGGGCGCCGCCGGCGACGCGCGCGGCGGTCTCGCGCGCGGAGGCGCGCTCGAGGATGTTGCGCACGTCGGTGTGCTTGTACTTCTGCGTGCCCACGAGGTCGGCGTGGCCGGGACGCGGGAGATGCACCTCGGTGGTCTCCCCGGCGACGGGCCAGGGGCTCATGCGATCTTCCCAGTTGGCGTAGTCGCGGTTTCGCACCTGCAGCGCGACGGGGCCACCGAGGGTGCGGCCGTGACGGACGCCGGCGGTGACCTCGGCGGCGTCGCGCTCGATCTTCATGCGCCCGCCGCGGCCGTGACCGAGCTGGCGGCGGGCCAGGTCGGCGTTGAGCTGGTCCGGGTCCAGCGCGAGGCCCGCGGGCAGGCCCTCGACGATGCAGGTCAGGCCGGGGCCGTGCGACTCGCCGGCCGTGATCAGGCGCAGGCTCATGGGAGCTAGCTTATTTGTCGGTCACGATCGCCGCGCGTACGGGAGCGCGTGGGTGGGAGACCCGGGAGCCCCGCTTCTTCGTCGAGCGCTGCCGGCGCCGGTCACAACAGCTGCCGGCGTTTGGGAGGTATTGCTGACAGGCGACTCAGCGACGACGCGCGGCGTGAGCGGCGAAGGCGTGAGCGTGACTGGGCACGAGCACGCCGATCTCGGTCGAGTAGCGCAGGCCGGGCAGCTCGCTCAGGCCCGCGCGGCGCAGCAGGTCGCGGCCCGCGGAGGATTCGGCGTGGAAGGCGCTGGCGGCCCGGGCGGCGGAGGCTTTGGTCGAGGAGATGCTGACGAGCCGCAGTTCGTATACGACCGGGGAGCCGCTCGCCGGCAGGTATTCGAGCTGCTCGGCCTGTCCTGGCCGCAGGCCGACGGCCTGACATTGGGAGGAGCTGGGCAGGCACGACGCGGGTCCGTGCAGGATGACTTCGCCGACGAGCTGGAAGGTCGCGTTCTTGCCGGGGCTGGTGACGCCGGCGAACACGACGAGCGGGCTCTTGGCAGACGGCAGCGGGGTCAGACGCTCGAGGTTTTCGTAGCTCTTGAGCTGTGCGCTCTGTCCCGGCGCGGTCGGGGCGAGACCGAACTGCACGGTGACGTGGTAGACGGTCGCCGGCGGCTTGGGTTTGGCGGGCTTGGTGCTGGCACCCGAAGAGGAGGAGCTGGAGTTGGAAGAGCCCGAGGAGCTCGAAGGGCCCGAGGAGCTGGACGCGCCGCTGGAGCCACTCGAGGCATGGGTGGCGCTCGAGGATGCGGGGGCGGAGGCGGCCTTCGCCGAGGGCGGCTGCTTGAACGGGTTGCGGACCTTGCCCGCGCGATGCTGGGGCGCGCCGCTGGTCGTCTCGGAGACGGCCTCGTTGGGGTTGGCGGCCTGACTGATGGCGATGCCGGCGCTCGCGCCGCCGGCGGGCGAGGAGGCGGTTGGGGCAGGCGTGCCGGAGCCCGTCGAGGAGGCGCCGCCGCCGAGGATCGCGTAGGCGAGCGCGCCGAGCAGGCAGGCGCCGAGCAGGACGAGAAGGGGCAGGAAGCGCCTGTCGAGCAGGTCCGACTTCAACGAGGCGATGAACTCACTCATGGTTTCACCTGCACGACGGCCGTGGGATTCGCCGGGCCGGACGAGCCGGCAACGGAGGCCGTCTGCGTCGTGGTGCCGGCGGGACCGGCGGCGGTCGCGCCGCCGGTGAGGCTCTGACCCGCGGGAAGCACGTACGCGGTGGCGGTGATCGTGCCGGAGAGCTGTTCGGAGCCGCCGCTCCGCCCGGAGCTGCCCACCACGCCGCCCGAGCCGGAGGTCGGGGCGAGCTTGACACTCTGAATCGTGAGCAGGCGGCCGCTGACCTGCAGTCCACCGGAGGCCGTGCGCAGCGTGAAGCGGTTGAGCTGCTGGAAGAGGTGGAAGAGGTCGGTGAAGCTCCCGTTGAAGATGAATGTGAACGGCATCTGCGTGAAGCCCGCGCTCGCCGCGTCGGCCGCGCCGGCCGCCGTGCCCGAACCACCGCCGGCGGACCCGCCCGATCCTGCGGTGATCGAGGCGAATTCGACGTTCTTGCGGTTGGAGGCCCGCGCGAGCTGGTAGACCAGCGCGGGCACTTCCTGGCTGGCGGGGACGGCTTTGCCGAGACGCACGATCGATGCGTAGGCGGACTGGTACCGGGCCTGCGCGGCGCTGGCGCCGGCGAGCTGGCTTTCGGCCGTCGAGAGCTGGGCCTGCGCGGCCGTGACCTGACTGTCGAGCTTGGCGGCCTGTTCGCGCTCGGGCGCGACGGCGAGCAGCCATGCCGCCGCGAGCACACCGAGAGCGGCGAGCACCATCACCACGACGCGGTCGCGGGAGGTCATCGGACCGCTCCGCCGGTGGATGTGGACGCGGAGCCCGTGGACACCGAGCCCGTGGACACAGAACTGGGGGACGTCGAGCCGCTGGCGGGCGCCGAGACGGCCGTGGCGGGGCTGGAGGCGCCGCTCGCGGGAACGTTCGGCAACGGGTCGAAGACGACCTGGACGGCGAACGCCGCTTCGCCTGAGCCGCAACCTTCACGGCTCCCGCCGACGCCGGCGGCGCCGGTCTTGGTGGAGCTCTGCAGCTGGACTTCGCCGACGCCGGCGATCAGGCGCAGGCGCTGGAGCGTGAAGGCGACCTCGGGCTGGCTGGTCGCGCAACCGGCGAGCGTGATCGTGGGAACGCTGCCCGGCGGAGTGGCGGAGGTCACCGCCGAGCTCGCCGCAGCGGGCGACCCGGAGCTGGCGGCGGCGCCCGAGGTCGAGCCGGAGGCCGAGCCGATCGAGCCGTTCAGCGAGGTGACCGAGGCGTCGGACGGCAGCACACGACCAAGTTCGTAGAAGGCATTGGCCCAGTCGAAACGCGAGTCCACGAGCTGGGTGACTGCCTGGACCCGTTGTTCGCGCATCGCCACGAAGCTCGTGTACGACGCGAGCTGGTTGGCGCGCGCCTGGGCCTGGGCGGCGCGGGCAGTGAGCGAGGCCACCTGCGTGCGGCGGTTCGAGATCTGGTGGGAGGCGAGCCCGTAGAGCAACGCGAGCAGCGCCAGCCCGGCGAGCAGACCGAGCACGACGTAGGCGCCGCCGCCGGAGCGCCCGGCGGCGGCGGCGCTGGCACGCCCAGGCTGATCGGTGGGGATGAGATTTACGGCCTTCATCGCGGCGCCTCCTCGACGGCCAGTCCGGCCGCGATCGCCAAGCGCTGCGGGGAGACGCTCGCGGTCTCGCCGGCGAAGTCGACCGTCGCGTGCGCGAGCGGCATGCCGAGCTCGGCCTGGAGCGCATCGGCGAACCCGGGGATGTCGAGGGCCGCGCCGCTGAGCACCACCCGGGAGACCTCGCCCCCGTTCTCCTGGGAGCGGTGGAAGTCGAGCGAGTTGCGAACCTCGCCGGCGATCTCGCGGATCCCGTTGTCGAGCACGACCCGCAGCTGCTGCTCGACCGCGTCGGGTGCGGACAGGTTGGCGACCGCGATCAGCGCGCGGGCGTCGTCGACCGCGACACCGTGCCGCTCGGCCAGTTCGCCCGCCATCGCCTCCAAGCCGCCGCCGACGACGCGCGTGAAGCGGCAGACGGCGCCCTCGGCGATCGCCATGTTGGTGAGCCCGTCGACGTTCAGGTAGAGCACGCGGCCGTCGTGCTCGGGGTCGGGGCGGTAGAGCGAGCGGATCAGCGCGAACGCGGACAGGTCGACGCCCTCCGGGCGCAGGCCGGCGTTGCGAACGGCGACGAGCAGGCGTTCGACCATGTCGCGCTGCGCCGCGACGAGCACGACCTGCTGACGCGGCCCGGCGGGCGTCTCGATCACGCCGAGCGGCTGGAAGTCGAGGACGGCGTTGCTGAGCGGCATCGGCACCTGATCTTGAGCCTGGAAGCGCACCGCGGCTGCGAGCTCCTTGCGATCGGTGACGGGGGGCAGCTCGAGCGTGCGCAGAACCACGCGCTGGTTGGCGACGCCTACGCGCACGCGCCGGCTGAGCCCGCTGCCGTCGAAGAGCTCGCGCAGGGTCACGCCGAGCGCGCCCTCGTCGAGCACCTCGCCCTCGCGGACGGTGTCGGCGGGCAGCGGCAGGGCGGCCGCCCGCTCGGCGGTGATTGTGCCGTTCACGCGCGCCTGAACGGCGGCGACGTGACCGGGCTGGATGTCCAGACCGACGAGGCTCGCGCCGGAGCGCCGGCCGAGGCTCGGCTTGAGCGCCGGCCGGACGAGCTTGGGCTTGACGAGCTTGGGCTTGACGAGCTTGGGCCGGGCTAGCTTGAGCCGGGCAAGCTTGGGCTTTGATGGCGAAGGCATGTTGAGAGCTCGGCGGGCCGGATTGCGGGAACGCCGCTGACACGGGTCCTATCGGCGCCGGAGCGACGGCGCTTTAGCGCAGGAAGTTATTGGCGTAGAGGTCGATCAAGGGCTGCCCGGCGTATACGGCGACGATCGCGCCGAGCGCGAGGAATGGGCCGAACGGAACCGCTGTCTTGCGGGCCTCCCGGGCGCCGACGCGGGCGATGACGAGCACGCCGAAGAGCGTGCCGGCGAGCAGCGCGCTCAGGATCGCCGGGGCGACGGCGCGGCCGAGGAACAGGCCCATGACGCCCGCCAGCTTGACGTCGCCCATGCCCATACCCCCCGGATAGGCCAGCGCGACGAGCAGCAGAAAGCCGCCGGCGACGGCGCCCGCGATCAGACGTTCGGGCTCGCCGGCGGGATCGAGCGCGGTCCCGAGCACGAGCGCCGCGATCGCGCCGAGCAGGGTGAGGCGGTTGGGGATGATGCGGTGCTCGAGGTCGATCAGGGCGGCGGGGACGACGATCAGGATCAGCGTGAGGCTGAGCGCGATCCCGGCGGCCGTATCGTGTGCGAGCACGGCGCCGACGCAGAGCGCGGCGGTCAGGGCCTCCACCAGCGGGTAGCGCGGGGAGATCGGCTCGGAGCAGCTGCGACAGCGCCCGCGCAACAGCAGCCAGGAGAGGATCGGGACGTTGTCGTAGGGCTTGACCGGCGTCCCGCAGCGGGGGCAGTGCGAGGCTGGGCTGATCAGCGACTCGTGCCGCGGCAGGCGGTGGACGACGACGTTCAAGAACGAGCCGACGATCGCGCCGAGGACTCCTGCGAAGGTGGCTGCCTCCATGAGGGTCTGATCGACCGGCGCGCGGCGTGCCTTGAGCGCCGTCCCGGACGTGTGGAGGCGGCCT
>DASQGE010000007.1:0-2753 GCA_035632775.1 Solirubrobacteraceae bacterium | reverse complement strand
GTCACGCCGCTCAACCCGCGCCCCGCCGAAACTAGCGCCACAAACGCGTTCTGCGACCCTCAAACGGTTACCCGCGACCGATCCGACGTCCGAAACTCGTTCCTAAATTAACCGCCAAGCCCTTGACTTTCATCGGTCGTCTGGAACGCAAGTCCCACCCAAACGCCAGCCAGCGAGAGGGTGCGCAGCCGTCCGCTGAGAAGCGCCGACGACGTTGCATCGGCCGCAAGCACGAGCAGGAGGATCAGCAGGGAGTCGGCCACGTTGCCGCGGTTCAGCGCGACGGTCACCGGGCTGGTCGCGAGCACGGCGGCGGCGGTGATGCCCGCCAGCGAACCAGCCAGGCGGCGCACCGCGCGGTAGAGCACGAGGATCGTGATCACGCCCTCGATCACCTGCGGAAGGACGATCGCCCAGGTGTGAAACCCGAAGATCCGCAGCGACAGCGCCTGCGGCCACAGCGACCCGGGGAGCTTGTCGATCGTCACCGTGCCCGCCGGGTCGAACGCGCCGAAGAAGAAGTCGTGCCAGCTCGTGGACATGCTGCGGGCCGCCGCGCCGTAGAACGCCTCGAGCGCGGCCCCGCTCATGCCCCACGCGTACGTCAGCCCCGCGAGCGCCGCAACCGTCAGCAGCGCCGGACGCGCCCATGGCGGCTGGTCGGCAGGCGAGCGCCAGAATCGCACCGGCGCGCCTGCCAGGCCGCCCCGAAGCCGCGCGGTCGATCTCCCCACCCGCTCGCCCATCCGCGCATCCTAAGGCGTTGCCGATGTTTGGCGAGTCCCGACTCTCAGAATATGGTTGCTCGAGCCTTCAGGCCAGGGCTCAAATTGGGAGTCGTACGGGATCGAAGGCGAGTACTTCGGCGAGCACGTCGTAGTGGCGGTCGACGTGGAGCACGGCGGCTTGATGTTGCTGGGCGCAGGCGGCAATTAGGAGGTCGGGGATAGGGACGCGGTGGCGGCCCTTATGTCCGAGTTCTCGGTGGGCCGTCACCGCGGCGATGATCGTCTCGGCGTCTATCCTCAGATCACGAAAGACGGCGAGGCTGTCCTCGATGTCTGAATAGTCGCGGGGGCTCCGAGCGCTGTAGAGCATCTCGAGCCGCACGACGGCACACACGCAGATCTCTCCCAGTTCGAGCGTCTCTGGGGTGGCTCGCTCCAATGCGGACTTATCGACGAGCAGCAGCCCGCCTAGACCCATGCTTGGTCGTCCCTGATCGCACCCCAGTCAACCGTGCGATGCAGATTGGCGAGCGCTGCGCGCTGTCGCTCCCGGCGGTCGCTCTCCTCAGCTGCAACTCGATCCAGGCGCAGCGAATCATGCCCTGTTTGAGCCAAACGCAACAGCAGCTCCTTGCGATCTCTTACCTCTGGCCATTGACGCTGGGCATCGTCGAGCAGGTCGCTGACTGAGCCGGTATCGGTGATCGTGTAGCGAGGGCGGGTCGTCGGCACCCAGTCAGTGTAGCACCGGATGTATGAGGTGTCGCACCTGCTGTCGGCCGATGTGGTGCGGCAGAGCGCGCTTGGCCGCAGTGCCACATGCGCGGCAGCCGAACTGGACCGGCGCGGCTGGAGTACTCATCCTTCTCGCATGCGCGTGGTTCGATCTTCGCCTGGGCAGGTGCGGGGCTTGCCGCCTCCCAAGTAACGCGCTGCGATGAGCGCTTCTCCACGGTGACCTGCGATCACAATGCGCCCGTTGCGTTGCACGGCGATCGCGTCAGCGCTGCCGGGCTCGTTGCCGATGACGATGCCGTTCGTCCCGAACGAGCAGTCGAGTCCATGAGTGGTGTACCTGGCCAGGAACCACGGCACCTCGGTTCCTCTGTCGATTCTTCCGTAGGTATTCGCGCCGGCGACGATCGTGTCGCCGGCTGCGTCAAATGCGATCGCGTGCGGCAGCAGCGGCACCACCCGCCCTCGGTGTTCGATGGTAGACGCGTCGCTGCTGGCTACCCCCCCGGCGCCGAAAGACCTGTCCAATCGACCCGTGCTCGTGTAGCGCACGAGCAGCAGTCGAGCATGTCTGGACGGGTCTAAGAAGTTTTCTCCGGCGGCGAGCGCGACTTGTCCGTCGGGAGCCACGGCGACGCTGAGCGACACACGCCGGGATGGGATCGGCGGCCGCACGATCCCTCCTCTGCCAAAGGAGGAGTCCAGTTTTCCGGTGGGTGTCAAGCGTGCGAGCAACAGCGAGGGCTTGGGTTTCGAGGTGGTGGCACCGAGGACTATCACGCTGCCGTCGCGCTGGGTCGCAAGCGCGATGGGTTCGGCATGTGGCAGTCCGCGCGGCAGCGCGACGCCGTGTGCGCCGAAGCCGGCGTCGGGCCTGCCGGACGGCAGAAAGCGCTTTACCTCGACCTTTGTCGGCGATGACATGCTGGTGGCGAGAACGAGAATGCGCCCTGCGGCGTCCACGGTCGCGTCGAAAGTGTCATGCGGCGTCGAGAGCCGTCTCACCCCTCCTGGGCCGAATGAGCGATCCGGGACGCCCGCGGCGGTGTAGCGCTCGAGGCTGTGGGAACCCACGGCAAGCAGCACTCCGCGAGCCATCGTATGGATGTGCAGGATGTCCCATCCGGATGTGCCTTTGACCTGCCCGTAGCTGCCGAACGACGGATCGAGCATGCCGTGGGAGGTGAGACGCACGACCCATTCTTCTCCACCTGACCCAACGTTCGGACCATTGCCGGCGTGCACGATCCGACCTGCTGGCAGGAGCGACAGCGCGGGGGCGTCGGCATG
>DASQGE010000006.1:0-9583 GCA_035632775.1 Solirubrobacteraceae bacterium | reverse complement strand
GTCCCCGCTCTGCGTCGATCCGGCCGTCGCGCCGGCCGGCACGATCCCGGCGTCGCCCAGCAGCGCGAGCGCGTCGTTGGCGAAGGCCGGCAGCAGCAGGCCCTCGATCAGCGACTGCGAGGCCTTGCCGCCGGCGCCGTGGGCCATCGTGATGTGCTCGTCGCGGAAGCGGCTCGGCCTGGCGCGGGCGGCGCCGACGATCTCGATGATCCGCTCCTGGCGCGTGCCGGCGCTCACGCGAGCACCTGCGGCGTGGCCGTCGTAGCCTCGGCCTCCGACGTCGCGGCCGTCGCGGGCTCGGTCCCGTCGCCGCGCGCGTGGCGGCCGTAGCTGTAGTAGGCGGCGCAGGCGCCCTCGGGCGAGACCATGCACGTACCGATCGGGCGCTCGGGCGTGCAGGCGGTGCCGAACACGCGGCACTCCCACGGCTTGATCACGCCCTTGAGCACCTCGCCGCACTGGCACGCCTGCGGGTCGGCGACGCGCACGCCGGGGACCGGGAAGCGGCGCTCGGCGTCGAGCTCCGCGTACGCGTCGGACAGCCGCAGCGCGCTGTGCGGGATCGTGCCGAGCCCGCGCCACTCGAAGTGCGGGCGCAGCTCGAACACCTCGGCCATCGCCTGCAGCGCGCGCGGGTTGCCCTCTTCCGGCACCACGCGCCGGTACTGGTTCTCGACCTCGCAGCGGCCGTCGACCAGCTGGGAGAGGAGCATCTGAATCGACTGCAGCACATCGAGCGGCTCGAAGCCTGAGATCACGATCGGCTTGGCGTAATCGGCCGGGATGAAGCGGAACGGTCGCAGGCCGACGATCGTCGCGACATGCCCCGGCCCGACGAAGCCGTCGAGCTCGAGCTCGGGCGAGTCGAGCAGCGCTCGCAGGGGCGGCTCGATCGTCACGTGGTTGCACATGCAGCTGAAGTTCGCGGCGCCCTCAGCCTTTGCGCGCCGCAGCGTCAGCGCGGTCGAGGGGGCAGTCGTCTCGAAGCCGATCGCGAAGAACACGACCTCGCGGTCGGGGTTCCGCGTGGCGATCCGCAGCGCGTCGAGCGGGGAGTAGACCATGCGCACGTCGGCGCCCCTGGCCTTGGCCTCGAGCAGGCTGCCCCGCGAGCCGGGCACGCGCATCATGTCGCCGAAGCAGGCGAGGATCACCTCGGGCCGCTGCGCGATCGCGATCGCGTCGTCGACCCGGCCCATCGGCAGCACGCACACCGGGCAGCCGGGACCGTGCACGAGCTCAACGCCGCCGGGCAGCAGGCTCTCGATCGCGTAGCGATAGATCGTGTGGGTGTGGCCGCCGCAGACCTCCATCAGCTTGAACGGGCGCCCGAGCTCGGCGCCGGCGCGCTCGGCCAGCGCGTGGATCTCGCCCGCGAGCCCCCGGCCGAGCTCGGCGTCGCGGAACTCCTCGGAGAACCTCATACGGGCGCCTTCACGCGGGCTCCCGGTGCAGCGCGGCGCCGGCGTGCACGAGCAGCGTGTCACCGGGCGCGACCGCCTCGACGACGCCGATGTCCACGATCTCGCGGCGCTCGCGCTCGTCGACGCAGACCGCCAGGCCGTGGGCCTCGTCCACTTCGAGCACGCGCATCGGCCTCGCCACGTCCCCGCAGGTGATGCATCCCGGCTCGTGCTCGCATCCTGGCTCGTGCTCGCGGCGCTCGGGCGCGGCCGCCGGCGCCGGTTCGGAGCGAGGGGTCATTCGATCGCGCTCGCCCTCAGCTCGCGCAGCTGGAGCTCGTACTCGTCGCCCATCTGCTGCAGCAGCTGAAGCGTGGCGAGCGCCTCGCGCTCGTCGATCGTCGAGAGCGCGAAGCCGACGTGGATCAGCACCCACTGGCCCGCCAGCGGCGGCTGCTCACCGTCGTGATCGCCTCCGAGCAGTCCGATGTTGACCGTGCGCTTGACGCCCGCGACGTCGACCTGCGCAAGCTGGTTGGCCTCGTCGAGAACCTCGACGACTTGACCGGGTATGGCCAGGCACACGCCGCTCGGCCTCCTGTTCGCTCGGGAGGTTGTGGTTTAGCAGCTCTCTTCGGCCGTCGCAAGACGGCGCGGGCGGCGCACGGAAACGCCGAACGGCGCCTGCGGGTTTGCACGGATGAATGGCGTGCGGCCCGGTGGTGGAGTCCCAAGGCAGAGAGTCAGATGCAGTCCGTCAGCCATACGCAGCGAGGATGAGGGAGCCATGTTCCAGGTGCGCATCCACGGACGCGGCGGGCAGGGGGTGGTGACGGCGGCCGAGCTGCTGTCGCTGGCGGCGTTTTCCGAGGACAGGTGGGCGCAAGCGTTCCCGAGCTTCGGCTCGGAGCGGATGGGCGCGCCGGTGACGGCCTTCTGCCGCATCGACGAGCACGAGATCCGCACGCGCGAGCCGATCGTCGTGCCCGATGCGCTGATCGTGCAGGACGCGACGCTGCTGCACCAGGTCGACGTGTTCGGCGGGCTGGGGGCGGACGGGTACGTGCTCGTCAACTCGGGGCGCGCGTTCGAGGAGCTGGGGCTGGGCGAGTGGGCGCAGCGCTTCAGGCGCGGGCGGGCGCTGACCGTCCCGGCGTCGGAGATCGCGCGCGAGGCTCTCGGCAGGGCGCGGCCCAACGCGGCGCTGCTGGGGGGCCTGGCGGCGCTGACGGGCGTCGTCTCGCTGCCCTCGGTCGTGAGCGCGATCGAGACCCGCTTCGCGGCCGGGCCGGCAGCTGGCAACGCGGCCGCGGCGCGAGCCTGCTACGAGCGGGTGCGAGAGCGGACGCCGGAGCCGGCCAATGCTTGAGGGTTCGCGTCACGGTAGATGGTGGGTTGAGGTGGTTGGGCCGTGGATGGCAGACGCCGCACGCGAGCGCAGGCGTGCTGGTAGCACGTCGAGCATCGTGGGTGGCGTATGACGCCGCGGGACGGCCGCATCAATCCCGGCAGATATCGGGACGTGGGCCCTAAGCAGCTCGAGGGCTCGCAGGCGGTCGCGCGCGCGGTCGCGAGATGCAGGCCGGAGGTGATCCCGGCGTACCCGATCTCACCCCAGACCCACATCGTCGAGGCGCTCTCGGCGATGGTCAAGGCGGGCGAGGTGGGCAGCTGCGAGTTCGTCAACGTGGAGTCCGAGTACGCCGCGATGTCGGTCGCGATCGGCGCGTCGGCGACGGGCGCGCGCACGTACACGGCGACCGCCAGCCAGGGCCTCTTGTACATGGCCGAGGCGCTGTACAACGCCTCGGGGCTGGGGCTGCCGATCGTGATGACCCTCGCCAATCGGGCGATCGGCGCGCCGATCAACATCTGGAACGACCACTCGGACTCGATGTCGCAGCGGGACTCGGGCTGGATCCAGCTGTATGTCGAGTCAAACCAGGAGGCGGCCGACACGCACGTGCTGGCGTTCAGGCTCGCGGAGGAGCTGTCGCTGCCGGTGATGGTGTGCATGGACGGGTTCGTGCTGACCCACGCCTATGAGCGCGTGGACGTGCCGAGCTCCGAGCAGGTCGAGCGGTTCCTGCCTGCGTACGAGCCGCGGCAGGTGCTCGACCCGGACGAGCCGGTGAGCATCGGGGCGATGGTCGGGCCGGAGGCGTTCATGGAGGTGAAGTACCTGGCGCACGTCCAGCAGATGCAGGCGCTCGACCTGATTCCGGCCCTGACCGAGGAGCTGGCCGGGGTGCTCGGGCGCGCGCAGGGAGGGCTCGTGCGCGAGTACGAGAGCGCCGGCGCCGAGACGATCGTGGTCGCGCTGGGGTCGGTGCTGGGAACGATCGAGGACGCCGTCGACGAGCTGCGCGCCAGGGGGGTGAGCGTCGGCGCCGTCGGGATCAAGGCGTTCAGGCCGTTCCCGCTGCAGGAGCTGCGCGCGGCGCTCGCGGGGGCGAAGCGGATCGTGGTGCTGGAGAAGGCGCTGGCGCTCGGGATCGGAGGGATCGTGGCGCAGAACGTGCGCATCGCGATCGCCGGCTCAGGCGCGCACGTATACACGGCGATCGCCGGCTTGGGCGGCCGGCCGATCACGAAGGCGTCGCTGTGCCGGCTGCTGGACGACGCCGCCGCGGAGCGTCTGCAGGCGATGACGTTCCTGGATCTCGACCGGGGGCTGGTCGAGCGCGAGCTGGAGCGCACGCGCGCCAAGCGCCGCTCCGGACCGCACGCGGAGAACATGCTGCGCGACATCGGCGTCGTCGCCGCCGGGCCGGTGTGAGGGGCCTCACGATGGCGGCGAGGCCGATCAAGTTCTACCAGGTGGGCTCCTTCGCGGTGGGCAACCGGCTGCTCGGCCCGGAGCTGCGCTCGGTGCAGGCCGACCCGAACCGCAGCAACGCGATCACCAAGGGGCATCGCGCCTGTCAGGGCTGCGGCGAGGCGCTCGGCGCGCGGTACGCGCTGGACGCGGCGATGCGCGCGACGGACGGCAGGCTGATCGCGGCCAACGCGACCGGCTGCCTGGAGGTGTTCTCGACCCCCTATCCGGAGAGCTCGTGGCAGATGCCGTGGCTGCACTCGCTGTTCGGCAACGCGCCTGCCGTTGCGACGGGGATCGCGGCCGCGCTGAAGGCGAAGGGCAGGACCGACGTGCGCGTGGTGGGCCAGGGGGGAGACGGCGGCACGGTCGACATCGGGCTGGCATGCCTGTCGGGGATGTTCGAGCGAAACGACGACGTGCTGTACGTGTGCTACGACAACGAGGCCTACATGAACACCGGCGTGCAGCGCTCGGGCTCGACGCCGCCGGCGGCGCGGACGATGACCACGCAGGCGGTCGGCGATGAGCCGGGCAACGTGTTCGGCCAGGGCAAGAGCCTGCCGCTGATCGCGATGGCGCACGAGATTCCCTATGTGGCGACGGCCACGGTGGCGGACCTGCGCGACGTGGAGGCGAAGGTCGAGCGCGCGATGCAGCTCAGGGGCGCCCGCTACCTGCACATCCTCGTGACCTGCCCGCTCGGCTGGAGCTGTCAGGCGAGCGACAGCGTCAAGGTGGCGCGGCTGGCCAAGGAGACGGGGCTGTTCCCGGTGTTCGAGGCCGAGCACGGCGCCGTGAGCGCGGTGTCGAAGATCAGGCGCAGGCGAGGAGTCGAGGAGTATCTGAGGCTGCAGGGCCGCTACAGGCACCTGTTCGAGCCCCAGCGCCGCGAGGACGTGCTCGCGCGGATCCAGGCGATCGCCGATCGCAACATCGCGCGGTTCAGGCTGTGCGACCCCGACGGGTTCTCGCGCCAGGACTTCCCGGCCAACGCGGGGCTCGCGCGCGAGGGCGCGCCGCGGGAGGGGGCATAGCCGTGGAGAAGCCGTTCGCGATCACGCTCGACGTGGGCTCGAGCCTGGCCAACAAGACGGGCGCGTGGCGCGACGAACGGCCGGTGTACGTCGACAGGCTGCCGCCGTGCAACGCGGCGTGTCCGGCGGGAGAGGACATCCAGGGCTGGCTGTATCACGCCGAGGAGGGCGACTACGAGCGCGCGTGGCGGAGGCTGGTGCAGGACAACCCGCTGCCGGCGGTGATGGGGCGCGTCTGCTACCACCCCTGCACGAGCGCGTGCAATCGCGCCCAGATCGACGAGGCAGTTGGAATCGACGGGGTCGAGCGCTTCCTCGGCGACGAGGCGATCAGGCGCGGCTGGGAGCTGGCGGACGCGGCCGCCAGCTCGAGCGGCGCCGGCGCGCGCGCGAGGCGCTCGGGCAAGCGCGCGCTGGTCGTCGGTGCGGGACCGTCGGGGCTGTCGGCGGCCTATCACCTGACGCGGCTGGGGCACGAGGTCGAGATCCACGACGCAGGCGAGCTGCCCGGCGGGATGATGCGCTTCGGGATACCGCAGTACAGGCTGCCGCGCGACGTGCTGGACGCCGAGGTCCAGCGGATCCGGGACTTCGGCGTAAAGATCGTCTCGAGCACGGATGTCACGGACGTCCGCGATGCGATGCGCGAGGGCGGCTTCGACGCGGCGTTCCTGGCGGTCGGCGCGCACATCGGCAGGCGCGCCTACATCCCGGCTGGCGACTCGGCGAGGATCCTCGACGCGGTGTCGCTGCTGCGCTGCACCGAGGGCGGCGAGCCGCCGCGACTGGGCAGGCGCGTCGCCGTCTACGGGGGCGGAAACACGGCGATGGACGCGGCCCGGACCGCCAGGCGGCTGGGGGCGACCGACGCCGTGGTCGTCTACAGGCGGACGCGCGAGCGGATGCCAGCCCACGAGGAGGAGCTGCGAGAGGCGCTGGAGGAGGGCGTGCGGATGAAGTGGCTGTCGACGATCAGGCACGCCAGGGAGGGGGAGCTGGTGCTCGAGAAGATGGAGCTCGACGCCCACGGGATGCCGCAGCCGACGGGGGATCTCGAGGAGCTGAAGGCCGACGCGGTCGTGCTGGCGCTCGGCCAGGAAGCGGATCTGTCGCTGCTTCAGGGCGTGCCGGGACTGAGCGTGAAGGACGGCGTGGTCGAGGTGGGCGCGAACATGATGACCGGCGCGCCGGGGATCTTCGCGGGGGGCGACATGGTGCCGGCCGAGCGGACCGTGACGGTCGGGGTGGGGCACGGCAAGAAGGCGGCGCGACACATCGACGCATGGCTGCGCGGAGGCGAGTACACACCGACGGCCAAGCACCCGACGGCGGACATCGGCGTGTTGAACACCTGGTACTACGCGGACGCGCCCAAGACCGTCGCGCCGCGGCTGGACGAGGTCAGGCGCTGCTCGACCTTCCAGGAGGTCAAGCAGGGGCTTGACGAGCAGAACGCGCTGTTCGAGGCGCGCAGGTGCCTGTCGTGCGGGAACTGCTTCGAATGCGACAACTGCTACGGCGTGTGCCCCGACAACGCCGTCATCAAGCTCGCCGTCGGCGAGCGCTACGCGATCGACTACGACTACTGCAAGGGGTGCGGTCTGTGCGCCGAGGAGTGCCCCTGCGGGGCGATCGCGATGGCGCCCGAGCCAGGCTGACCCCCGCGCGGCGCCGGATCTAACGGGGTGCGGGCGACGGTCCGGCAGCCACGTTGCAGGGCGGTCGCGCGGGGCGGCGAACGGTAACATCGGACGACCGATCGGGAGACCGGGTTCTTCGGATGACCGGGGCTTGTTGTGGAACCACGCGTTGAGCACAGGATCAGCCGGTTCTCTGCGGACAGGCGCAGCGCCAGTCCCTGGCTGGTCGTGGGGGTGCTCGCGGCCGCGCTCGTGCTGATGCTCGTGGGCGGGATGTACCTGTACGACCACGCGCACCGGGACACGATCGCCAAGGGCGTGAGGATCGACGGGGTGGCCGTCGGCGGACTGAGCGGGGCGGCGGCGCTGAAGAAGGTGCGGCGCGCGGTCATCGACCCATTGAGCAAGCCCTTGACGGTCCGCTCCAGCGCGGGGACGTGGACGCTTGGGTCGCGCGAAGCCAGGCTGACCGTGGATGCCCAGAACATGGTTCAGCAGGCGCTGACTGCGAGCCGGGAAGGCTCGATCGTGACGCGCACGATCAGGGGGTTGCTCGGCGAGAGCGTGAACAAGGACGTGCCGCTGGCCGTGAGCTACTCACACGTTGCGGTGCAGGCGCTGACGGCGAAGGTGCGCGCGGCGGTGAACAGGGCGCCGCAGAACGCGAGCGTCGCGGTGAGCGGGAGCGAACTGACGAGGGTGCCGGCGAAGTCCGGGGTCACGGTCGACAGCGCGCGGCTCGGCGGACGGATCGAGCGCGCGCTGACGGGCGCGAGCGCGAGCCGGGCGGTGACCGTGCCGGCGAAATCCGTGCAGCCCAAGATCACCACGGCGCAGCTGGCGAGCGAGTACCCGGCATACATCGTCATCGACCGGGGGGCCTTCCAGCTGCGCTTCTACGCACACCTGCAGCTCGCGAAGACCTACCCGATTGCGGTCGGCATGCAGGGTCTGGAAACGCCCCCGGGGCTGTACCACATTCAGTGGAAGGAGGTCGATCCGCCCTGGATCGTGCCCAACAAAGCATGGGCGGGCGCGCTGGCGGGCAAGACGATCCCGCCGGGGCCGGAAGACCCGCTGAAGGCGCGCTTCATGTCGTTCGACGGCGGCGCCGGCATCCACGGGATCGACCCGAGCGAGTACGGCTCGATCGGCCACGACGCCTCGCACGGGTGCGTCAGGATGACGATCCCGGACGTGATCGCGCTGTACAGCGTCACGCCGGTGGGCACGCCCGTCTACATCGTCTGATCGCGGATCGTTCTCAGACGCGCCGGCCGCGGAGCTCCGCGAGGCGCTCTTTGTTCTGCTGGCGCTCGCCGCGCACCTGGACGAAGATGAGGATCAGGATCACGTTGACGATGATCCCGATCCCGACGAAGGTGACGATCAGGCCGATGTCCTTGGAGACGGCCGCGCTGGTGGCCAGCAGGGAGAGCACGGAGGGCAGCCTAGCAGCGCGACGAGGGCCGGTGTCGTAGCCTTGGGGCGGCCGCCTGAGTGAGCCCATGGAGAGGTGCCGGAGCGGTTGAACGGGCGCGACTGGAAATCGCGTAACGGGGGTCAACCTCGTTCGAGGGTTCGAATCCCTCCCTCTCCGTCTTTGAAGGGTCTGTGGCGGTTGATCGAAATCTGGTGGCTTGCTAACGAGTCGGCCGTCGAGCGATACCGTCTCAAGTGCTGATCATGATGGTGTCGTGCCCCGGATCAGTGTCTTCTACGGCATCGTGATCACGATGTATTTCTACGATCACGAACCGCCCCATTTCCATGCTCAGTACGCCGAGCATCATGCGGTTATCGCGATCGAGACCGGCGCGGTGCTTGTTGGCGAGTTGCCGAGTCGTGCGCTCAAGCTTGTGAGCGAGTGGGCGACGCTGCATCGTCCGGAGTTGGAGGCGAACTGGGGTCGGGCGAAGGACGGTGGCGCTCCTGAGCCGATCGACCCGCTGCCGTAAGATTGGATCGTGGACTTCGTGAGGGTCACGTCCGTCGAGGTTCTCGGCCACTATCGCTTGCGGCTCGGCTTCAGCGATGGCAGCTTCCGCGATGTCGATCTCACCGGGGAGCTGCACGGTCCCGTGTTCGAGCCTCTTGCCGATCCGGGCTTCTTCGCGCAGGTTCGTGTGGACGATGAGCTGGGGACAGTCGTGTGGCCCAACGGCGCCGACCTCGATCCGCTTGTCTTGCATGGCGACTTCGAGCCGTCCTCGCGCTTGGCGCATCACTAGAGCCGCGTAGTGCGCCGAAGGCGAGGCTCGCGATCGAAGCGTTCCCGATGAAGCTGTCGGATCAGAGGCCACGGAGATTTCGAGGACTTTCCCGCCATCCCCGTCCACACACCTCCCTCTCCGTCCTCCCTCTCCGTCCTCCCTCTCCGTCCACCTTTCGATGTGGCCTGGCGTGCGTCGTCCCTGCGGCCTGCGTCCTCTGGTGTGAGCACTGGGCTCGCTAGTGTTGGGCTTGATGCCTGAGCAGTCTCAGCAGCGATCGTCTGGTCTCGACGTGGAGCGTGTGCGGCGGCTGCGGCTGCGTGCGGATGGGCAGCGGCCGCTTGCCGTGAATCTCAAGGAGACGATCGAGCTGACACGCAAGCTGTTCGAGTTGCGCGACGCTGCGCGGCGTGCTCGTTGAGCGAGCCCTCTTTTGACGAGCTTCTCGTCCGCCTCTTGCAGGCGGATGTTC
>DASQGE010000005.1:0-7754 GCA_035632775.1 Solirubrobacteraceae bacterium | reverse complement strand
GGAAGCGGCCACGCGAGCGACCGGAAGCCGAGCTGGGGAGATACCCGGCTCCCGGCCGCCTGCGCGCGGCTGGGCGTCGCCGAGCGATCGTCCGTCCAATCGACCGTCGGCGTCCCACGGGACGTGCCTATGTGTGGGGGGAGATATGTTCATAGGCGGTCCCTGTCCACCTGCTCCGACGCGACTGCCGGAGCGGGACATTCCCTCGGAAGATCCTTCGCCATGTCCGGGCGGGCACTGTCTGGGCCGGCGCCGTCAGGGCCGGCGTCGTCCGGCCGGGCGCCGTCGGTGACGGTCTCGGCCAGCGCCCTGCGCAGGCGCGCACGCCCGCGCTGCGCGACCTTGCGGTACTTCTCGTGCGACCAGCCGAACGCGCGACAGAACTCGCTCCGGCCCATCTGCAGCCCGACCTGGGAGGCGAGCACGAGCCGCTGATCGGCGCTCAGCGCGTGAGCGGCCCGCTCGATGGAGCGCAGCTCGAAGCGCAGCATCGTGCGCCGCTCCACGTCGGCGCGCGTGTCCGCGATCTCGACTTCCCGCTCGCCCGCGGCGCCCAGCGACAGCGCGCCTGCAAGCGTCGCCTCCCTGGGGCTGCGCCCGCCCAGCGCGCGCCGGCGATCCAGCACCCTCGAGACGAAGCGCTGCTCTAGCGTGGCGCGCAGGTGCGCCCTGCTCGAGCAGCGCAGGACCCCGCGCCGCGCCTGGGCCAGGAGCTCAAGCGTCGCCTGGCTGTAGCAGTCCTCCAGGTCCTCCCACAGCAGTCTCCGGCGGTGCACGGCGAGCAGCCGATCCCGCGCTGCCTGCGCCACCAGCGCAACCTCATCCGCGAGGTCGCGCGACCGTCCCGACGGGCGCCGCCGCGGCGCTCCATCGCCGGTCTGCACTGCGGCGTCCAAGACCAGGGTCCGGAAAGGCCCCGGCCAGACGCCACCCAGGGCTCGCCTTTCATCCTCACATCGGGTAGACACGTAGGGATGTCGGTCCCGGCCGCCCGCAGACCCCCCTCCCAATTCCTCGACCCGCCCGGGTTCCGCGCCACCGGCTCGACCCGCAGCCAGGCGCCGGCGCCTTGGGAGCCGCGATGAGCCTCGGCGAGCGCCTGCGCGCGCTCGACCGCCTGCAGCGGGGCAGCCGCTGGCTGGGCTTCATGGTCGCGGTCTTCAAGAAGCTCGACGACGACGAAGCCGGGCAGCTGACCGCGCTGTTCGCCTACTACGGCTTCGTCTCGCTGTTCCCGCTGCTGCTCGTGTTCGTCGCCGTGCTCGGCTTCGTGCTCGAAGGCAGCCCGAGCACGCGCGAAAGCATCCTCCACTCGACGCTCGGCCAGTTCCCGATCATCGGCGACCAGCTGCAGCGGAACGTCCATTCGCTGCGGGGCAGCGCCGCCGCGCTGGGCATCGGCCTGGTCGGCGCCCTGCTCGGCGGCCTCGGCATCGCGGGCGCCCTGCAGAACGCGTTCAATCACGCCTGGGAGATCCCGCGCGAGCGTCGCCCCAACTTCGTTCGCTGGCGGCTGCGCGGGCTGGGCCTGCTCGTCGCGCTGGCGACGCTCGCGATCGTCTCGACCGCCGCGGCGGCGTTCGTGACCGCGCAGACCGGCGGCGCCGTCGAAGCGGTCGGAGGGGTGCTGCTGGCGCTGGTCAGCAACCTGCTGCTGTTCTTCACCGCCTTCCGGCTGTTCACGGCCGAGGAGATCGACACCCGCGAGCTGCTCCCGGGGGTGGTCGTGGGGGCGGTGATGTGGCAGCTGCTGCAGCACGTCGGCGGCTACTACGTCGACCACGTGGTCCGCCACGCGCGCGAGACCTCCGCCCTGTTCGCGTTCGTGCTCGGGCTGCTGGCCTGGCTCTACCTGGGCGCGCTGACCACCGTCTTCGCCGCCGAGATCAACGTCGTGCGCGCCCGGCGCCTGTGGCCGCGCAGCTTCCTCTGACACTGATTCTTGGCTCTGGAGGAGGGATTGCGAGGTGTCTTGAAAGTGCTTGCACCTGCAACGACCTCGCGCTATACTAACTACACTTTCGTAAGCTCATATGGAGCCTGTACCCATGCCCTCAGCCTCAGACAAGCCCCAAGCCACCCCCTCCCAGCCCAAGCCGGTCCTGCGACTGATCCCGCTCGAGGACACGGTCGTGTTCCCGAACATGGGCATCACGCTGACCGAGGACGTGGGCGACGACGAGCGTGTGGTGCTCGTGCCGCGCCACGAGAGCGAGTTCCTGGAGGTCGGCACGATCGTCGAGGTCACCGAGCGGCTGCGGCTGCCCGGCGGCGGCCACGCCGTCGCCCTGTCCGGCCAGCATCGCGCGCTGATCGGCGCGGCTCAGACCGGCGCGGGCGGCGAGCTGCGCGTCGAGGTCGACGAGCGCCCCGACGAGGCGCCCGTCGACAGGCGCACCCGCGAGCTCGAGCGCGAGTACCGCGCGACCGTCGAGGAGATCCTCGAGCTGCGCGGCGACGACGGCCGCATCGCCGCGTTCCTGCGCGCGATCGCCGAGCCCGGCACCCTTGCGGACTCCGCCGGCTATTCGCCCAATTTGTCATACGCCCAGAAGGTTCAGCTGCTGCGCACGCTCGACGTGACCGAGCGCCTGGAGCTGGCCGTCAAGCTGCAGCGCGAGAGCCTGGCCGAGCTGCAGGTGCGCAAGCGCATCCGCGAGGACGTCCAGGAGGGCGCCGAGAAGCAGCAGCGCGAGTACTTCCTGCGCAAGCAGATGGAGTCGATCCGCAAGGAGCTCGGCGAGGACGAGGGCTCGATCGTCGAGGAGTACCGCGCCAAGATCGAGGCCGCGGAGATGCCCGAGGCCGTGCAGGAGCAGGCCCTGAAGGAGCTGGGCCGCCTGGAGCGGATGGGCGAGCAGACCGGCGAGTCGAGCATGATCCGCACCTACCTGGACTGGCTGATCGCGGTGCCGTGGAGCAGGCGCTCGGACGAGCGCCTGGATCCCGTGGCGGCGCGCGAGGTGCTCGACGCCGATCACGCCGGCCTGGAGGACGTCAAGGACCGCGTGACCGAGTACCTGGCCGTGCGCAAGCTGCGCTCCGACCGGGGCATCGAGGCCGACCCCAAGTCGGGGGCGATCCTGACCCTGATCGGCCCGCCCGGCACCGGCAAGCCCTCGATCGGCGAGTCGGTCGCGCGCGCGACCGGACGCGAGTTCGTGCGCATGTCGCTCGGCGGCGTGCGCGACGAGGCGGAGATCCGCGGGCACCGGCGTACCTATATAGGCGCCCTGCCGGGACGGCTGGTGCGCGCCCTGCGCGACGCCGGCACGATGAACCCGGTGATCCTGCTCGACGAGGTCGACAAGGTCGGCGCCGACTGGCGGGGCGACCCGTCGGCCGCGCTGCTGGAGGTGCTCGACCCGGCGCAGAACCACTCCTTCCGCGACCACTACCTCGACGTCGAGCTGGATCTCAGCCAGGTGATGTTCATCGCCACGGCCAACGTCGCCGACACGATCCCCGGCCCGCTGCTGGACCGCATGGAGGTGATCCGCTTCGACGGGTACACCTCCTCGGAGAAGCTCGCGATCGCCAAGGGATATCTGTGGCCGCGCCAGCGCGACCGCAACGGCCTGCGCGAGGACGAGGTCGAGATCTCCGACGAGACCCTGAGGACGATCATCGCCGAGTACACCCGCGAGGCGGGCGTGCGCAATCTCGAGCGCGAGCTCGGCACGGTGCTGCGCAAGACCGCCACCAAGATCGCCTCGAGCCAGGCCCAAGTCGAGGCGCAGCCGCCCCAGCCGGCAGCCTCGGAGGAGAAGAAGTCGACCGACGAGGATGGCGGGTCGCCCGGGAAGAAGTCCAAGGGCGCCAAGGCCGCGACCGTGAAGTCGATCCACACGCCGGTCAAGATCGACCTGGAGGCCGTGCGCGACGCGCTGGGCCGTCAGAAGTTCTTCCAGGAGTCCGCCGCGCGGACCGCGACGCCCGGTGTCGCCACGGGACTGGCCGTCACGGGCGCCGGCGGAGACGTGCTGTTCGTCGAGGCCACCGCGATGAAGGCGGACGGCCCGGGCAACGGCCTGGTGCTCACCGGCCAGCTCGGCGACGTGATGAAGGAGTCGGCGCGGATCGCCCTCTCCTACGTGCGCGGACACGCCGAGGAGCTCGGCATCGACGAGCACGTGTTCGAGAACCGCGAGTTCCACCTGCACGTGCCCGCCGGCGCGATCCCCAAGGACGGCCCGAGCGCGGGCGTGACGATGGTCACCGCGCTCGCGTCGCTGCTGTCCGGCAGGCCGGTCAAGCACACGGTCGGCATGACCGGCGAGATCACGCTGCAGGGCCGGGTGCTGCCGATCGGCGGCCTCAAGCAGAAGGCGCTCGCCGCGCACGCCGCCGGCCTGACCGACGTGATCCTGCCCGAGCGCAACCGCGGCGATCTCGACGACATCCCCGAGGAGGTCCGCGCGCAGATGACCTTCCACCCGGTGATGACCGTCCACGAGGTCCTCGACCGCGCACTGGAGCCGGCCCGCGATGTCGCAGCGACGGCTCTCCCGTAGGTGTCAGCCCGTTCCGGTCGAGGTTCGCGAAACCGCGAGCCTCCTGGAGCGACGCTGGCAGCTGTCGATCATCTACGCCGCGCTGAGCGGCGCGCTGCGCTTCAACGAGTTCGCCGACGCCGTCGCCGGGATCTCCCCCAGGATGCTCTCCGAGCGCCTGCGCGACCTCGAGTCCGCGGGCCTGGTCGAGCGCACCGTGCTGCCCACCAGCCCGCCTACGGTCGAGTACCGCCTCACCGCCCGGGGCCGGCGCCTGGGGCCGGTGATCGAAGCGATGCGCGTCTACGCCGAGGAGCCGGTGGGGTGACAGTGCGCTTCTAGGACGTCGTGGGAGGCGCCTACCAGTGCGCCTCCCTCGCAGCCCGCGGCGTGCACGACGCGTCGCGGGTTGCGCACGCCGATCGCGCCCGCGATCCCGCCCAGCGCCACGAGCGCGGCCGCGATCGCGAGCCCGAGGTGGAAGCTGTGCAGCGACGCCGCTTCCGCGGCGCCGCTCAGCGCGCGCGCCTGTCCGGGCGGCAGGCCCTGGACGTCCGGGCGGCCCAGCGGCAGGCGCTTGGCTTCGCGCACCGCGACGCTCGCGGCCGGTCCGAGATGCGTGCCCGCGAGGTTGCCGTCGAGTGAGGAGCCGTATGCCGTCGCGACCGCCGCGCCGACGGCGGCCGTGCCGAGCAGTCCGGCGACCCGCGCGAGGGCGTTGTTGACGGCCGAGGCGATTCCCGCCTGGCGCTCCCGCACTCCCGCCAGCACCGCGGCGGTGAGCGGCGCGACGGTCATCGACAGGCCGAGCGAGAACACCAGCAGCGCCGGCAGCACGTCGGCGAGGTAGTCGACGTGGACGCCCACCCGTTGGAACAGCAGCAGGCCGGCCGCGGCCACGAGCGGGCCGACGCCCATGAGCAGGCGCGGTCCATGACGGTCGGCGAGCGCCCCGAAGCGGCGGGAGAGCGCGAACATCACGAGCGTCACCGGCAACGTCGCCAGGCCGCTCTGCAGCGGCGTGTAGCCGCCGATCTGCTGCAGGAACAGCACCAGGAAGAAGAACAGCACCGCCAGGCCCGCGTACATCGCGAGCGTCTCGACGTTGCCCGCCGAGAAGTTGCGCTGGGAGAACAGGCCCAGCGGCAGCATCGGCCGCTGCGCGCGCGACTCGTAGATCACGAATCCGGCGAGCAGCGCGACGCCGCCAAGCAGCGGCACGAGCACGGCCGGGCTCGACCATCCGAGGCGGGGCTGCTCGATCAGCGCGAACACAGGGCCGCCGAGGCCGAGCGCACACAGCAGCGCCCCGGGCAGGTCGACCCGCCGGGCGAACCCGCGCGGCTCGCCCGCGGGACTGTGCTCGGCGCGGGGAATCGCGACCATGATCAGCGCGATGCAGGCGATCACGAACGGCAGGTTGAGCAGGAAGATCCAGCGCCACGAGCCGAGCGCGAGCAGCTCGCCGCCGGCGAGCGGCCCGAGCACGGTCGCGATCCCGCCCCACGCCGTCCAGCTGCCGATCGCCGGGCCGCGTTCGGACTCCGCGAAGGTGGCGACGATCACGGCCAGAGCGCTGGGTACGAGCAGCGCGCCGGCCACGCCCTGCAGGGCTCGCGCGGCCACGAGCGCGCCGATCGACGGGGCCAGCGCGCAGCCGAGCGAGGCCGCGCCGAAGCCGCCGACGCCGAGCGCGAAGATCCGCCGCTCGCCGTACAGGTCCCCGAGCGATCCTCCTATCAGGATCAGCGAGCCGAGCGTGAGCAGGTAGCCGTTCACCACCCATTGCTGCGCCGCCAGCCCGCCCCCGAGCGCGCGCTGGATGCTCGGCAGCGCGACGTTCACCGCGGTCCCGTCCAGCAGCGCGATCCCCGAGCCGATGATGCAGGCGATCAGCGCCAGGCGCTTGCGTCGGGCTTCGGATTGAACGGAGGGCATCGCTCAGAGCACGGTAGCCCGTGCCGGCCTCGACCGAGTCCCGTGCGCGCTTGGCCCTACCCCTCCGCCGGCGCCAGCGCCCCGTCCGACTCCGCCAGCAGGGCGAGCACCTGCTCGTCGGAGACGGGCGCGAAGTCGCGGTACCAGGCGCCGACGCTGACCAGCACGTCGGGGACCTGCAGGCAGAGGACGTTGTCGGCCTCCTTGGCGAGCATCGCGACCGACTCGCTCGTGCCGACGGGGACGGCGACGACGATCCGGCGGGCGCCGCGCCCCCGCAGCGCGCGGACCGCGGCGAGGTCGGTCAGTCCCGTGGCCAGGCCGTCGTCGATGACCACCGCGACGCGCCCGCTCAGCGACGCCGGCGGGCGCCCGCCGCGGTAGCGCTCCACCCGGCGGCTCAGCTCGCGCGACTCCTCGGCGAGCGTCGCGTCCAGCATCGCCTCGGTCATGCCGAGCCGGGCGATCGACTCGCGGTCGAGCACGCCGGTCCCGTCCTCGGCCACCGCGCCGACCGCCAGCTCCGGGTTGCCGGGGGCGCCGAGCTTGCGCACGGCGAGGATCTCCAGCGGCGCCTCCAGCGCCCGCGCCACCTCGAACCCGACGGGCACTCCCCCGCGCGGCAGCGCGACGATCACGGGACGCTCGCGCGCAATTCCCATCAGCTCCGCGGCGAGCCGGCGTCCCGCGTCGCGACGATCGAGAAACCGCATGCGCCGATCATCCGCCCGCGGCGCAGCGCGCGCCTCCGCGAAACCCCCGGCAGCGCGTGCGGAGGACTACTGAGCCCGGGGCGTCGAGGGTGCCTTGGCCCTGTGGGCGGCCTTCTTCGCGGCGTACCGTTTGCGGGCCTGTTTTTCGCAGACGGCTCGTTTGGCGCGGGAGTGCTTGTACTTGTGGCGGCAGGCGACGAGCGCTTTGTTGAGCTGTTGCGCCCGCGTGAGCTTTTTAGCTTTGGAGGCCGCCACCCCCTGGCAGCCCTGAACCGCGATCTTGGTGTTCTGTTCGATCACGGCGCCGTTCTGGCCGGTGATGACGGTCGGCATCTGAAGGGTGGTGTTGCACAGGCTGTATTTCGCGCTCGCCGGGAGGTTCGTCGTCAGCGCGGAGTGGGGACCCTCGGGCAGCACCGTTTCAAACGAGGAGACGGGCGCGTCGGGAACGGCGTCGAAGGTGGAGCTCGTGATGCCTTTCTTGATGTTCGTCTGCCCGTCGAGGATCAGGGTGATCCCTTCGCCCTGGAGCACGAACTCCAGATCGGGGAAGGCCGCACCGCCGTGGGAGACCAGATACGCGGGTCCGCTGACGGGGCTCTTCAGGACG
>DASQGE010000004.1:0-17173 GCA_035632775.1 Solirubrobacteraceae bacterium | reverse complement strand
TCGTCTGGATCATGCTCTGGGCTCTCGGCGCAAAGGGCTTCGCCGCGTTCATGCTCGCCGCCGTGATCATCCTCGTGGGGGCGACGCTGAAGATCCTCTCCGGTTACCTGCCGGGCCGCCGCGACACCAGCGGCTGACGAGCCAGTGGTGTGCGCGCGCCGTTCCGGCCTCGCCGCTGTCGTCGTTCCCGCGCTCGCCGGCGCCCTGGCGGCGACGGCCGTCCTCGGCGCCTCGGGCTGCGGGGGCGTCTCCGGCGCGGCGAGCAGCCAGGGCAATCAGCTGGCCGTCTACTCCAGCTTGCCGCTGCAGGGTCCGTCGGGCGCGATCTCGAAGCAGATCGTAAACGGCGAGAAGCTCGCGCTGTACGACTCCGGCGGTCAGGCGGGGCAGTTCAAGGTGAGCTATGCGTCGCTGGACGACTCCAACCCCGCCAGCGGCCGCTGGGACCCGGGCGTGACCGCGTCGAACGCAAAGACCGCGGCCGAGGATCCGAGCACGATCGCCTACCTCGGCGACTACGACTCGACCGCGACTGCGATCTCGCTGCCGCTGGTCAACGCCGCCGGCATCCTGCAGGTCAGCCCCGCAAGCCCATACGGCGGCCTGACCTCCTCGCTGGACGCGGGCCAGGACGAGCCGGAACGGTTTTATCCGACGGGCAAGCGCAACTTCGCGCGGCTGGAGCCGGGCGATCAGAAGCAGGCGCAGGCGCAGATACAGCTGATGAGGAGCCTGGGTGTGAGGAAACTGTATGTGCTCGACGATCAGAATCCGTTCGAGCTGCCGCTCGCGCAGATGGTCGTGACCGACGCCGAACACGCCGGAATCGAGGTCGCGGCGCACGACAGCCTGGACACGACCGCGAGCGGCGGCTTCGCCGGGGAGGTCGCCAAGATCGCCGAAAGCGGCGCGGAAGCGGTGTTCTTCGCCGGGGCGCCGGGAACGGGCGCGATCGCGCTGTTCGGGCAGCTGCACAGCGGCGATCCGAAGCTGTGGCTGCTCGGGACGAACAGGCTCGCCGATTCCACGTTCACGTCGCAGCTCGCCGCCCCAGCGGCGGCGAAGACGCTGCTGACGACGCCGGTGTTGCCGGCGAGCTCCTACCCGGCCTCGGCGCGGCGCGTGCTCGCGGACTACCGCCGGCGATTCGGCGAACGGCCCGAAGCGTATGCCCTGTTCGGCTACGAGGCGATGAGCGCGACCCTGCAGGCGATCAGGCGCGCGGGCGCGCGCGGCGGCAACCGCCAGGCGGTGATCGACGCGCTGTTCGCCGAGGGCCCGCATGAATCGGCGATCGGCCGCTACTCGATCGAACCCGACGGCGAAACCACGCTGCCCAGCTACGGCGTCGACCGTGTGTCCGCTGGAAAGCCGGTCTTCTGGCGGGCTCTGAACGTTGGCTGAAAGACGGGCTTCGGGGTGGCTGAAGACGGGCTCTGGGCGTGGCCATCAGCGGCGGTTCTCCGGGCGCGGGCTAGAAATGGCTCTGGGCGCGGGGCTGAAGGCGGGTCGAGCGCGGCGCGTGCACGGGCTCAGCCTGGATCCACCGATAGGGGTTGAGCATCGGTGCCGGGGGTCGAGTCTCCGGACATCGACGGAGCACCCTAGGGCGACCCCTCGGGGCGACGGCGATGGCGCCTGACGATGCGCCATCCGGTGCCGAGGCGACCGCGAAATCGTGCCAGGCTCAGCCGAGCGCCGAGCGCAGCGCCTCCTCGAGCCGTGGGTGCTCGAAGGAGTAGCCCAGCACGAGCGCCTTCGCGGGCATCGCGCGCACTCCGGTCGTGATCACGTAGGCCATCTCGCCGTAGAGCAGGCGCAGGGCGAGCGTCGGCACGGGCAGCAGCGCGGGGCGGTGCAGCGCGTGTCCCAGCGCGCGGGCGAACACACCGCTCGTGACGGGCTCGGGCGCGGTGCCGTTGAAGGGGCCCGACCAGCGCTCGTCGCTGAGCGCGGCGAGCATCATGCCCACGAGATCGTCGCAGTGGATCCAGGCCATGTACTGCGCGCCGCCGCCCACGGGACCGCCGAGTCCCAGGCGAAACGGCCTCAGCATCTGCGCGAGCGCGCCGCCGGAGCGCTCGAGCACGACTCCGATGCGCACCTGCGCGGCTCTCATCCCGAGCTGCTCGGCCCCCCTCGCCTCGGCCTCCCAGTCGGCGCACACCTGCGCCAGGAAGTCGCTTCCCGCGGGCGCATCCTCGTCGATCGGCTCCGGGCCGTGCGAGCCGTAGTAGCCGATCGCCGACGCGCTGACGAGCGCCCTCGGGCGAGCGCCCTCGTCGAGCGTGCGCAGTCCCTGCACGAGGTTTCGCGTACCGAGCACACGGCTGTCGCGGATCGCGCGCTTGACCTTCTCGCTCCAGCGCTGCGCGATCGGCTCGCCGGCGAGATGCACGATCGCATCCTGTTCCCGCAGTGCCTGCGCCGGCGCCGGTTCGCGCAGCGGCTCCCAGCGCGCGAACGTCCGCGGCTGCCGCTCGTGCGTAGCGCTCTCGCCGCCGGCCGGCGGCGCCTTTGCGTCGTGTCTCGCACGGGCCCCGTCCGGGTCGCGCGTGAGCACCGTCACCTGATCGCCCCGCGCGGCCATCCTGTCCACGAGCGCTCCGCCGATCAACCCGCTCGCGCCCGTCACCGCCACCTTCATGACGGCCGCCCGCGTCGGTTTTTCCGCCTACCCGCGATCCGCTCTCGCGGCGCCGACGGCTGTGGTGACCGGCGTCGACAGGGCTGGCGTGTCGACTGGCTTCCGGGTCTCCCACAAAAAACCGACATCTTTCACGTCCAGCTTAGGGCCTCGCGTCTGGAGCAGGTACGACCGGATGGCTTCCCGTCTGCGTGTCGCCCTGCGCGAACCCGACCTCGTGCCCGGCCGTCGCCGCTCCGCTCGCGCGGGCCTCGTCGGCGACCGCCGCCGCCACCGCCGGCGCGACGTCGCGGTTGAAGACCGACGGGATGATGTAGTCCTCGCGCAGTTCCTCGTCGGTGACGATCTCCGCGATCGCGCGCGCCGCCACCATCTTCATGCGGTCCGTGATCGCGCCCGCGCGCACGTCCAGCGCGCCCCTGAAGATCCCGGGGAACGCGAGCACGTTGTTGATCTGGTTCGGATAGTCCGAGCGGCCGGTCGCCATGATCCGCACGTATTTGGCCGCCTCCTCCGGCACGACCTCGGGGTTCGGGTTGGCCATCGCGAAGACCATCGCGTCGCGGTTCATCCTCTGCAGCGCCTGCGCCGGCAGCGCCCTGGCGCCCGACAGCCCGACCATCAGGTCCGCGCCATCGATCACCTCGGCCGGCGGGCCGTCCCGGCACTCCGGGTTGGTCGCCTGCGCGAACCAGCGCTTCTGGGGGTTCATCGTCCCGTCGATGTAGTCCGCGCGCCGCATGTGCAGCGCGCCCTTGGAGTCCGCGCCGACGATCTCCTTGACCCCGGCTTCGAGCATGATCTTCGTCACCGCGATCCCGGCCGCCCCCAGCCCGATGATCAGCACTTTCAACTCCTCCATCCGCCTGCCCGTCAGCTTGACCGCGTTCAGCAGCGCCGCCATCACGACCACCGCCGTGCCGTGCTGGTCGTCGTGGAAGATCGGGATGTCCAGCTCCTGCTTCAGCCGGTCCTCGATCTGAAAGCACCGCGGCGCGGAGATGTCCTCGAGGTTGATCCCCCCGAACGCCGGCGCGATGTGCTTGACAGTCTCGACGATCTCCTCCGCGTCCTTGGTGTCCAGGCAGATCGGGAATGCGTCGACCCCGGCGAACTCCTTGAACAGGCAGCACTTGCCCTCCATCACCGGCATCGCCGCGCGCGGCCCGATGTCGCCGAGGCCCAGCACGGCCGTCCCGTCGCTGACGACCGCGACGGTGTTGCGCTTGATCGTGTACTGAAACGCCTTGTCTTCGTCCTCGGCGATCGCCAGGCACACGCGCGCGACTCCCGGGGTGTAGGCCATCGAGAGGTCGTCTCTGGTCTTCAGCGGGTGCTTGTTGTGCTGCTCGATCTTGCCGCCGATGTGCAGCTGCAGGGTGCGGTCGATCTTGTCGATCACCTTCGCGCCGGCAAGCGCGTCGATCGCCGCGACGATCGTCTCCCAGTGCTCGGGTCCGGTCGTGTCGACGACGATGTCGCGCAGGCTTCCTCCCGAGTCCACTTCGACCGGGTCGACCGCGCCGACCATCCCGCCCGCCTCGCCGATCGCGCTCGTCACCTTTCCGAGCAGTCCCGGGCTGTCGTCGATCTCGACGCGGATGTTCAATCTGTACTGCGCGCTCGGAGTCAGGCTCATCATGGGCGGCCCGGCATCTTATTTAGTCGGTGCTCTCGTAGAGTGGTCGGTGCATGGCGGCACCCGCGAAAGTCGACGCGAAGGACGAGGTGGGGGACGGGAAGGTCGCACAGGACCGGCGGCTGTTCCTGATCGACGGGCCCAGCCTCGTCTACCGCGCCTTCTACGCGCTGCCGGAGTCGATCGCCACGTCCACCGGCGAGCCCACCAACGCGATCTTCGGGTTCGCCTCGATGCTCGTCAAGATCGTCACCGAGTACGGCGTCCGCCCCACCGTGGTCGCCTGGGACGCGGGCACGTCCGGGCGCACCGATCTGTTCGCCGCCTACAAGGCCACGCGCCGCTCCCGCCCGGACCTGCTCAAGGCGCAGTGGCCCGCGATGGAGCCGCTGGTGGAGGCGTTCGGATATCGCAATGTCAAGCTCGACGGCTACGAGGCCGACGACGTGATCGCCTCGCTGGCCGAGCGGGCTCGCGCCGCGGGTGTGCCGAGCATGATCGTCACCGGCGACCGCGACGTCTTCCAGCTGATCGACGACGCCGGCCTCGTCGAGGTGATGGCGACCTCGCGCGGGATCACCGACACGAAGATCTACGACCGCCGGGCCGTGCTCGACCGCTATGGCATCCCACCCGAGCTGATCCCCGACTTCTACGGCCTGAAGGGAGACACCTCCGACAACATCCCGGGCGTTCCGGGCATCGGCGACAAGACCGCCTCGGAGCTGATCCAGAAGTACGGCTCACTCGACGACGTGCTCGCGCACATCCCCGAGATCGGCGGCGCCAAGCGCAAACAGAACCTGCTCGAGCACGGCGAAGACGCGCGCACCTCCAAGCGCCTGGCCACCGTCCGCCGCGACCTCGACGTCGGCCTGGACCTCGACGAGGAGGCCTCGCGCGAGCCCGACCGCTCGCGCCTGCGCGAGTTCTTCCGCCGCTACGAGCTGCGCGATCCGCTGCGCAGGCTGGAGGAGGCGCTCGGCGAGGAAAACGTCGCGGCCGCTCCCTCGGCGCCCACGGTCGACGGCAGGCTGCGGGCGCGCGTCCGCCCCGGCACGCCCGCGGACATCGCCGCGTTCGGCGCAGATGAGGCGCTGTGCGTGGTCGTGCGCGCCGCGCAGGCGCCCGAAGGCGCCCTGTTCGCCGAGGGCTCGCCCTGGCGTTTCGCGGTCGTGGCCGCGAGTCCCGACTCGGGGGGGAACGGCGGGTCGAAGGGCGCCTCCGGCAAGGGCAGGCGGGGCGTCATGGAGGTGCTCGTCGGCGATTGCCAGGGCCCCGAGGAGATTGTCGCCGCGTGCGGCGGCCGGCCGGTCGTGGTGCACGACGCCAAAGCCCTGCGCGCCGTTCCCGAGCGGCTCGCGCACGACACGCTGCTCGGGGCCTACCTGCTGGAGCCCGCGCGACGCGGCTATCCGTTCGCCGAGCTCTGCGAAGAGCGCGGTCTGGCGTGCGACGCGGACGATCCCCTGGCGGCCGACGCCGTGCTGCTCGACGCGCTCGCGGCGTGGCAGCGCCGGCAGATCGCGGAGCGCGGCCTGCAGCGGGTGATGGCCGAGATCGAGCTGCCGCTGGTCGCGGTCCTGCGGGCGATGGAGGAGCTCGGCGTGCGTCTGAACTGCGACCGCCTCGCCGGCATCACCGCGCGGGTGCACGAGGAGATCGTCGAGCTCGAAGGAGAAATCTTCGCGCTCGCCGGCGAGGAGTTCCTGATCGCCTCGCCCCAGCAGCTGGGGGAGATCCTGTTCGAGAAGCTCGGCCTCCCGCGCAAGCGTCGCGGCAAGACCGGCTACTCGACCGACGCGCGCGTGCTGCAGGCGATCCGCTCCGAGCACGCGATCGTTCCCCGGATCGAGCGCTGGCGCGAGCTGAGCACGCTGATCAAGACCTATCTCGACGTGCTGCCCGAGCTCGTCGACGAGCGCTCGCGCATCCACACCACCTTCCTGCAGACCGTCGCCCAGACCGGTCGCCTCTCGAGCACCAACCCGAACATGCAGAACGTCCCGGTTCGGACCGAGCTCGGGCGGGAGATCCGCGGCTGCTTCGAGGCCGCCTCGGGCGCGGTGCTGATCTCCGCCGACTACTCCCAGATCGAGCTGCGCGTGCTCGCCCACGCTGCGGACGACGCCGCGCTGAAGGAGATCTTCGCTCGCGGCGAAGACGTCCACACCGCCACCGCCTCCCAGGTGTTCGGGGTCGCGCCCGAGCAGATCGACCCGGGGATGCGCTCCAAGTCGAAGATGATCAACTACGGCATCGTCTACGGCCTCTCCGACTACGGCCTCGCCGACCGTCTGAACATCCCGCGCGAGGAGGCCAAGGCGTTCATCGACGCCTACCTGCACCGCTTTCCGCAGGTCGCCTCGTTCATCGAGCGCACGATCGAGCAGGCCAGGGACGAAGGCCACGTCACCACCCTCTGGGGCCGGCGCCGTCAGATCCCCGAGCTGCGCGCCCGCAACTACCAGGTGCGCACCCTCGGCGAGCGCCTCGCCGTGAACACCGTCATCCAGGGGACCGCCGCGGACATCATCAAGCTGGCGATGGTTCGCTGCCACGTCGCCCTCGCCGCCGAAGGTCTCACCACGCGCCTGATCCTCACGATCCACGACGAGCTCCTGTTCGAGGGCCCGCCCGCCGAGACGGCCGTGGCGCGCGCGCTGATCGAGCGGGAGATGGTCGGCGTGTGGGACTTCGAACCGGCGATGGCCGTGGACATCGGCGTCGGCTCGAACTGGCTGGAGGCGAAGTGAGCCGCCGTCCAGGCGCTGCTTGTCGCGGCTGCGCCGGCTGGGCGGGTGCCGTCGCCGGCGGTCGTTCGCGCGACGGGGTTGCGCGCGACTGGATTGCGCGCGACGGGGTTGCGCGCGCGGGGGTTGCCTGGTGAGCCGCGGATTGGCGATCCTGCTCGCGGTCGCGGCCGGCTGCCTCGTCGGCCTGCAGGCGCCGGTCAACGCGCGCCTCGGCCGCCAGGTCGGCAGCCTGCAGGCGGCGACCGTCTCCTTCCTGCTGGGCACGCTCGCGCTGATGCTCGTCGCCTCGCTCTCCAGCGGCGGCCTGTCCCCCATCGGCAGCGCGGCCAAGGCCCCGTGGTGGGCGCTGATCGGAGGCATCTTCGGCGCGTTCTACGTCACGGTCGCGCTGCTCACCGTGCGCACGCTCGGCGTCAGCGGCCTCACCGCGATCGTCGTCACGGGCCAGCTCGCGATCGCGGCCGTCGTCGACCGCTTCGGCCTGCTGGGCATCCCCCGGCAGCATCTCGCCGCCTCCCGCGTCGCCGGGCTCGTGCTGCTGGTTATCGGGGTGGTGCTGGTCGTACGGCGGTGATCAGCTGGATCGTGGTGCTCTCGAGAAGGTCGCCACGAGCGAAACGCGCTCAACCTGAATCACGGTCTCCATCGTCCGGCCCGGTCTGGTAGGATATTCGTTGTAGGAATTCTTACCAGGAGATCAAATAATGCTCAGCACGGTATCCGAGAAGGGCCAGGTCACGGTTCCCAAGCGCATTCGCGACCGTCTCGGCATCAAGGCGGGAGACCGGCTCGAGTTCGCCGAGGAGGGCGGACGGCTGGTCGCCACGAAGGCCGTATCCGGCGATCCGGTCGATGCCGTATACGGGATCCTGGGTCCGGGCGGTTCGACCGATGAGGTGATCCGCGCCCTGCGCGGCACGCCTGACGCCGTGTGATCACCGCGATCGACACGAGCGTGCTGCTGGATGTATTCGGCGCAGATCCCGAATACGGGCCGAGATCCGCGGCCGCCATGCAGGCGTGCCTCGCCGGCGGCAGCGTCGTGGCGTGCGAGATCGTCTGGGCGGAGACGGCCGCGTCCTTCCCGTCAGCCGCGGACGCAGAGGCGGCGCTGCGGCGCCTGCGCATCGACTTCGCGCCCCTCGACGTGACGACCTCGCTCGCGGCCGGCGGCAGCTGGCGTGCTTACCGGCGCGCGGACGGGACGCGCGAACGAGTGATCGCGGACTTCCTGATCGGGGCGCACGCGCTCGCGCACGCAGATCAGCTCCTCACGCGCGATCGCGGGTTCTACCGCAGCTACTTCCAACCGCTGCGCGTTCTCGATCCGAGCGAAGCTTGAGCGAAGGACCGAGCCGACCTCCGGTCCGGATGGCCGTTTCGGGCGGTGGACATACGCGCTCAGATCGCCGCTGGGACCGCGACTCGTCTCGGGGACGGGACCTTGCGCGGTCCCGCGCCCACGAACGACGGCGGGGCGATCGCCAGGTAGTGCTCGAACGCCCATGCGGCGAAGCGCTGCGATTCCATGCCGCGCGACAGCACCGTGGGCGCGCGCGTGGGCGTGAGTCTGCCGACCGCGCGCTGGACCCGCAGCAGCCAGCGGTATTTGCGCTCGTGCCCGTCCGAGAACGCGCCGTAGCGCGCGAGCGCCTGCTCGCGCGTGGCCCGACCCTCGTGCACGACGCGCAGCTCGCGCGCGCAGGCCAGGCCGAAGTAGAGAGCCGTGCGGATGCCCTCCGCGGTCAGCGGCAGGCAGTGCCCGGCCGAGTCGCCTGCGAAGAACACCCCGTCTTCGACCGCGGCGCGCAGCTGGTGGGGGATCCAGTTGCCCTGATAGCCGTCGGGCTCCCGTCCGCGCTCGCGCGCGAGCTGCACGGTCGGCTCCTTGACGTGGTGGCTGGGCCAGAACGAGCCCACCCCGATCCGCAGCTCGTCGCGCGCGGGAAAGCTCCAGGCGTAGCCGGCGCGAATGTAGCGATGGTCGATCCACAGCTCGAGCTCCGAGCCGGCGCCCGCGGGGTGGACCTCCAGGCCGCGCGAGAGGCGCGCGTTCGGCGGCTGGATCGCGCTCGCGTTGGACAGCACGCGGCGCCAGCCGAGCGCGTCCACGATCAGCGGCGCAGTCAGCTCGCCGCGGTCGGTGTGGACGGTGAGACCGTCTCGGCCGGTGACCGTGGCGGTCTCCAGCTCAGTCTCGGCCCGGTCGGCCTGGTCGTAGAGCAGCGCGCACAGCTCGCGGTAGTCGAACGTCGAGAACGACCACGGCAGACGCCAGCGCGACGTCCGAGACGGAGTGTGGACCACGAGCTCGTCGAACGTCTGGCGCAGCGAGCCGAGCAGGTCCATCGCTTGCAGCCACAGGGTCGGCATCGCGCAGGCGGAGGTCTGGCGCTCGCCCAGCTCGTAGCGATCGATCACAAGCACCCGCATGCCTGAGCCCGCCAGCTCGCGAGCGACCGCCAGACCGGCGAACGAGGCCCCGCACACGAGCACGTCGCAGTCGCGCGCTTGCTGCAAGCGGGTGCGCTCAGCTCCCCGCTTCGTGGCTCGCACAGGCATGTTCGACAATCATAGGTGCGGCGCGACTGCGGGCGCGCGTCGCCGTCGATCGCCATCTGTGCCCAGCTTTCCAATGCCAGCCGGCTGCGCTAGGCTTCGACCGGTGCAAACCGTGATAGCGAATCCCCAGGCTCACGTGGTCGAGGGGTCGAACGGGCTGCTGCTCGAGGTCGACGGGCAGATCGTCCCCAACTACGACGCGACCTTCCGCGACATCGAGGAGGGCGAGGTCGTCACCGGCCACGTTGTTCGCATCGACAACGACGAGGTGCTGGTGGACATCGGCTACAAGTCCGAGGGCGTCATCCCGGCGAACGAGCTGTCGATCCGCAAGGCCGTCGATCCGCACGAGGAGGTGCATCTCGGCGAGGAGGTCGACGCGATCGTCCTCACCAAGGAGGACCAGGACGGGCGTCTGATCATGTCCAAGAAGCGCGCCCGCTTCGAGAAAGCCTGGCGGCGCATCGAAACCGCCGCGGAGTCCGGCGAACCGGTCGAGGGCAGCGTCATCGAGGTCGTCAAGGGCGGCCTGATCATCGACCTCGGCGTGCGCGGCTTCCTGCCCGCCTCGCTCGTGGACATCCGGCGCGTGCCCAACCTCGACGAGTACCTGGGCACGAAGATAGAGACGAAGGTGATCGAGCTCAACCGCTCGCGCAACAACGTCGTGCTGTCGCGCAGGGCCGTTCTCGAGGAGGAGCGCAAGGAGGTCCGCCAGCAGATCCTCGACCGCCTGCAGCCGGGCCTGGTCGTCGAGGGACAGATCTCGAACATCGTGGACTTCGGCGCGTTCGTCGACCTCGATGGGATCGACGGCCTGATCCACATCTCCGAGCTGTCGTGGTCGCATGTCAACCACCCCAGCGAGATCCTCAACATCGGCGACACCGTGCAGGTGAAGGTGCTCGACATCGACCGCGACCGCCAGCGCATCTCGCTGGGGCTCAAGCAGACCCAGGAGGACCCGTGGCAGCGGATCGTCGACACCTACAACGTCGGCGACGAGCTCGCGGGCAAGGTCACGAAGGTGGTCACGTTCGGCGCGTTCGTCGAGATCCTCGACGGAGTCGAGGGTCTCGTGCACATCTCCGAGCTGGCCTCGCACCACGTCGAAAGCCCGCGCGAGATCGTCCATCCGGGCGACGAGATCCGCGTGAAGATCCTCGAGATCGACTCCGAGCGCCGGCGCCTGTCGCTGTCGGCCAAGCGCGTCGAGGACCAGATCCTGCCGGTTTCCCGTCCCGATGCTCCCGCCGCTCAGGCCCAGACCGCCGAGACGCCTGCCGACTCCTCCGGGGAGGACCAGGGCCCGCCTGCCGAAACCCCGGCGGCGGAGTCCCCAGCCGCCGAGACGACGGGCGTGGAGGCCGCAGTCGCGGAGGCTCCGGCTGCCGAGGCTGAGATTGCCGGCGAGGCGGCCGTGGGCGAGGCGGCCGTCGCTGACGAGACTTCCGCCAAGGAGTCGTCGGTGGAGGAGGCTCCTGCCGCGGAGGCGGCTGCCGAGGAGGCTCCTGTTGTTGACGAGGCTCCCGCCGATGAGCCATCCGCGGAGGAGGCTCCTGTCGCGGAGGCGGCCGCCGAGGAGACTCCTGCCGTAGAGCAGGCGCCCGTCCCCGACGAGGCGCCTGTCGTCGGGGAGGCTGCTGCGGCGCAAGGCTCGACTGCGCCCGAGGCGTCCGCGGCGCAGGACGGCGCCGAAGCCGAGCTTCAGCCGGCCGGCGAGCCTGCCCAGGATTAGCGCTTCGCGAGCGCGACGGGCGACTGGCGAAGATGGAGCAGGTTGTGCCGTTCGTCGGGCTGACGGGTGGCATGGGCGCCGGCAAGTCGACTGCGCTGACGGAGCTCGAGCGTCTAGGGGCGGCCGTGCTGTCGAGCGACGCGGTCGTCCACGAGCTGTACGCTGGCGACGAACGGCTGCGCGAGGAGATCGTGGCGCGATGGGGCGATCGGGTCGCGCCCGGGGGGCTGGTCGATCGTGCGGCTGTGGCCGAGCGCGCGTTCGCGCGCGCCGAGGATCGCGCCTGGCTCGAGGGGCTGCTGTGGCCGCTCGTGGGCGAACGCGTGGCGGCGTGGCTGGACGAGGTCCGCTCCAGGCGACCACCGCCGCGCGCGGCGGTGGTCGAGGTGCCACTGCTGTTCGAGGCGGGGATGGAGGGGCTGTACGACGCGACGATCGCCGTCGTCGCGGACGAGCAGGTGCGGCGCCAACGGGCGGCCAGCCGCGGGCATGCGCTCGAAGACGCGCGCTCCGCGCGGCAGCTGGACCAGGAGGAGAAGGCGCGCAGGGCGACTTTCACGGTGCGCAACGACGGCAGCGTGCAGGAGCTGGCGGCGCAGCTGTCGGCTCTGCTTGAGAAGCTGAAGCCGCGATGAAGGCCTCCTCGTCACTGTCCGCGTCGCAGGGCGTCGGCCACCGCGTGGTGTATCGGGCCGGGAGCCGCTCGCGGGTCCGTCATGGCGGACCCGGACCGCGCGGCGGGCGTCTGAGCGGCGCCGGTCTCGCGCTCGCCGCCGTCGTGGCGGCCGGAGTGCTGGCCGTCACGCTCGGCCCGGATCTCGATCACACGGTGCGCAGGCTGGCACTGCCGCTCAGCGACGAACAGGTCATCCGCGAACAGGCCGCGGCCAAGCACCTGGACCCGGCGCTGATCGCCGCGGTGATCTATGCCGAGACGAAGTTCGACCCGCGCACCTCGCCGGCCGGCGCGGAGGGTCTGATGCAGATCCTGCCCAGCACGGCTCAGTTCCTCGCGCACCTGTCGGGCGGGGTGCGTTTCACGACCAGCGATCTGGGGACCCCCGCGATCAACGTGGCCTACGGCAGCTATTACCTGCGCTATCTGCTCGACCACTACGGAGGCGACGAGACGCTGGCGGTGGCCGCGTACAACGCCGGCCTGGCGAACGTCGATCGCTGGGTCGCGCGGGCAGGCGCCGAAGGCAAGCGCCTGCAGGTCGCCGAAATCCCGTTCGCGGAGACGCGCGCCTACGTGCAGCGCGTGCTGCAGGCTCAGCAGGAGTACAGGTCGCTGTACGCGCACCAGCTCGGCATCGGCTAGTGGCCTGGCTGCGGCCAGGCCGCCGCTAACGTAGAAGGTCCGTCCGATGCCTGCGTTCAAGCTCGACAGCGCGTTCACGCCGACCGCCGATCAGCCGCGCGCGATCGAGGGGCTGGCCGAAGGGGTGCAGGCGGGCGAGCGCTTCCAGACGCTCCTGGGCGCGACCGGGACCGGCAAGACGATGACGATGGCGGGCGTGATCGAGGCGGTGCAGCGCCCGACGCTCGTGATCGCCCACAACAAGACGCTCGCGGCGCAGCTGTGCAACGAGTTCAGGACGTTCTTCCCCGAGAACGCCGTCGAGTACTTCGTGTCCTACTACGACTACTACCAGCCAGAGGCCTACGTCCCGAGCCGGGACCTGTACATCGAGAAGGACTCCGCCATCAACCAGGAGGTCGATCGCCTGCGGCACGCGGCGACCGCGGCGGTGTTCGCGCGCCGGGACGTGATCGTGGTCGCGTCGGTGTCGTGCATCTACGGCCTGGGCTCGCCGGAGACGTACGAGCTGAACATGCAGATACTCAAGCGCGGCGAGCAGATCGATCGCGACGAGCTGCTGCGCAAGCTCGTGTCGATCCAGTACACCCGCAACGACACGGCGCTCGCGCGCGGGACGTTCAGAGTCAGGGGGGAGACGCTCGAGGTGTTCCCGGCATATGCGGAGACCGCGTTCAGGGCGAGCATGTTCGGCGACGAAGTCGAGCGCCTGGCCCACTTCGACCCGCTGACCGGCGAGCTGCTCGAGGACGATCTGGAGCACGTCGCGATCTGGCCCGCCACCCACTACAACGTCAGGGAGGGAACGATCGAGGCGGGCGTGGCGGAGATCGGCAGGGAGCTGAACGAGCGCTGCGCGCAGCTGGAGGCGGAGGGCAAGCCGCTCGAGTCGCACAGGCTGCGCCAGCGCACGCAGTACGACATGGAGATGCTGCGCGAGATGGGGTTCTGCTCGGGGATCGAGAACTACTCGCGCATCCTCGACGGCCGCCGGCCGGGCGAGCGGCCGTACTGCCTGATCGACTACTTCCCCAAGGACTTCGTGTGCTTCATCGACGAGTCCCACCAGACCGTGCCGCAGATCGGGGGCATGTACGAGGGGGACCGCTCGCGCAAGCAGACGCTCGTGGACTACGGGTTCCGGCTTCCAAGCGCGCTCGACAATCGGCCACAGACCTTCGAAGAGTTCCTGTCGATCGCGCCGCAGCTGATGTTCGTCTCGGCGACCCCCGGCGAGTACGAGCGGACGCGCTCGGCAAGGGTGGTGGAGCAGATCGTCAGGCCGACGGGGATCGTCGACCCGGTCGTCGAGGTGCGCGAGACGCGCAACCAGATCGACGATCTGATGAACGAGGTGCGCCGGCGGGCCGAGCGCGACGAGCGGGTGCTGGTGACGACGCTGACCAAGAAGATGTCCGAGGACCTGTCGCAGTACCTGCTGGAGATGGGCTTCAAGACGAGATACCTGCACTCGGAGATCGACACGCTCGAGCGAATCCAGATCATCCGCGACCTGCGCCTGGGGGAGTACGACGTGCTCGTCGGCGTCAACCTGCTGCGCGAGGGACTGGACCTGCCGGAGGTCTCGCTCGTGGCGATCCTCGACGCGGACAAGGAGGGGTTCCTCCGGGGCGAGACGTCGCTGATCCAGACGATCGGCCGCGCGGCGCGCAACGTCGAGGGGACCGTACTGATGTACGCCGACAAGGAGACCAAGGCGATGCGCGCGGCGATCGAGGAGACCGAGCGCAGGCGCGAGATCCAGCTGGAGTACAACGAGCGGCACGGGATCACGGCCGCGACGATCGTCAAGGGCATATCGGACATCGCCGAGTTCCTGCAGGGCGACGCGAAGGTTCCGCGCGGGCGCCGCCGCGGCGCCGAGCGCCGGGCCAGGACCAGGGGGCGGGAGGGTGAGCTTCCCAAGCATCAGCTCGAGCGGCTGGTGGTCGAGCTCGAGGAGGAGATGAGCGAAGCCGCCGAGGAGCTGCGCTTCGAGTATGCCGCCCAGCTGCGCGACGAGCTCAGGGAGCTGCGGCGCGACCTGCGCGAGATCCAGGCCGGCGAAGCCGAGACCGAGCCCGCCGGTGAGGTCGCCTGAGGCGTTCGCTACGCTTCGCAGCCGAGTGAACCTCGACAGGCAGAGCATCGAAAGGCGGGACTTCCCGATCGGCCGGCGCGGGTATGACCCCGCGGCCGTGGACGCGCACCTGAGGGCGCTGGCGGTCGAGGTGCAGGAGCTCGAGCGCACGGCGACCGAGCACGGCGCGGACTCGCTGGCGGTGAGCGCGGGCAGCCAGGTGCAGAGCATCGTCGCGGCCGCCGAGGCCGCGGCTGCGGAGATCCAGAGCCAGGCGCAGGCGAGCGCGGACAGCACGCGCGAGCGGGCCGTCAGCGACGCCGAGAAGATCCGCGCGGACGCCGTGGCGCAGGCCGAGGCTCAGGTGGCGGCCGTCGGGCGCGCGACCGCCATGCTGCTCGCGCGGGTGGAGGCGATGGACGGACAGGTGAGCTCGTTGGTCGAGAGCCTGCGCGCCGGCGCCACCAGCCTCGCGGGAGACCTTGCCACGGTCGAGACGAACATGGGGGAGCTATACGACGCGGCCGCCGGCCGCAGGTCGGCCGCCCCGCTCGAGCCGGCCGGTTCTGCGACGGATGCCGCGACCTCGCCCGAGGCGCCATTGCCGTCCGGAGCATCCACGTCGCCTGCGTCGCCTGTGTCGCCTGTGTCGCCTGTGCCGCCCGCCTCGTCTGCGCCACCACCCGCGCCCTCTCCGCCCAAGCCGGCCGTGTCCGCGCCGCCGCGAGCGCCCGCGTTCGGCGCCTCGGCGGGAGAGGCCGCGGCGAACGGGCCCTCGGCGCCGGTTGCGCAGCCGCCCGCCCGGGCATCCGAGCCGGCCGATTACGACGCGCGCCTGGTTGCGCTGAACATGGCCCTCAACGGCGACTCGCGCGAGGCGACCGACCGCTACATCGCCGAGAACTACGAGGTCGCCGACCGGCAGCAGCTGCTGGACGAGGTGTTCGCGGCGATCGAGGGCTCGTAGTACCGGTCCGCGGCGCGGAACCGCGCGTGTCGCCGCGCTCAGGCTCAGGCGTTGCCGCAGTCGTAAAGCGCCGTCACGGCCCCGCCGTTCGCCTGTGATTCCGAAGGTCGCGCACAGTGGGTGCGGATCCATGCGATGCGCGGATCGTCGCCGGCGACCGGGACGACGAAGGCGCGGACCTCTCCTGAGGCTATGCGGCGTTGCAGCTCGGTCAGGGAGGGGGCGGGCACCCCGCCCTGGAAGCCTCCGATCGGAAGCACCTCCTTGCCCGTGGCCAGGATGAAGGGGGCGGCCAGGATCGAGGAGTCCGTGGCAAAGGCGATCGGGGTGCCGTAGGTCGAGGAGAGCTGTTCTACGACCTGCTCGTCAAGCAGGAGCGTCTGCCGCGCGGAGGCGCGTGACACCGTGGCCGATGCGGGCTCGTACGGCGCCGCGAACGGCCCGAGGCCGCGAGTGACCATGAGCACCGAGGCGACCGCGGGGAGCAGTAGCGCGCAGGCGACTGCCAGAATGGCGGCGCGGCTCGTGAGGGATCTGGGGCCGTTCGCGCCACGCGCCGTGAGCAGCGCCAGAGCACCGACCGCGCCGGCGCCGGCCGCAACGGGGATCAGCCACCCAGGGACCCCGGTTCCGCCATGGAGCAGATAGACGCCGTAGCCGATCGAGCCGAGCACCGCGGCCCCAAGGCCGGCCCTCGCCGCGGGACGGCGTCGGGCTCGCCACGCGAGCGCCACGCCGGCTCCGCACAGCGCGCCGGTTGCGGGCGAGAGCGCGGCGACGTAGTACGAGTTCGGGTAGCCGCCCGCGCTGAAGAAGACCGCCATGATCAGCAGCCACGCGCCCCACAGCACCACGGACGCCCTGAGCGGGTCGCGGCGGCCGGCTCGGCGGCGCTCGATCAGCACGCCGGCTGCGGCGATCAGCGCGGCGGGCAGCAGCCACCCGTCATCGCGCCCGAACACCCCGCTCAGCAGCCGGTGCCAACCGGGCTTGATCCTGTGCGTGGGCGAGGAGCTCGCTTCGGAGAGGCGTACGAGAAAGGCGGCCGGATGCCCCACCCCGGCGTAGACGTTCCCGCGTTTCAGACGCGCGATCCCGTTGTAGTCGAACGTCTGGCTGAACAGGGAGTTGTTCTGGGTGCCGTCGACGTAGGGGCGGTCGTGGGCGGGCACGAGGGACACGACGGTCATCCAGCACAGGGATACCGCGACGGTCACGGCTCCGGCGAGCGCGATGTGAGCGAGGCGGGTGCGAGTCGGCGCGGGCGCCGCGAGCAGGTACGCGGCGGCGAGCGCCGGCAAGATCAGCCAGGCCACGGCCATCTTCGGGGCATGAAACTGCGGGGTTGAGGGCTGCTGTCCGGGCCCGACCCTACTAGGGTCGGGTGACCGGGACAGGGGCTTTCAGGGGGAACGCAGTGGGGCAGGCCGTTTTGGACGATGGGCTTCGAGCCCGGGCTTTTC
>DASQGE010000003.1:0-11062 GCA_035632775.1 Solirubrobacteraceae bacterium | reverse complement strand
TATGACCGCGAGCGACCTCGGTGGAGCCTGCAAATACGCTGGCAGGCGTGGAGGTCGCGGAGGGGCGTCCGCTAGACTGCCGCGGGCGACGTCGGCCACCGGACACGATCGCGTCGAAGGGGCGCAGCCGAGCTCGAAAGCGCGTGCGCGCATGAGCCGACGGACGCGTCCTCGATCCGACCGATGAGCATCTTCACCTACCTGACAGGCTTCGGCGGCCGCGACATGGCGGTGGACCTGGGGACGGCGAACACGCTCGTGTACGTGCGCGGGCGCGGGATCGTGCTGTCCGAGCCGAGCGTGGTGGCGATCGACTCGCGCTCGGGGGAAGTGCATGCGGTCGGCATCGAGGCAAAGCGCATGCTCGGGCGCACGCCCGGGACGATCCAGGCCATCAGACCGCTCAAGGACGGGGTGATCGCCGACTTCGACGTGACCGAGGAGATGCTGAGGCACTTCATCCAGAAGGTCCACCAGAACCGCTGGGCGCACCCGCGCGTGGTGGTGTGCGTGCCGTCCGGAGTTACGGGCGTGGAGAAGCGCGCCGTCGAGGAGGCCTGCCTGTCGGCGGGCGCGCGCACCGCATACCTGATCGAGGAGCCGATGGCGGCGGCGATCGGCGCGGGGCTGCCGGTCGGCGAGCCGACCGGCTCGATGGTGGTGGACATCGGCGGCGGCACCTCCGAGGTGGCCGTGATCTCGCTCGGCGGGATCGTCGTGTCGCAGTCGATCCGGGTCGGGGGCGACGAGATGGACGAGGCGATCATCAACTACGCCAAGCGCGAGTACAAGCTGTTGATCGGCCAGCAGACCGCGGAGGAGCTGAAGCTCGAGATCGGCTCGGCCTGCGCGATGCCGGACGAGCTGCAGGCGGAGATCCGCGGCCGCGACATGGTCTCGGGGCTGCCGAAGACGGTCGTGCTCACCAGCGAGGAGATCCGCCAGGCGCTCGAGGAGCCGCTGAGCCAGATCATCGATGCGGTCAAGGAGACGCTCGACCGCACCCCGCCGGAGCTGGCGTCGGACATCATGGATCGCGGGATCATGCTCGCGGGCGGAGGCTCGCTGTTGCAGGGCCTGGACGAGCGCCTGCGCGAGGAGACGCAGATGCCGGCGCACCTGGCCGAGTCGCCGCTGACGTGCGTGGCGGTCGGCTCGGGTCGCTCGCTGGAGGAGTTCGAGGCGATCCATCGTGCCAACCGCAGCTCGCGCAACCGGCGGCGCCGGTGAGGGCTGGCGCTGCCCGTCCGCCGCGCCATGCCTGCCTGCCGCGTAGCGTTCGCCGGTCGCGCCACGTCTGCCTGTCGCGTAACGTTCACCGGTCGCGCCATGCCTGCCTGCCGCGCTCCGACCGACGTGCCGCGGCCTGTCCGCCGGGGTCGGGGTACTCTGTCCGATGAACGCTTTGGAAGGCTCTGAGTCGTGTACAACAAGACGGTCCGGCGTCGACGTGCGGTGCTCGCGCTGCTCGTCGTGCTCTCCCTGGTCCTGCTGACCGCCTACTTCGGCGAGGCGCCCGGCGGACGCCTGCACTCGGTGCAGCGCGGCTTCTTGACGGTGATCTCGCCGATCCAGGACGGCGCCAACAAGGCGCTGAAGCCGGTGCGTGACCTGTTCGGCTGGTTCGGCGACACGCTGCACGCGAAAAGCCAGAATGCGCAGCTGCGCAAGCAGGTCGACAGACTGCGCCGCGAAGTGGTCGCCGACCGAGTCGACCAGCAGTCCTATCGCGAACTGCTGAGCATGTTCCACCTCGACGGCCGGCTCAGCGTCGCCGACTACCATCCGGTGGCGGCCACGGTCGTGGGGACGTCGCCGAACATCTGGTACGCGACGGTCGTGATCGACAAGGGAACCCCGGCGGGCGTACGGGTCAACGACCCGGTCATCAACGACGAAGGCCTCGTCGGCAAGGTCACGCTGGTGACGTCCGACGGCGCCCAGGTCAGCCTGATCACCGACAGCTCGATGGGCGTCAGCGCCCGCATCGGCGCGACCGGCGCGACCGGCATAGTGCAGCCGAAGGTGGGCGATCCGAACGATCTGCTGCTCCAGTACCTGCCCGCGAACACCGTGGCGAATCCCGGCGAATATGTGTACACCTCGGGTACCGTGGCGGGGCCTGACGACTCGCTGTACCCGCGCGGGATCCCGATCGGGCAGGTGACCTCGACGGCTGAAGAAAGCGGTTACGAGGCTGTCAACGTGCGCCCGCTGGCGGACCTGCGAAACCTCGATGTCGTGCAGGTCCTGACGGCGGCTCCCGGCACGCTCCCGGCTCGCCTGAGCAGCCTCACGCCGAGCGTCCCGGCGGGCCGCCAGGCGGGCGGCCCGCCGGGCGGCGTGGCCGGGCAGCTGGCGTCGACGGCGGGAGCCGGCGGATGAGCGCCGCGGGCGTGTCCCGCGGCCTGCTCGCGCGCATCGCGGCGCTTGCGGTCGCGATCGTGTTCTTTCAGATCGGCGTGGTCTCCGAGGTGCCCGTGTTCGGCGTGACGGTCGACCTGTCCCCGCTGCTGGTCGCGTTCATCGGCCTGCTGTGCGGCTCGACGCTTGGGGCGGTGAGCGGCTTCGCGGTCGGCCTGCTCGTCGATCTCGCGCTCGTGCAGACGCTCGGGCTGACGTCGCTGATCCTGACGCTGATCGGCTACTGGAGCGGACGCCTGCGCGAGCTGCGCGACCCGCAGGCGGCGCTGACGCCCCTGCTGGTGGGCGCGGCCGCCGCCGGCGGCGCGCTGGCGGGCTACTCGCTGATGGAGTTCATGCTCGGCGTCGATGCGCCCGTCAGCTTCGAGCTGCTGCGCCAGATCGCGTTCGGGGTGCTCGTCGCCACGATCGTCGCGCTGCCGATGTGGGCGCTGGTGCGCCGCTGCCTGATCGGCGGCCTGCCCCGAGACCCGCGCCGCCGCCGGCGCCGTGCATACACGACCGGCGGGCTGAGCCCCCTCACCAGAACATGAGCGCGATCCAGCGCTTTCGTCCGGACGACTCCGCCGCAGGGACGAGCTCCGGCCCGGCGCGCACGCCCCCGACCTCGCCGCAGATGGCGTTCCGCGTGGCGATCCTGGGCGGGGTGGCGGCGGTGATGTTCGGGGTGATCTTCTTCAGGCTGTGGTACTTGCAGGTGCTCTCCGGCGAACAGTACGTCCAGCAGGCGAACGCCAACCGCGTGCGCGACCTGCCGGTCGCCGCGCCGCGCGGCGAGATCTTCGACAGCGAAGGCAAGGCGATCGCCGCCAGCAGGGTGACCAACGCGGTGCAGGTCGTGCCCTCGGCGCTGCCGCCGAAAGGCGCCCGCAGGGGGGCGCTGTACCGGCGCCTGGGGGCGCTGCTGGGGATGAGCGCCAGGCACATCGACGCGCTCGTCGAAAAGGGGCGTACGGCGTTGCCCTACGCGCCCGTGACGATCAAGACCGACGCGGGGCCCGTCGTGCTGACGGTGCTCGGCGAGCGCCAGAACGAATATCCCGGCGTCATCCAGCAGCCGGTCTCGATCCGCGCCTATCGGTACGGCGTGATGGCGGCGCAGGTGCTCGGCAATGTCGGCCAGGTCTCGAAACCGGAGCTGAAGCTGAGGGCGTTCCAGGGCGTCAAGCAGGGGACGGTCGTGGGCCAGGAAGGGCTCGAGTACTACTACGACCGCTACCTGCGCGGCGAAGACGGCGTGCAGCGGGTGGAGGTCAACTCGGAAGGCTATCCCGAGCCGAGCACGCTGAAGGCGACGCCGCCCAAGGCGGGCTACAGCCTCAGGGTGACGCTGAACCTCGGCTTGCAGCGGGAGGCGGAAAAGGCGCTGCTGGAAGGGATCGAACGGGCCAGAGCGGGTGGCAAACCGGCTGTCGCGGGCGCGTTCACGGCGCTCGACCCGCGCAACGGGCAGGTGCTGGCGATGGGCTCGTATCCGTGGTTTGACCCGAACAAGTTCGCCAAACCGCTCACCAAAAGCGAATACGAAGCGCTGGAGGGCAAGGCGGGCGGCGGCGAAGAAGAACCCGCGCGGCTGACGGATCGCGCGGTCAACGGCACCTATCCGACGGGCTCGACGTTCAAGCCGATCACCGCGATGGGCGCGCTGGAAAGCGGGGTCCTCGATCCGAACGCGGCGCTCGGCGCGGGGCAGTGCATCCACGTCTCGACCGAGCGGTTCTGCAACGCCGGGAAGGCCGAATACGGGGCGCTGGACCTCGTCAACGCGCTGCGGGTGTCCTCGGACACGTACTTCTTCGAAGTCGGCGAGCTCGCCAACAGCCATGGCAGCGTGATCCAGGAAATGGCCCACAAGCTCGGAGTGGGCGAGCAGACGGGCATCGACCTGCCGAGCGAGATCACCGGGGTCGTGCCCGACCGCAGGTGGCGCGCGAAAGTGGCCGCGCAAGAGCTCGCGTGCGAGCGTCGGCGGCGCGTGAGCAGCTGCGGCATCTCCGACGGGCGGCAGTGGAGCGTGGGCGACAACATGCACCTGGCTGTCGGCCAGGGCGATCTGATCACCTCGCCTCTGCAGATGGCGGTCGCGTACTCGACGCTCGCCAACGCGTACATGCACCAGGGCTATGGCACGGTCGTACGGCCGCACCTGGGACTCGAGATCGACGAAGCCGACGGCGGCCTGGTGCAGGACCTGAGCTTCCCGCCGGCGGGCCACGTGCGCCTGAACTACGCCGATCTGAGCTTGGTGATGGAAGGCATCCACGATGCCGCGAGCCAGCCGGGCGGCACCTCCTTCGACGTGTGGAGCGGGTGGAACCAGTCTCAGCACCCGGTGTATGGAAAGACGGGCACAGCCGAACGCCCGCCCAAGGAAGACCAGTCGTGGTACATGTGCTACGTCGCCGACCCCAAGCGGCCGATCGTGATCGCCGTGACCGTCGAGCAGGGCGGCTTCGGCGCCGAAACGGCCGCGCCGATCGCCCGGCTGATGGCGTCGAAGTGGTTCGGCAAGCCCGAGCAGTTCGTCGCGGGAACCTCGAAAACCTTCTGAGCCTGGCCATTACGACGCGATGAATCCTCCCGTCCGCACCACTCCGATCGGACCCCCGGTGGTCCAGGCGCCCCAGCGCGCAGAGGAGGCGGGCGCGCGCACCTCGCCGCGGCTGCCGCTGGATCCGCTGCTGACCCTCGCCGTGCTGGGGCTGGCGATCGCGTCGGTCGTCACGCTCGGCGCGGCGACGCACAACCTGATTCCGGGCGATCCCGGCTACTACGTGGATCGGCAGGTGCTCTACCTGGTGCTCGGCGGCCTGTCGATGCTCGTGCTGGCGCGCGTGGACTACGCGCGCCTGAGACCGCTGAAAAACGCGATCTACGGGCTGCTGATCGGCAGCATCCTGGCGGTGCTGGCGGTGGGGCACTCCGCCAAAGGCGCGACGCGCGCGATCAGCCTGCCGCTGCTCTCCTTCCAGGCCTCGGAGCTCGGCAAGGTGCTTCTGATCCTGGCGCTGTCGGCGTTCGTCGTCGACCGGGCGCGGCGGCTGCGCGAGCGCGACACGACCGCGCGGGTGATGCTGGCGGCGCTGGTCCCGGCGATGTTCGTGATCGCCCAGCCGGACCTCGGCTCGGGGATGGTCTACATGGTGATCGCGTTCGTGCTGCTGCTGGTGGCGGGGACGTCCTCGCGCCAGCTCTGCGCGCTGCTGGCGCTGGTGGCGCTGTCGCTGACGTTCGTGCTGGTCGCGGCGCCGGCGGCCGGGGTGCACGTGCTCAAGGCGTATGAGACCGAACGGCTGACGGCGTTCCTGCACCCCTCGACCGACCCGCGCAAGAAGAGGAGCTATCAGCAGGAGGAGGCGAAGATCGCGATCGGCTCCGGCCAGAAGACGGGCCGCGGCGGGGGCGCCACGCAGGTGCCCCTGGGCTACGTGCCCGAGAGCCACACCGACTTCGTGTTCGCGGCGGTCGGCGAGCAGTACGGCTTCGTGGGCGCGGGGCTCGTGCTGTGCCTGTATGCGCTCTTGATCTGGCGCACGCTGCGCATCCTGACGATGGCCAAGGACCTGTTCGGGGCGCTGGTCGCGGCCGGCGTAGCGGCTATGCTCATGTTTCAAGTGTTCGTGAACGTGGGAATGACCATTGGGATCATGCCCATCACCGGCGTCACGCTGCCCCTGATGAGCTATGGCGGCTCGTCGGTGATCACCACTCTTCTGGCCGTAGGTCTGCTGCAGTCGATCTACGTCCGGTCCCGCGCCTCGGCCGCGCTCAAGGGCCGGGTGGGGCTCTATTAGACATATGACAAGACTGGATCGAAAAATTGAAAAAGCAAGTGCTTGTGAGCGTCGACCGCGCGGAGACGCGCGTCGCGCTGCTGGAGGCGACCGGAACGCCGGGCGCCGCGAAGTCCCCCTCGAGGAGCGCCCGGCGCAAGAAGCCCGGCGATCGACCAGGAGCGGGCTATCGGGTAGCTGAGCTGTACCTGGAGCGCCGCGGTGGGCGCTCGATCGTCGGCAACATCTACAAGGGCAAGGTCGACAACGTCCTGCCCGGCCTGGAGGCTGCGTTCGTCGACATCGGCCTGGAGAAGAACGGCTTTTTGCACGTCGACGAGATCGTGCTGCCCGGCGTCGAGGTCGCCAAGCGCGGCCGCGGCGGCGGCAAGCACAAGATCGCGGACCTGCTCAAGCCGGGGCAGGAGATCGTCGTGCAGGTGATCAAGGACCCGCTGAAGACGAAGGGCGCGAGGCTGTCGATGGAGCTGACGATCGCCGGGCGCTACATGGTCTACGCCCCCACCGGCGAAGGCGTCGGCGTCTCCAGACGGCTGGAGGACTCGGAGCGCGAGCGCCTGCGCAAGCAGACGGCCAAGCTCGACCTGGGGAAGGGCGGCGCGATCGTCAGGACCGCGGCGCACGGGGCCAAGCGCGAGGACTTCGAGCGGGAGCTCAAGTACCTGCACAAGCTGCACGAGGTGCTCGTCAAGCGGGTGCAGGAGACGGAGGCGCCCGATCTGGTCTTCCAGGAGGCCGACCTGTCGGTGCGGGTCGTGCGCGACATCTTCTCGGCGCACTTCGAGCGGGCGATCGTCGACGACGAGCAGCAGCACCACAGGCTGGTGTCGTTCTTCGCGCGCACCGCCCCCGAGCTGGTCGAGCGGGTCGAGCTGTGGGACGAGCCCGATACGCCGCTGTTCGAGGCCTACAAGGTCGACGAGGCGATCGAGGGCGTGCTCTCGCGCCGCGTGGACCTGCCCAGCGGCGGCTATCTGATGATCGACTATGCCGAGGCGCTGACCGTGATCGACGTCAACTCGGGCAGCTTCATCGGCCGCGGCAAAGGGGCCGCGCTGGAGGACACGATCACGAAAACGAACCTCGAGGCCGCCGCGGAGGTGGTAAACCAGCTGCGCTTGCGCGACATCGGCGGGATCATCGTGATCGATTTCATCGACATGGCGCGCGCGCGCAACCGCGACGCCGTGATGAAGACGCTGCGCAAGGCGCTCGACGAAGACCGCACGAAGACGTTCACCGCCGAGATCTCGAAGCTCGGCCTGGTCGAGATGACCCGTCAGAACGTGACCGAGGGCGTGCGCGAGATCATGAGCCGGCCGTGTCCGACGTGCGAGGGCGAGGGCGTGATCAAGAGCGAGGAGACGATCGCGATCGAGTTCGAGCGCAAGCTGCGCGATGTCGCGGCCGAACACCCCGACGCGCAGGCGCTGCTGGTGCAGATGAACCCGCGCGTGAGCACGCAGTTCACAGGGCACGGCTCGCGCGTGCTGCACGCGCTGGAGGCGCAGACGGGCAAGTCGTTCCTGTTCGAGGGCTCCGGGGGGCTGGCGCTCGACCATTTCGCGATCACCTTTCTCGGCACCCGCGAGGAGGTGGAGGAGCGCGCGCTGCCGTTCAGGCAGGGCGACGAGGTGCTGGTCGAGATCGTCGAGCCGCACATGTACGACGTCGATGACGCGGTCGCCAAAATCGACGGCTACATCATCTCGATCGCCGGGGCCGCCGCGCACGTCGGCGAGAAGCGGATGGTGCGGATCGACCAGGTCGGGCGCACCGCTGCGAGCGCGCTGCTGCTCGACGAGTCGGGCGAGGTCGTCAGGCCCGCGCCGCGCAGCGCGGCGCCGCCGCGGCGCAGGACCAGGAAACGGACGGACGCGGCCAAGCCGAGCCCGGCGAAACCCGCGCCGAAGCCCGCGAAGCCCAAGCCGGACGCCACCCCGCCGCGGGAGGCGGCGGCGTCCGGGAACGGCGCCGCGCCCGTGACCGTAGAGGTCGGGGCGGCGAGCGGCTCGCCGGACGCCGGGCACGAGGAGGGGGCGGAGGGCTCCGGGGATGGCCTACAATCCAAGCCTCGGCGTCGCGGCCGCAGGGGCGGGCGACGCCGTTCGGCTGCAAAGGCGAAGGCGAGCACCGAGTAGCGAGGGAACGAGGACCGAGACAGGCATGTATGCGATCGTGAAGACAGGCGGCAAGCAGTACCGCGTCGAGCGCGGCCAGCGGCTCGTAGTCGAGCGGCTGGCGGCCGCCGAGGGCGAGAGCGTGGCGCTGCAGCCGATCTTGTATCGCTCCGAGGAGGCGGTGTTCGACAGGGCGGGCCTGGAGAAGGTGAAGGTCACCGCCAGGGTGATCGCGCACGAGCGGGGCGAGAAGCTGAGGGTGTTCAAGTTCAAGCCCAAGCGCGGCTACAAGCGGCGCAACGGCCACCGGCAGGAGCTCACCAGGATCGAGGTCACCGAGCTCGCGCTGAGTGGCGACCGCTCGTCCGGGATCGGCCAGCGCGCAAAGGTCGGAGAGGCCGTGCCGGCGAAGGCGGGAGCGGCGAAGCCCGTGGCGGCGAAACCGGCGCCTGCCAAACCGGCGCCTGCCAAACCTGCCTCTGCCGAAGCCGCGTCCGCCGCCCCCGAGGCGAAAGCCGCCGCCAAGCCGAAGACGGCGGCGCCTGTCAAACCGAGGAAAGCCGCGAAGGAGGCGAAGACGGATGGCGCATAAGAAGGGGCTCGGATCGAGCCGCAACGGTCGCGACTCCAACGCGCAGCGCCTGGGCGTGAAGACGTTCGCCGGACAGAGCGTGAGCGGCGGGGAGATCATCGTGCGCCAGCGGGGGACGAAATTCAAGCCGGGCGAGGGTGTGGGGATCGGCAAGGACGACACGCTGTACGCGCGCGCGGCCGGCACGGTCGCGTTCACCGCGGGCCGGCGCGGGCGCGTGGTCAGCGTCGTGCTGGCCGATCGACGATCACGTGGATCGTCGATCGGCGGGGACGGCCAAGGGGCCTAGCGGCGAGCGCCCGGCCTCGGCCCGCCGGACGGGCACGAGGGCGAGGGCGGCGATGGACGACCGCGCGAAGATCGAAGTCCGCGGCGGAGCGGGGGGCGACGGCTGCATGAGCTTCCGCCGCGAGGCGCACGTGCCGCGCGGGGGGCCCGACGGCGGCGATGGCGGGCGGGGCGGGGACGTGGTGCTCGTGTGCGACGAGTCGCTGCGCGACCTGCGCGGGTTCCGGCGCAGGGCCCACTATCACGCCGGACGTGGAGGTCACGGCGAAGGCGCGCTGAGGCACGGCGCCGACGGGGAGACGCTGACGATAAGGGTGCCGCCGGGGACCGAAGCGCGGGGCGGGGGCCCCGACGACCTCGAGGGGCGTCGCTGGGAGCTGATCGCGGGCGGCCAGCGCGCGCGGATCGCGCGGGGGGGCGCGGGCGGGCGCGGGAACAAGCGCTTTGCGACCGCGACGCGCCAGGCGCCGCGGTTCGCCGAGCGCGGGCTGCCCGGCGAGGAGGGCTGGATCGAGCTGCGGCTGAGGCTGCTCGCGGACGTGGGCCTGGTGGGGATGCCGAACGCCGGCAAGTCCTCGCTGCTGGCGCGGCTGACGCGCGCGGCGCCGAAGGTCGCGAGCTATCCGTTCACGACGCTCTCACCGGTGCTCGGGGTGCTCGAGGACGAGGCCGAAAGCCGGCAGCTGGTGGTGGCGGACATCCCGGGCCTGATCGAGGGGGCGAGCGGGGGGGCGGGGCTCGGGCACGACTTCTTGGCGCATGTCGAGCGCACGCGGCTGCTCGTGCACGTGCTGGACGTCGCGCCTGAGATCTCAGCCGGCGAGGGCGCGGACCCGGTGGCGAACCACGCGACGATCGAGCGCGAGTTGGCCGCGCATGACCCACGCCTGGCGGAGCTTCCGCGGGTGCTGGTGCTCTCCAAGGCGGACCTCGTGACGCCTGAGCGCGCGGGGGAGGCGGTCGCGCAATGGCGGCGCAGGCTCGGTCCCGAGGTGGCCGTGGTGGCGACCTCCAGCGCGACCGGCGCGGGCGTGAAGGAGCTGGCGGAGCTGCTGCTGCGGACCGTGGGCGACGCCGAGGCCGTCGGGACGGGCGAAGGTGAGGAGCTCCGCGCGGGGACGGGCGAGGGGGACGAGCTCCGCGCCGAACCGGGCGCGGCCGGGCGTGGGGGCGCCGCCGGCGGGGACGAGCGGGAGCTGGCCGAGCACATGGTGTTCAGGCCGGGCGGGGCCGGGCGCGGCTTCACGGTCGAACGCGTGGGCCCGGGAAGGTTCGCGGTGAGCGGACGCGGGATCGAACGGCTGTTGCAGCGCTATGACATCGACAACGAGGACGCGCTCGCGTACCTGGAGGAACGGCTGCGGCGAATCGGCGTGGTGGCGGCGCTCGAAGAGAAGGGCTTCGAGCCGGGCGACGACGTGGAGATCGCGGGCGTGCCGTTCGAGCTCGATCCGGACGTGTGCGCGTAGGGCCGCGCTGCGTCGCGAGCCGGAGCGATAGCTTGACGGCATGAGACGTGTGGTGATCAAGCTCGGCTCGAGCGTCGTGGCGGACGCCGAGGGCGAGCTGCGCGAAGAGGCGCTCGCGCGCGCGTGCGACGCCGCCGCGAAGCTGCACGAGCACGGCGCGGAGGCGATCCTGGTGACGAGCGGGGCGATCGCGCGGGGGATGCGCACGATGGGCTTGGGGCAGCGTCCGAGCACGGTCGGCGAGTTGCAGGCGGCGAGCGCGGTGGGGCAGGGCAAGCTGTACAGGGTGTACGACGAGCTGCTGCGGGAGCGGGGCGTGACGAGCGCGCAGGTGCTGTTGACGTTCTTCGACATGAGCGCGCGGACGCACTATCT
>DASQGE010000002.1:0-4325 GCA_035632775.1 Solirubrobacteraceae bacterium | reverse complement strand
GCGGACCTCAGATCGGGTCGGGCCGGCTCGTCTCGGGCCGCCTCAGGATCCAGGCCCAGCTTCAGGGGCGGGGCGATCGCCGGACCGCTCCGACTCTCGCCCCGCTCCGTAGATTCGCTCGGACCCTACAGTCCGGTGGGATGGCGCGCGACGTATCCCGCCGTCGAGGTCATCGAGCTCGACCACCGCGATCCCGTTTCCTGCTGTGCGACCGTGTCGAACCGTTTGCCGTCCACGACCATGAACGCGTGTTCCGAGTTTGCATAGATCGTGATGTATCTGCCCGGCCCCGCTTCGCCGTAGGACTCCAGCGCGGTCGAGTCCTCGGGCGAGCTCAGCAGCCCGCCGCCGTGCAGCGCGTAGGACACCGAGCCCGAGCAGTCGTACCCGCTGGACTGGAACGAGCCGTGCCCGCCCCCGTACACGTACGGGCGCGTCGCGATTTCATCGCCCGCGGCGATCACCCTCGCCACGGCGCTCGGACTGCCGCCTTCGCCGCCCGCCGAGCTCGAGGACCCGCCGCCCGCCCGCGCCGAACGCGGCGGATGCAGCGTCTTCTCGCCGCTGACCCCGATCGCGCTCCAGGTCGCCGGTCCCACGATTCCGTCCACCGTCAGCCCGTTCCGAGCCTGCAGGCGCTTGACCGCCGCCTCCGTCTGCGGACCGAATTCGCCGTCGACTTGGAGGTGGAGCGCGCCTTGCAGCCGCGCCACTGCGCCGCCCCCCGGTGCGTGCGAGGATTCACCTTCCGCGCCGCTCACGTCCGCCGCCGATGCCCTCGCCGGAGCCTGGCCGCGCAGCGCCGCGCTCGTCTGCGGCCCGACGATCCCGTCGACCGTCAGCCCTCTGCTGGCCTGGAAGCTGCGCACCGCCGCTTCGGTTTCCGGTCCGAAGATCCCGTCCACTTCCACGTTCCCCAGCGCCTTCTGCAGCAGCTCCACCTGCCTGCCTTCGCTGCCTTCGCTCAGCACGATGTTGTGTTCCGTCGTCGTCGGCGGGCCCGCGGGGAGCGACACCGGGCCGCTCGCTTCCGCCAGGCCAGCGCTCGGACCGGCGGTCAGCGCCGCCAGCGCCCCCAGCGAGATCCGCTTCGCGCGCGTCCCCGCGGGCACGAACCGCAGCTCTTCGGCTCGCCTGCGCGCGCGCGAGCGTCCGAGCGACAGCTCCCAAAGCTCCGCCTTCGCCAGATCGCGCGCGCCGGCGCGGCGCCCGCGATCTGGGTCGAGCAGCGCCGACAGCGACAGTGCAGAGGCGCTCCCGGCGCCCGAGCGGCGCTTGCGGACAGCCGCACGCTCCCGCCGCGCGCGCGAGCGGGCAGACGAAGCCTTCCAGGGGTCCAGAACAGCAAGGTCACGCGACGGCAATCCCGACATGCACTAGTCCTTTCGAAATCGCTTGGCGCCTACGGGGTTAGCTGTCGGGCTCGCGCACATGCGCTACGCCACGCTGTGGTGGCGATTCGCCCCCGCAGCCTCTTCTGTGGCTGCATTGGGTCCCCCGCTCCCCGACCCCTTGGGGCCGAGGATTAGGCACGAACGGCGCGCAAGCTAGCAGGTCTTCCTGCAATTTGCATCACACCTGAAGGTCTGCAACGTTTCTTGCCGACGCGCGCCCTCGGCATGCCGGACGTCACATCCCGATCTCCGCTCGCGTCCTGCAGCCCGACGCGGGCAGCTGGGAAGAGCCCGATTTCGAGATCGCTCGATGGTCACTGACGCGCTCGGAACGGTCGCCTCGCCCCTTTCGCCGCCGCAAACGGGCTCGCCCGAGACGACCCGCGAAGGGTGCACGCCATCCTGCGCGCCGGAGCCTGGCGCCGGGCGAACAGTCGGCCGGTCAGGCGGTCGACAGACGGTCGGATTGCGACAGCGCGCGCTCGACATCCTCGGCGTCGGCCACGGCCCAGCCGAGTCTTTGGATGAGCTGCTCGGCCGAGTGGCTGTCGCTGAGATGCGCCACGCATACACGCTCGTCGAGCAGCACGGGCGCATCTGGTCGCTCACCCTGCTCGGTGGTCACGATGATTCTGGGCATTCCCCCTCCTTCATTTCGGCCGACCCGGTAGAGCCCCATCGGCGCGAGTAACAGCATCGACTTGACAGTCAGACCCGACACCGTTTATATCGATTCGACAAGACGGCAAATCTCACCGTCGGTCGTTGGCCATTGCAATCGCGCTATGGCCGCAGAAGGCTTCTGCGCAGGCCGCTGGAAGGTAGTCTGCGTCGAGATGACCGCCACGCAGCGTCGCCCCGCCCCGCGCCGCTAGGACCACGGGTGCGCGCGCTCGTTCAGAGGGTCAGCCGCGCCGGCGTGCGAGTCGACGATCGCGTTCTCGCGGCGATCGGACCGGGCCTGCTCGTGCTGCTGGGGGTCGCGCGCGAGGACGACGCCGCCACGGCGGACCGGTTGGCTGAGAAGGTGCGCGCGCTGCGCGTGTTCGAAGATGCGCAGGGACGCATGAACGAGCCGCTCGGCGAGCGCGAGATCCTGTGCATCAGCCAGTTCACGCTCTACGGCGACACCCGACGCGGCAATCGTCCGAACTTTCTCGCAGCCGCCCCGCCCGAGCAGGCCGAGCCGCTGTACGAGCGCTTCTGCGAGCGTGCCGGAGCTCGCCGCGGGCTCTTCGGCGCGCACATGGCCGTCGAGCTGGTCAACGACGGACCGGTCACGCTGATGCTGCAAGCGTAATCAGGCTGTCGCGGCGCTCCTTCGAATGAGTGCCGTGCGCTCCGCTCGGCCGCAGCCGGCGATCCGAGCAGCCGCACGTGCGCCGATCTTCACACCGGGAGCCCCGTCACCCGCGGCGTCGCTGCGCCGGTCTCGGGGGATGGCGCTTGCGCTCCGCCGGGGTCATCTTGCGGATCTTCAGCGAGCCGTCCTCGATCTGGCGCTGGACCTCGGCCAGCCTTTCGAGGCGCCGCTTGGCCGCTTGATCTGCCTGGGTAGTCACAAGTCCAGGTTAGCGTCCGGTTCGGTCGCGCCTGCGACGCCGGCCGCGGGCGTAGGATGTCGCCATGTTCCTTGCCGGCGCCACGAGGATCGCGCGCAGGGCGCTTCTGCTCGCGGCCGGCGCCCTCGCGGTCCTCTCCAGCTCCGCTCAGGCTCGAACGCCGATCCAGGTCCAGCCGGGTCACGGTGGCCCGCACACGACGTTCGCGATCTCATTCAGGGCGCCCATCGACACGACGATCGATCCGTACAACGAGAGCTACGGGATCGACGTCAAAGGGCCGTCACGCTCTGCCTGCGCAGAAGATCTCGAAATCTACACCTCATCCGGCCGCGGGCTTCGCAAGGGCCAGCTCCTTCGCGTGCATGCACGTTCGCCATACCGGCACGCGCGCTGGTGCCGGGGCGTCTACTCGGGGACCGTCCACGAGATCTCCGTCAACCCCTCGAGCACCTGCGAACTGGAACCGCCCCCGCCCGGCTGCGCCGAGGTCAGCACCCTGGTCGGGGTCTACCGCTTCCGCGTGACTTGACCTGACCGGCCCCTCAGGGAGTCACATCGGCCGCCACCGAAATTCGACGCCGACCCGGATATCCGAGACGACGCCGCTCGCGGCCAGGGGCGACGGCGCGCAGAAGCCGCGACGGACGCTCGTGCAGACGACCGAGCGCCAGGAGACGGAACGACCCAGTTGCAGCGTCAAGGCGGTAATGTTGACCGGTCGCACTTACAGGCAACAAGGGCACGGCCCACGCTCGACGGCTGCGCGCGACGGCCGGCCCGGATGGGAGACTGAGATGGGAGCGCTCGAAGTGAAGAGCTTGGACTCGCCGGACGAGACGCGTCCGTTCGCCGCGAACGGCAGGGCCGACGTCGTATCGCTCGAGACGGGCCCCGTCCTCAAGGCCGTTTTCGAGCCGGGGTGGCGCTGGTCAGAGCACTTGAAACCGATCGCCGGGACCGACAGCTGTCAGACCCGTCATCTCGGCTACGTGCTCTCCGGCCAGATGAAGGTCGTGATGGACGACGGCTCAGAGGCGCAGGTCGGACCGGGCGACGTGGTTTCGATCGCACCCGGTCACGACGCCTGGACAGTCGGCGACGAGGCGTGCGTAATGGTCGACTTCGGTCAAGTCGAGCACTACGCCAAGGCAGGCTGACGAGCAGACTTCACAGCAGGGCCACGTTTCAGCCGGTTGCGTCGATTTACGGAGGAGAGAGCTTAGGGTGGGCGGCCTCCGAGATGTGCCGACAGGTTCGGCTCATCTTGCCTCCATCTTTCGGGCACGGTAGACGATGTCTGCGGGGATGCGTCCGCGGGTGAGGCGTCCGTGGTGGACGCGGTCGTTGTTGTAGAAGCGCAGGTAGG
>DASQGE010000001.1:0-2166 GCA_035632775.1 Solirubrobacteraceae bacterium | reverse complement strand
GGAAGCCAAAGACGGGACGCTCCTGCGCCGCAGCGAGCCCGCGCTGTTCGACGGGCTCGCGCGGCGCCCGCGCGCGGGCGGGATTTCGGGGGCTAACAGCACCGAACAGCGGGTCGACCCCTACATCCCGATACCCTCGATCTGCGTCGGCGAGTGTTCCACGGCCCTGCTGCCGGAGTACACGTTCACCTCCTCGCGCCCGGACATCGGCGACTTCGTCATGCCGAACACCGCCTCGCAGAGTGCACACGCGGTGGAGCAGAACGCCAAAGGTGAACCGATCTCGGACTCCCAGTCGGGACTGTTCTGCGCTTACAACGCCGGCACCACGATCGTCACGATCAGGACCGGCGGCCTGTCCTCCTCGCTGTCGGTGACCGTCCAGCCCGGCAGCGTGCGTCAGCCGTGCGGCACGGTGCCGCTCAAAGAACTCCCCGCTCGCCAGCAGCAGGCCACCGTCCCGCCGCCGGCTCCCGCCCCGGCGCCCACCGGGCCGGCACCGGCGTCGGCGCCCCCGCCGGTGCCGCTGCCGCCTCCACCCGCGGCGATCCCGCCCGCGCCCGTGCGCCAGGCGCCCCGACTGCCGGTGCCATTCTTGGTCCCGGCCGCGCCTTCAGCGCCGGTGCTTGCGATCGTTCCGCCGCCGGTTCCCACGCCCGCCCGCCCGACTCCCCCAAGCGGGACCTCGGCGGTCACCTCGCCCATCGAGGTCGCCGAACGCGAAGAGGAGGAGGAGCATGCCACCGAGTCCGTCTCCAACCAAGCGCTCGCCTACCGCGCCTCCGAACAGGAGCCCGCGCCCGCCTACGTCCTCGGGATCGTGCTGCTCGCGGCGTTCGCCGGCGCGTCGATCCGGCGTCCCCGTCGCGGACGGCGCGAGGTGCGAGTGGCGCCTGCGACCGTCTCGACCGCCCAGAGCCAGCGGCGAATGTCGTCTCATCCCCGCCGGGCTCGCTGAAAAGAGTGTGTTTGCAATCTGTTCACTGCTTGGCAACACGAGCGCGGCTGCGATCGGGGAGCCTTCTCGTTGACGGAGTCAGGTCCATGAGTCACGCTCGCCTTCCTTCAACTCGATCGCTGCTGCTGGCGCTTCTGGGAGCGCTGTTGCTGTTCGGCGGGCTCGACGTGGAGCGCGCCGGCGCCGCCGAACCCGTTTACGGAGGTCTGGGCCGCGTGGGCGCCAGCATCATCAAACCCGGAGAAGGCGGCGGCCACGGGCAGGTCAACCCCTTCACCAACCACAACTTCGCCGTGGACTCCAACACCGGCGACTTCTTCATCGCCGACGAATTCGTAGAAGCCGGGCACAACCTCGCGCGCGTCAAAGAGTTCGGATCAAAAGGCGAATTCCTCGCTGAAAATCGCGTGAAACTGGGGACCTCCACCGGCAGCAGCCTGGGCGGGCTCGCGGTCGACGCCGAACTCAAACGCGTGTACATGCTCGAGGTCCGGGTCCGCCCTGAAGAAAGCGAAAAGATCGAAGAACAGATCAGCAAAAAAGAAGAACAGATCAGCAAAAAGGAAGAACTGATCAAAGAAAAGGAAGCAAAACACGAAGAAGTCACGAAACTCAAGGAAGAAGTGGCGAAGCTCAAGAAAGAAGTCGCCGAACTGGAAGAAGAAAAACCGGTGTTCGACCCTGGGCTCAACGCGGCCTCACAGATATATTCGTTCTCCACGGAAGCGAGCGGCGAACAGCTCAAGGGACAGAAAGTCCTGACCGCCAGCACCGTGCTGACCCCGACCTCGGAAGTGGAAAAAGTGTCGCTCATAGATCCGTCCGGGATCGCCGTGGACCCCAAGAGCCACGACATCGTGCTTCTCGGCCAGCAGGACGAATCGACGCACAAGGGCTCCGGAGAAGAAGAACTGCGCGCGGCCGTGCAGCGAGTCCATGAAGACGGCAGCCTGGGTCCGCGTTACGTCGACCAGGAAAACTGTCTCGATCAGGGGGAACCGTCGGCCGAAGAACCGGCGTGTGCAAAGAAACCGCGTGCAGAATTCCCCCGCTCGCCGATAGTCACGCCGTCGGGCAAGGTGTATGTCGGAGTGACGCAGGCGGCGGGCGAAATCTGGGAAATTCCTGCGACCGAAGGGGCGAAAGAAGGCTTCAAGGACCTCGCCGTGCATCCCAAGCGCGTTTTCACCCTGGACGACGAAAAGAAC